>NZ_JBUZVP010000026.1:0-112185 GCF_055409485.1 Pseudomonas sp. A125
GCTACGGATCAATCCGCAATTTCTGCTGGCGATCAATCAGCTCAGTCATCTGGCCGACGTGATCTATACCGACGGCGGCATGGGATTGAGCTTCGAACTGCAAGGCAAACCGGTGCGTGATGTGGTGCAAACCACCTTCATCCTCAACGGCGCACGTCATCAGTATTTCAACCAAAAAGAGTTCTGGCAGCGCTTCAGTTGGCCGGGCCGCGGTGATTACCCGGGCGCCAGCCTGAGCTGGACCAGTGTGCATACCGGCGAGCGCCTGTTGGGTGATTACCAGGGCACCTGGGGCCTGATCCGCTTGCTGGAAAAAGCCCGCATCACCGTGCTGGACGACGGCGACAGCCGCTACCGCATGGAGCTCAAGGCCCCCGACGGGCTGAACCTGACCTGGAACCTGCGCACCGAACTGGGCGCGGGTCCGTTGGCGTTGCTCACGCTGCGAGGCTTCACGTTGCCGTCGCAGATCTTCCTCAATGAGGGCATAGCAAGTGCGCCCTATGCGCAGAGCGGGGGCGTTGAATGAGCCTGCATACCTTGATCACGCACTGCCTCGGCGACCGCGACGCTCTGGCTTTGGCACATAGTCAGGCTGGCCGCTGGCAACCGTGGCTGCAACCCATCAGCACAGCCTCGCCTGCAGGCGAAGACCCAGGCTATGACGACGACTTCCAGCGCATGCGCGAAGAGGTCAACAAGCTGTCCGGGGCGGATGCCGAGCGGGTCGTCCACCTGGCAGAAAAGCTGCTGATCCACACCTGCAAAGACTTGCGTGTGGCGACGTATTACCTGTGGGCCCGTTTGCAAAAGGATGGGGAAGCCGGGCTGGCTGATGGCCTCACCTTGCTTGCCGCATTGGTGGAGCGTTACGCCGCCCATGTGCTGCCGGCACGCCCCAATAGTCGCAAGATGGCGCTGGAATGGCTGGCCAGTGGCAAGGTACTGGACAGCCTGTCGCTGTACCCCGAAGTGGTGCGCAGTGAAGCCGAACGCACGGTGGCAGCGCTGGCCTGGCTGGAGCGTGGGCTGCAAGCCTGGCCGCAAGACCAGCGCCCGGCTTTGGGGGCGTTGTATGGCGCGTTGTCCGCGCGGTTGACGCAGTCCGGCGGGGTAGATGCGCTGGTACCGCAACACAGTGCCAGTCATGACTCAAGCACCCACGCCACGGCGCCTTCCGCCACGCCCGTCAAGTCCGGGCGCGATCTGTTGGACAACGGCAGGGCGCTGGCGGGTTATTTGCGCGAGCAGCCTCAAGGCTGGCTGGCGGCGCATCGGCTGATGAAGAGCTTGCGTTGGGACACGGTGCATCAGGCACCGCCTGAGGAAGCCCTCGGGAATACACGGCTTGCGGCGCCCCGTGCTGATTATCGGGCACAGCTCAAACGCCTGTACCTGCAACAAAGCTGGAGCGAACTGCTCGACCAGGTCGAGCGGGTGTACGCCGAAGGCGTGAACCACTTTTGGCTGGATTTGCAGTGGTACCTGTACCAGGCGCTGAACAAACAACCTGCGCCACAAGACAGCTGGGCCGACATCGTCAAGCGTGACTTGGGCATGTTCCTTGAGCGCTTGCCTGGCCTGGAGCTGTTGCACTGGAACGATGGAGCACCGTTCGCTGACGAGACCACCCGTGACTGGATTACCCAGCACGTCAGCGGCAATCGTGCGCAGCAATAGTTGCCTGCACCAAAGGCGGCGCTCACCACCGCAGACGCAGAAATCTTGTCGCTGGAGAGTGAAGCCCTGGCCCAGGCTGACAGCGATGGTGTGGAAACGGCGCTCGCCTGGCTGTCGACCCGACCCGACGTGCAGACCGGCCGCCAGCGCTGGCTGCTGCGCTTGTTGATGGCTCGCGTGGCCGAACAATACGGCAAGAGCGACTTGGCTGTTCATCTCCTGGGGGAGCTGGACGCTACCGCGCAGCACCATGCACTGGCGGTGTGGGAGCCGGAACTGAATTTTGAGGTCAAGGCGCGCCTGTTCAAGCTGCTACGTCTGAAAGCACAGCGCAACGATGCCGACAAACCCACCCTGGCCCGGCGTGCCGAGGCCTTGCTGGCCGCATTGGTAGCGATTGACCCGGTGCGCGCGGCGGTGCTCTGCGACTAACCCTCTTTCATCAGGAATTTATGTGTGAGCATGGACAATTTGACACTGCGCTACTTCGACGCCGAAATGCGTTACTTGCGCGAAGCTGGCAAGGAATTCGCCGAAGCCTTCCCGGATCGGGCAGCCCAGCTCAGCCTGGACAAACCCGGTGCGCAAGACCCGTATGTGGAGCGTCTATTCGAGGGCTTTGCGTTCTTGATGGGGCGCCTGCGAGAGAAGCTCGACGATGATTTGCCCGAGCTGACCGAAGGGCTGGTCAGCCTGCTATGGCCGCATTATTTACGCACCATTCCATCGCTTTCGGTTATCGAACTGGTGCCGGAGCTGGCACAGATGAAACGCAGCGAAGCCATCGGCAAGGGCTTTGAGGTGTTGTCCCAGCCTATCGGTTCGCAACGTACCCGTTGTCGTTACACCACCACTCAGGACGTGACGTTGCAACCGCTGGCCCTGGAGTCGGTGCGACTGGCTTATGAACCGGACGGCCGCTCTGTGCTGCGCCTGCGCTTTGCCTGCGGCGCGTTGACAGACTGGAGCGAGCTCGACCTGAGCCGCCTGCCGCTGTACCTGAATGCCGACGCACCGCTGGCCAGTGCCTTGCACCAGGCGCTGACGCTCAATACCCAGGCGCTGTATGTGCGTCTGTCGGGGCAACTGGAGCGTCATCCATTGGACGGCCATTTTGCGCCCAAGGGATTCGCCGATGAGGATGGCCTGTGGCCCAAGGGTGACAGCGCGTTCAGCGGTTATCAGTTGCTGCTGGAGTACTTCACCTTCCGCGAAAAGTTCATGTTCGTGACCCTCTGTGGCCTGGAGCAACTCAGCCTGAGCGCGCAAACGTCCTGGTTCGAATTGGACGTGGTGCTGCGTGAGGCATGGCCACGGGATTTCAATGTAAGCAATGAACACATTCGCCTGCATGCTGTACCGGTGATCAATCTGTTCGCGCTGGAGTCCGACCCCCTGACCCTGGCGCAGTTGCAAACGGATTATCTGTTGCGGCCCATGCGATTGCAGGACGGCCACACCGAGATTTATTCGGTCGACCAGGTGACCTCGTCAAAGAATGCCGTGCGCCACGACTATGTGCCATTCAGCAGCTTCCGCCACAAGGGCGGCATGCTGCGTGACGATGCCCCTGAGCGGTATTTCCATACCCGCTTGAAGCGCTCACCCAAGGGATTGCATGACACCTGGTTGATCCTGGGCGGTGATGGCTTCGAAAAAGATCAGTTGCACTCCGGCGAAAGCCTGTCATTGCGGTTGACCGGCACCAACGGCCTGTTACCCCGCAAAGCCCTGCAAAGCACCCTGCTCGACACCGTGGTGCAATCCACCAAGACCGGCCTGCGGGTGCGCAACCTGTGCGCCCCAAGCTTGCCGTGCTACCCACCCAATCGTGATCGTTTTCATTGGCGCGTACTCAGCCACTTGGGTTCGAATTTCCTGCCGATGCTCGACAGCGCAGAGGTGCTGCGCGGCACCCTGGCGTTGTACGACTGGGCGGGTGGCGAGCTGAACCGTCGCCGTCTGGAGGCGATTGTCGAGGTTCGCCATCACCTGGTTCAGCGCTTTGAAAAAGGCTTTTTACTGCGTGGGGTGGATATCGAAATCACCCTGGACGCGAATGGTTTTTCAGGGGAGGGCGACATCAGCCTCTTTGGCGAAATGCTCCATCGTTTCTTTGGCCTGTACGCCGATATTCATTTGTTCAACCAGCTTACGCTGATCCTGCAACCTACTGGAAAGTGCCTGCGATGGAACGAGAACCACAGTCAGCGTATTCCCGGCTGAAAGCCGCTGGATTACTCGAAGCGTTGGAAGGGCAGGTCGCCGAAGCCAATCTTTACCGATTCTGCCAGTTGCTGGAACAGGCGTTGCCTGGTCACCCGCCGCTGGGGAGTACCGCGCACCCGGCGGATGACCCGGTGCGCTTTCGGCCCGATCCCGGCATGGGCTTTCCCGCGGGGGAGCTGAAGGCCATCGAAATAGGCGAAGCACATCCTGATCGTCCTGCAACGGTACGTACGCGCTTGCTTGGGCTTTACGGCGTCGATTCGCCGATGCCCACCACCTTCCTGGACGACATCGCCCAGCGTCGCGAAGGACATGCAGCCCTGGCGGCGTTCCTGGATATTTTCAACCACAGGATCTTCACGCAGTTCTACCGCATTTGGCGCAAGTACTCCTACCCGGCGACGTTCGAGGCAGGTGGCCGTGATGCAACTTCACAATGCCTGCTGGGGCTGATCGGTCTGGGGATTCCCGGTACCGACAGGCAGATTACAACGCCGATATCACGTTTCCTGGCGTTGCTCAGTGTGATGCGTCTGCCTACCCGCAATGCCGAGGGCATCACCGCACTCGTCAAACTGCTAGCCCCCAACACTCAGGTGCGAGTAACGCGGCACTGGCCACAAAAAGTGCCCATGGCGCAGCCGGCCAGCCTGTCGATGAGTTGCCCGGTGAGTTTGTCCCAGGGCACGCCGTTAGGCAGCGTCGGGCGCGACGTCAACAGCCAGTTGCACCTCGGGCTGTTCACCGAGGACCTGGCTGAGGCGCGTGGCTGGTTGCCGGGCAACCCATTGCACAACGACTTGCTGGTATTGCTGCGGGTCTATCTGGGCTGGCGTTGCACCGCGAAATTGCAGCTGTCACTGCCGGTACACAGCCTGCCAAAGGCGATCCTGGGCGGTGCGCCGGTACTGCTGGGGATGACCGGCGTACTGGGGCTGGGCAGCGACGCCTGGCAGGTAACGGAGCAGCAAAAAATCACCATTAACCTGGGCCGATACCAGGGCCTGCACAGCAACCCGAAATTCAGAGAGGCGCAGCATGTCACGTACCGTTTTTAATCTAGTGAAGGTGGCCGTGTTCGGCGCACTCCTGAGTGGTTGTGGGTTGACCCAGACCGTGACCGACACCACCACGTCCACAGCCAAGGCGATCTTCTACAAACAAGTAAAGACTTTGCACTTGGACTTCACCGGGCGCCCCGCGACGAACGCAGACGTCATGGACATGCGTGGTTTAACGGTGCCCACGGTGGTACGCGTGTATCAGCTGCGCGACAACAAAGTGATGGAGAAGGCGACCTATGACAGTGTGCTGGGCGACGCTGACAATCTGTTGCGCAGCGACCTGTTGGGCCAGCAGGCACTGGTGATCAAGCCCGGTGAGGGCGCACAGCTTGATGTGCCGTTGGATAAGGATGCTCAGTTCGTCACGGTGGTGGCGTTGTTGCGCACACCCGATACCCAACTGAACACCTGGCGCCTGACCCTGACCCGTGATGATCTGGACCCGGATCGGGCGAGGGTGGTCGAGCTCTACAACAATCGGCTGGCCTTGCAACCGTTGGCCAAGGAGTAGGCCGTGAGCGAATTGAACCCATCGCTCTACGAAATGCTCCTGCAGAATTTCGACGGCGAACTGGACCTGTACCGCGTTCCGGAAGAGGACCAGCACACCTTGTCGGTACTGGACAACCTGCAACGCATCCTCAACAGCCGGGCGGGATCGCTCAGTCACCTGCCGGACTATGGCCTGCCGGACATGGGGCAGACCCTGCAAGGGCTGCCCGCATCGGCGCATGACCTGATCGGGACGCTGGTCAACACCTTGCTCAAGTACGAGCCGCGCCTGGCCGCCGTCAATATCGAACTGCTGCCCCAGACCCGGCCAGGTCATTTGGAATATGCCCTCGATGCGCAACTGAAAAACGGCGAGCGGGTGAGCTTCGGCACGACCCTGGCGGCTGAGGGGAAAGTCCTGGTGCGCCATTTAAGGCAGCAGAACTACCTGTCGAAACCGTAAACCTGTAACGGAAGGGAAGCTGGATGACAGCGTTATTTGAAATGCGTATTCGAGTCGGCGGTGACCCGCGCGGCCTCGGTGAATTTACGGTGCTACGTGACGAGCTGGCCAAACTGAGCCATCCGGCATGCCCGGCCGTCGACTGGGTCAAGGTCGAGCAGTTGTGCTTGACGTTATTTCAGAACAACGGCGCAGACCTGCAAACCGCGGCCTCTTTTGCGTTGGCGCGCAGCCATTGCTACGGCCTGGAAGGCATGGCGCAAGGGGTAACGTTGATTGAGGTGCTGTGCAGTGAATGGACAACGGTGTGGCCGCTGATGCACTCGATGCGCATGGGGATTCTCGCCTGGCTGTTTGCCCAATGGCAGCCATTGTTGCGCAGCCTTGAAGTTACCCAGCAGACGCTGTCCCAATTGGCGCGGCTGGGCGCTGAACTGGATCGGTTAGCCGCGCAGTTGGATCGTCGGGGGCAAGTGTCTCTCGTCAGCTTGCAGGCGCTGCGTCATCAGATAGCCAGCCTGATGCAACGCCTTCAACGTAACGTTGCTTCGGGTGAAATGCTGCCGGCGCTGCCAATGTTGATGAGAACGCCCGAGCCGGCTTTCGTGGTGCCGGTGATAGTCCTGCCAGCCCACCCGATGCCGGAGCTTCCGCCGGCCGCCAACAAAACCCACAAGCGCAGTATTGTCCTTTGGCTGTTTGCACTGCTCGCCTCAATCGCCCTCGGAGTTGGGTTTTGGTGGTGGAGCCAGGCCGCCTCGCCGCCGCAGCCGGTGCCCGATACGGTGCACCTGGATAGCCTGTCGCTGTTCGATGCCGGTAGCTCCGAGCTCAAGCCCGAGTCGACCAAGGTGCTGATCAATGCGCTGGTCAACATCAAGGCGCAGCCGGGCTGGTTGATCGTGATTGTGGGACATGCCGACACCACCGGCGATTCTGAGCAGAACCTTCAACTGTCCTACGCCCGCGCCTCGGCGGTACGCGACTGGATGCAGCGTATGGGCGATCTTGCGGATAACTGTTTTGCCGTCCAGGCCGCAGCAGGCAAGCAGCCGATCGCCAGTAATGACACAGCATCTGGCCGAGCAGCCAACCGTCGGGTGGATATACGTCTGATGCCACAGGCGCAGGCTTGTGCGCCGGCCTCTATTGATCAATAGCTTTGTTGGATAGCGGCAGAGTCAGGTCGCTGCGGGCCAGGCAAAGTGCGCCTCAGGCCAGTACCGCCACCGCCTTGATTTGCGCCCATAACGTCTGGCCGGGATGCAGTTGCAATTGGTCCCGTGAGTAACGCGTAATCCGCGCCAGCAGCGGCGTGCCGGCGGCATCCAGGCTTACCAGCACATGGGCTGCGTTGTCCGCCGGGATTTCCTGGGTCACCGTCACCGGCAGGCGATTGAGGATGCTGCTGTGTTCCTCGGCCTGCAGGCTCAAGCTGACGTCGCGCGCCTGGATCTTGAAACGCAACTGTTTGCCCAGCGCCAATGGTGCATGGGCCACGCGCATCTGCAATTGGCTCGCGGGCAATTGCAGGGTGAGCAACTGGTAATGTTCGTCGTAGGCGCAGACCGTGCCGTTGATCACCACGCCGGCGTCGTCGCCCAGGGCCAGGGGCAGGTCCAGCCGGGCCAGGGTTTCGCCGATGGGGCCGCTGGCCAGGGCCTTGCCGTCACTGAGCAACACGATGTGATCGGCCAGGCGCGCCACTTCGTCCTGGGCATGGCTGACGTACAACACCGGAATCTCCAGTTCGTCGTGCAGGCGTTCGAGGTACGGCAGGATCTCGCTTTTGCGTTTGCTGTCCAGCGCCGCCAACGGTTCGTCCATCAGCAACAGGCTCGGGCTGGTGAGCAGGGCGCGGGCGATGCCGATGCGCTGGCGTTCACCGCCGGAAAGGTGCTGCGGATGACGGTCCAGCAGGTGGCCGATGCCCAATAGTTCGGTGGCGTGGCTCATCTCCACCCGGCGTTGTTGGCGCGCGATACGCTTGAGGCCGAACTCCAGGTTGGCCAGCACCGACAAATGCGGGAACAGGCTGGCCTCTTGAAACACATAGCCCAACGCGCGTTTGTGCGGCGGCACGAACAGCCCTTTGCGGCTGTCTTGCCAGACTTCGTCGTTGATCTGCACGAAGCCCTCTTCGGCGCGTTCCAGCCCGGCGATGCAACGCAGGCAAGTGGTCTTGCCCGAGCCGGAGTGGCCGTACAACGCCGTCACCCCGCGACCGGGCAGTTGCAGGTCGACGTCCAGGGCGAACCCGGAGTACTTCAGTTGCAGGCGCACCTCGATCATCGACATCAGCTCCAGCCCGCTTTGGTTTTACGGCTGGAGTAGAGCGCCAGCAACACCAGGAAAGAAAATACCACCATGGAGCCGGCCAGCCAGTGGGCCTGGGCATATTCCATGGCTTCGACGTGGTCGTAGATCTGCACCGAGACCACCCGGGTCTTGTTCGGAATATTGCCGCCGATCATCAGCACCACGCCAAACTCACCGACCGTGTGCGCAAAACCGAGAATCGACGCCGTGATAAACCCCGGGCGTGCCAGGGGCAGGATCACGCTGAAGAAAGTGTCCCAGGGATTGGCCCGCAACGTGGCGGCCACTTCCAGTGGGCGAGTGCCGATGGCAGAAAAGGCGTTTTGCAGCGGCTGCACCACGAACGGCATGGAATAGATCACCGAGCCAATCACCAGCCCGGCAAAGCTGAAGGTCAGGGTTCCCAGGCCCAGCCATTGGGTGAACTGGCCGAAGTAGCCGTTGGGGCCCATGGTCAGCAGCAAGTAGAAGCCGATCACCGTGGGTGGCAACACCAGAGGCAAGGCCACCACCGCGCCGATGGGGCCGCGCCACCACGAACGGGTGCGCGACAGCCACAGGGCGATCGGAGTGCCGATAATCAACAGGATGACCGTGGTCAGTGACGCCAGCTGCAGGGTCAACCAGATCGCGGAAAAATCGGCACTCGACAGCGGCATTTACAGCTCGTAACCGTAGGACTTGATCACTGCGGCGGCTTTCGGACCTTTGAGGTATTCAACCAGGGCCTTGGCGGCTGCGCTGTCCTTGCCTTTGGTGAGGATCACCGCGTCTTGCTTGATCGGGTCATGCATCGACGACGGCACGATCCAGGCCGAGCCGCTGGTGACCTTGCCGTCCTTGTAGATTTGCGACAGCGCGACAAAACCCAATTCGGCGTTGCCGGTGGACACGAACTGATAGGCCTGGGCGATGTTCTGGCCTTCAACGAGCTTGTCCTTGACCTTTTCGGTCAAGCCTTCCTTCGCCAGCACTTGAGTGGCAGCGAGGCCATACGGCGCGGCTTTCGGGTTGGCGATGGACAGGTGCTTGAATTCATTTTTCTTCAGCACGTCGCCCTTGGCGTCCACGTAGCCTTCCTTCGCCGACCACAGCGCCAGGGTGCCTACCGCGTAGGTGAAACGCGAACCCTTGACGGTGTCGCCTTCGGCTTCAAGTTTCTGCGGGGTGGTGTCGTCGGCGCTGAGGAAGACTTCAAACGGCGCGCCGTTCTTGATCTGGGTATAGAACTGGCCGGTGGCACCGTAGGCCGCGACCAGCTTGTGGCCGGTGTCTTTTTCAAAGTCGGCGGCAATCGCCTGGATCGGGGCGGTGAAGTTGGCAGCCACGGCCACCTGGACTTCATCGGCGTTCGCCGAGGAGAAGGCAAACGCGGCGATCAGGGTGGCGAGGGCCGTGGGGGCCAGGCGTGAGGCGCGAATCATCATCAAGAAGCTCCTTGGGGTTTGCGGCTTGTTATAGGCAGAGGGGGTCTACCGCTATGTATGGGAATATATAGCGGTTGGCCACTGCCGGTACAGTGCAAAGTTGTCCCGGGAGTTCAGGTTCAGCGTCGGCCGAGTTTTTCCAGGGTCTGTGCGGCCAGCTCCAGCGTCAGGTCATAGGTTGAGATGTCTTTGCCCAGGCGCAGCGCCTGGCCCGACCACAAATTACTGAAGCCGGCTTCATCCTTGGCCTTGAGTGGCATCAACGCACCGCCGGACAACGGAAACGCCGGTGCCTTCGGATTGATCGCACCCAACTCACGCATCACCCGGTTGATGATGCCCCGCGCCGGGCGGCCTGTGAACAGGTTGGTCAACGCGGTTTCACTGGCCTGGGCATTGCGCAAGGCGTGGTGGTGCGACTTCGAGACGGTGGCCTCGGGGGTAAACAGGTACGCCGTGCCGATCTGCACTGCCGATGCGCCGAGGGCGAAGGCCGCGACAATGCCCCGCGCATCACCGATACCGCCCGCTGCGATCACCGGCACGCTCACGGCATCCACCACCTGCGGCACCAGGGCCATCGTACCAATCTGGCTATTCAGGTCGTCGCTGAGGAACATCCCGCGATGGCCGCCGGCTTCGGAACCCATGGCGATGACCGCGTCGCAGCTGTGTTGCTCCAGCCAGATAGCTTCTTCTACCGTGGTGGCCGACGACAGCACCTTTGCCCCGGTAGCCTTGACCCGGTCCAGCAGGGATTTTTCCGGCAGGCCGAAATGAAAACTCACGACTTCCGGACGGAATTCTTCCACCACTTCACAGGCGGCGTTATTGAACGGTGCGCGGTTGGAGACGGGCGTCGGGGCGTCAAAGTCAGCGCCCAGTTCACGGTAATAGGTTTCCAGCAGGTTCTTCCACTGAAGGTCGCGGTCGGCATCCGGCGCTGGCGGCTGATGGCAGAAGAAGTTCACGTTCAACGGCCGCGAACTGGCTTGACGAATAACCGTAAGTGCCTCGCGCAACTGCTCGATGCTCAACGCTGCCGCCGGCATCGAACCGAGGGCCCCGGCCTGGTTGACGGCAATCACCATCGCGGTACTCGTGGCATTCGCCATGGGCCCCTGAATGATTGGTAACTCAATGCCCAGCAGGTCAAGAATCCGGGTGTCTGGCCAGGTGCTCATGGTGCGCTTCTCCAACGGTGGGATGCTGTGCCGTCGTTTTAGCAGGGCCAGGTAGCACCAGGCCAGTCTGTATTATTCACTGGACGGGCCCAGTGTTTCATGCCGGGCCATCAGTCGATGGCGTGCCCGAGTACCTCGTGAATCCGCTGGGCGATATGCACGGCATGGGTTTCCAGGGCGAAGTGGCCGGTGTCGAGCAATTCCACCACCGCGTTGGCGTTGTTGCCTTTATAGGCATGGGCGCCTGGCGGGATGAAGAACGGGTCGTGTTGGCCCCAGATCACCAGCGTCGGCACTTGCGTGGCCTCGAAAAACGCCTGGAATGCCGGGTACAGCGTCAGGTTGTTGCGGTAGTCGAGGAACAGGTCCAACTGGATCTCGTCATTGCCGGGGCGCTGCATCAGGAGCACGTCGAGCATGTAGGACTCAGGCGCAACCAGCTCAGGTTGCGGGACGCCATGCAGGTACTGATAGCGCGTACCTTCCAGGCTGATGACGGCATTGCGAATCACCTCGCGATTGGCCTGGCTTGGCTCGGCCCAATACGCGCGGATCGGGTCCCAGGCGTCGCCCAGACCTTCCAGGTAGGCGTTACCGTTCTGCGATACCAGCGCGCTGACCCGTTCCGGGTGTGCCACGGCCAGGCGCAGGCCCACCGGCGCGCCATAGTCGAACACGTAGAGGGCATAGCGGCGCAGTTGCAGGGCGTCGACGAAATGCCCGACGGTGGTCGCCAGGTTGTCAAAACTGTAGTGGTAATTGCGCTCGGCGGGCACCTCGGTGAAGCCGAAGCCCGGAAGGTCCGGGGCAATGACCCGGTAGCGGGTGGCGAGCAGCGGGATCAAATCGCGGTACATGTGGGACGAACTTGGGAAACCGTGCAGCAGCAACAGCACGGGTGCGGACGGGTCGCCGGCTTCGCGGTAGAACACGCGCACGCCATCGGCATCAACGTGCTGGTAGCGAACCACTGGGGCTGAAATCGACATGATCGGGCTCCTTTGAGTAACTATATAAATTGGTTTATTGGGTTACAGATTTCAAAGGCTGCGCTCGAATAAGTAACCTGTCAAATAATATTTATAGGTTACTTTTTGGTGAGTTAAGTAACTACCCAAAGGCGTTGTAAGCGGTTACGATTGCACGGAATTGAAGAGGATTCACCATGACTGCCATTACCCCCTCCCCATTGGAACCTTACGTTCTGGCTGACCACCCTGTGTTGGACATGCTCAACACCCGGGCGAATGTCGACGGCGTGCCTTTTGAGTTCTGGCAAGGTGATGGTGATGTCGAACGTTGGCTGGTGCGTTTGAACTGGGTTGAGGAGGGCGCTGTGCCGGCTTTCGAGGAGGGCGCATTACTGGGCGCGGCGCGGGGGTTGCGCGAAGTGATCCGGTTGTTGCTGGAGCAGCGCAAGGCGGGCCTGCAGGGTGACCCCGCTGCACTGAATACGTTTTTGCGCAAGGCGGTCAGCCACCCGCAACTGGCTTGGCCTGCGCCTGGCGAGTTACGCCTGGAGCGCCAGCGCAAACAGCAAACCGCCGAGCAATTGCTGTCGCCGATTGCCGAAGCGGCCGCGATGTTGTTGGTGGACGGGGATTTCGGCCTGGTCCGTACCTGCGAACACCCCGAGTGTGTGCTGTGGTTCTACGATCGCACCAAGGGCCACAAGCGCCGTTGGTGCAGCATGGCGCTGTGTGGCAATCGGCATAAGGTGGCGGAGTTTCGCAAGCGCAAACTGTTGTAGCGGCGGTCAGGACTGCGCCGGGGTTTCGCGCTCCAGCAATTGCCGTTTGCGCTCAACGCCCCAGCGGTAGCCCGAAAGATTGCCGTCGGCACGCACCACGCGATGGCAGGGAATCGCCACGGCCAGGCAGTTGGCGCCACAGGCCTGGGCCACGGCGCGGTAGGCGGTAGGTGCGCCGATGCGTTGGGCGATCTCGGCGTAGCTTGCGGTGCTGCCCACCGGGATCTCCCGCAAGGCCTGCCACACCCGCTCTTGAAACGCGGTGCCGCGCAGATCCAGGGGCAAGTCCAGGCCCAGGGCCGGCACCTCGATGAAGCCCACCACCTGGGCAATCAGCTGTTCGAAGGCATGATCGGCGCCCAACAGATTGGCACGCGGAAACTGGTCTTGCAGGTCGCGCAGCAGTTTGTCCGGGTCATCCCCCAGCAAGATCGCGCACACACCGCGATTGCTCTGCGCCACCAGAATCGCACCCAATGAGCACTGGCCAACGGCGAAGCGAATATCCGTGTTGGTGCCGCCCGCTTTATAGTCGCCAGGCTTCATGCCGAGCAATTGGTCGGCGGTCTCGTAAAAGCGGCTGTTGGAATTGAAGCCAGCGTCGTACAGCGCGTCGGTCACCGAGTGCAGCTCCTTAAGGCCGTCGCGGACCTTGCGCGAGCGATGGGCGCTGGCGTAGCGCTTGGGCGTGAGCCCGGTGACCGCCTTGAACACCCGATGAAAATGGAACGGGCTCAAGCCGGCGAGGGCGGCCAGGGCTTCAAGGGATGGCAAGGCTTCAGCCTGTTCGATGTGCCGGCAGGCGCCCGCCACCAATTGCGCATGGCGTGCGGCCACTTGGGTCTGGTCCCCGGAGTAGCGTTTGTTGGGCCGGTAGCCCGCGGCTTCGGCTTGTTGCGGCGTGTCGAAGAATTCGACGTTCTGCGGGAGCGGACGCCGGGCGGAGCTGCTGGGGCGGCAGTACACGCCGGTGGTTTTCACGCCATAGACGAAGGTCAAGTCGGCCTTGGCGTCGCGGGCGACGATGGCGGCCCAGCGGGGGTCTTGCTCAGTGGCGTGACGCGCGGTCATGGTGGCGGCTCCTGGTTGAAGAATGCCAGGTTAACCCTGTGCGGCATTCGCATCACTCCGATGCTTGCGGTCAAATTCACCCGGCGGTTCGAAACGTCAGGTTGATCCGCTGCGGCCCCATGACCGGATGCGTGCCTGGCTTGATCGGCATCACGCCGTGAAAACGCAGGCGGTCTACGCCGCCCCATACCACGACATCACCATGGAACAGCGAGACTTTTTGCGTTTTGTCGCTGCGTGCATGGCCGCCAAAGAGAAAGATTGCTGGTAAACCCAAGGACACCGAGACCACCGGCGCGGCATAACGACGCTCGTTCTTGTCCTGGTGCAGGGACATTTTGGCGCCAGGCACATAGCGGTTGATCAGGCAGGCGTCTGGTTCGAAATCATCGAAGCCCGAGTCTGCCGCCGCCATCACGGCCAGTTGGCGCAACGTCGCAGGCAGCGCTGGCCAGGGCTGGTGGTTGTTGGGGTCAACCGGAGAGTAGCGATAGCCGCTGGGGTCGGTAGTCCAACCCAACTCACCGCAACTGCTCAACGCCGCCGACATTTTAAAGCCTCCCGGCGTGACCATTTGCCTGAACGGCGACTGCGCCAACACGCGCCTGAGTTCCGGCAGCAAACGCTCGACCCAAGGCAAGGCGTAGCCCCTGAGAACGTAGGACTGTTCACCGATTTGCTCGCGCCCCGGGGGCTGTTGCAAGGCCTCTTCGGCGAACAGGTCGGCGGTGGGCCCGGGATCGATCTTACTGTGCATCGTGAAAAATCACTCCCAAGGTATGTCGTGTACCACTGTGCAGAACACTGACCCCATGGCGCAAGGTGACCCGATGAAACCCCCTCACGCTGGGCATTGGCCGCTGATTGACCGCAAAAATCACTGCATCACCCTTGTTCAGTGGCACCACCTGGGCTCGGGATTGCATTCTCGGCCGCTGTTCCGTCAGTACCAGCTCGCCGCCACGGAAATCCTCTCCCGGCTGCGATAACAGGATGGCCACTTGTAGGGGAAATACATGCTCCCCGTACAGATCTTGATGCAAGCAGTTGTAGTCACCTGGGCCATAGTGCAGCAATAACGGGGTAGGGCGTTGCTGTCCCGCCGCGTGGCAGCGGGCAATGAAGTCGGCATGGTGCGCTGGATAGGTGATGGGCAGGTTCATCTGTTCGTTCCAGCGATTGGCCTGGGGAGCCAGGTACTGGTACAGCTGTTCACGCAGCTCGCTGACCCGTGAGGGCAGTGGGTAGCGGAAATACTTGTACTCGCCCCGGCCAAAGCCGTGCCTGGCCATCAGCACGTGGGAGCGAAACAATTCGTGTCGAGGATAGTGGCTGCTGAGTTCGGCGCATTCACTGTGATCCAGCAGGCCTGCAATCAACGAATTGCCCTGTTGATCGAGGTCTCGCTCGATCTCGTCCCAGTTCAGCCTGGCCAGACGTTCTTGCAGTGGAGTAGAAGGCATCGACGCGTTCCTGTGGCAGCGGATAAAGGCTGCCAGTCTAGGAAGTCGTCAGCGGCGTGACACTCCGATGCTTGCGCTCGAATTACAGGGCCTTGCTCACATTAATGTCGGTGATTTTATCGCTGGCATCGTGGATTTTTGCCAGGGCTTGCATGGCTTCCTCGATGCTGCCGGCCTGCAATTGGGCGAATTCGAAGCGGCGCTCACCGTTGAGTTTGTACTTGATTACATATTTGGTGGTAGTCACGGGCATTCCTGTCAGCTCAGTTTTGAATTGGTGCGGCGCACGATGCGGATCTTGTGGGACAAGGTCGGCTTTTTGGTCACGCTGATGGCGCGGCGGGTAACGACATCCAGGGTAATGTTCCAGAACCCGGTGCTTGGCGCGGTGATTTTCGCCGGGAACTTGTCAAACGCGCCGCCGTGGTAGGTATGGCGGCCACCGTTCTTGAAGCTGCGAAAGTTCGCGTCGCTCATCAGGCGGATATTGCAGGTTTGCGAGCATTCAATGACGACAATATCTCCTTCATTAAGGTGTTCGCGCTGGTGAATGAATTTCATGCGGTGTCTCCAGAAGGGCTTTTTCTGAAAAATCAGAACGATACGTAGGTTAAGATGGAGTTTATCAGCCCCAGCACGTTTATTATCGGACCGTCGTCGACGACTTCGACAATTTAAAACAGTTATTTACCGAGTTATCAGGGATAAATCCAACGCGGGCGGGAGAAAAATACCTTCCTCGCTGTCGTAGGGTCTTTATCGGAGGTTTTTATATGAAGTGGAGTGTGTTGGTTCTGGCCTTGGCGTTGGGTGGATGTGCTTCGGTGGCGGATATCAAGCAGACCCCACCGACGCTGGCAGTGATCTCCGGGAAAAAACCGCAGGAATATGCGGCGTGCGTGGTCCAGAAACTGTCTAAAACCCGCAGGCCGTCGCAGATCGAGCCTCACAAGGATGGCGTGCAGGTTATCGTACCGCAGAAGTTTTCTGCTGACCCCTCCGCTATCTTCGAAATTGAAGAGCGCTCAAGCGGCAGCAGCATCAAGCTCTATGAGAGCATGTCCAATGTGCCTATTCGCCCAGGTGATGTGAAGGCTGCCGGGGAAGCTTGCATTTCCGGTTGAGCCCATAGCCCGGCCATTTTTGAATCCGATCAATCAACCCGACCTGCTGCTGCAGTGTCGGGTTTTTTGTGGGCGATTTTCAGGTCACTGGCGATCTGCTTCGGCGCCAGGTGTTGTAGCGACCAAATCATTGCCTTACCATTTGTAGGCTTATGCCTGATTAGCCTAAGCATATAACTATAAAAATGGAGCCGTGATGATGTCTCTGGAACGAGTACTGATAGGTAGCGCATTGCTGCTGGCGCTGGGTAATGCCCACGCGCTGGAGGGGAAAAACGTATTTACGCAAGGCGGCTCGCAGCCGGGAGCTGCGCCGTGTGTGGCTTGCCACGGGGCGGACGGCCTGGGGCTGGCAGCGGCGGGTTTTCCGCGCCTGGCCGGGTTGCCGGCAGGGTATTTGCGCAAGCAGCTGGAGGATTTTAAAAGTGGCCTTCGTAATAACCCCGTGATGCAACCGCTGGCCAGCGCCCTTACGCAAGAGGAAATCAGCGCAGTGACCCAGCAGTTGGCGGCAATGCCTGCCCCGGCGATTGCCCCTGTGCACCGCAGCGTTATGCCAACCGAGGCGGCGCAAAAAATCGCCCTGCAAGGCGCGTGGGAGCGTCAGATTCCAGCCTGCGTCAGTTGCCATGGGCCCGCTGGCGTTGGGGTCGGCGACGTATTTCCGTCCTTGGCCGGGCAGTCCGCAGCCTATCTGGCGGCGCAGTTGAATGCCTGGCGCAGTGGCACGCGCCATAACGATCCGAACGATTTGATGGGCCACATCGCCAAATCGCTGACGGCTGAAGAAGTGCAAGCGGTGGCCACCTATTTTGCCTCGTTGAGCGGCCAGGAGGCCAAGCCATGAAGCGCCTATTGTTGGGAGCCCTGATCAGTTTGCCCGCCCATTCCGCCACCATCGCCATGGACGATCAGTCACAGTTGCAGCCTACCGCCGGCCCTGGGGCTGGCGTGCAGTTCCAGCCGCCGAAAGAGAGCGAGCTGCCCGACAATGCCTACGGCAAGTTGGTGAAGCAAGGCTATGCGTTGTTTGTCGACACCAAGCGCCTCGCGCCGCAATTTGTCGGCAACGGTCTCAATTGCAGCAATTGCCACCTGGACCAGGGCCGGTTGGCCAATTCCGCTCCGCTGTGGGGCGCTTACCCGATGTACCCGGCCTATCGAAAAAAGAACGACAAGGTCAACACCTTCGCCGAGCGGTTGCAGGGCTGTTTCCAGTTCAGCATGAACGGCGGTGCGCCACCTGCCGCAGACAGCCCGGAGATTACCGCGCTGTCGGTGTATGCCTATTGGCTGGCGAGCAAGGCGCCATTGGGCGTCGAATTGCCCGGGCGGGGTTATCCGCAGGTGCCGGCACCCGCCAAGGGCTACGACCTGGCACGGGGCGCCGAGGTCTACAAAGGCCAGTGCGCGGTGTGCCACGGCTCGGAAGGCCAGGGCCAGAAAGTCGGGGACAGTTACGTGATGCCGCCGCTTTGGGGTAAAGACTCCTACAACTGGGGCGCGGGCATGCATCGGATCAACACGGCAGCGTCCTTCATCAAGCACAACATGCCACTGGGCAAGGGAGGCAGCTTGAGCGACCAGCAGGCGTGGGATGTCGCCGCCTACGTCAACCGTCACGAGCGCCCACAGGATCCGCGCCTGGTGGAAGGCTCCGTGGAGAAAACCCGGGTAAAATTCCACGCCAATGATGGCGTCAATCTGTACGGGCAGATGGTCGATGGTGTGCTGATCGGCCAAGGCATCCGTTAAACTGGCGCTAACCCATAAAAAATGCCGCTGGATCAGCGGCATTGTCTTTTCGGAAATTCAGTCATGAAGCGTGAGCAAGTCAGAGAACAGCACACAGGGGGGCATATTTCTGCGACCCATGTGATTCAAAATCCCGCGGATACGGGCGAGTGGATCGTATTCTTCAAGAAGAGCGGCGGTCGCAGCTATTTCCTGGTAGACGACCAGGACGAAGTCGAATCCTTCTCGCGCCTGGACGACTTGATCGAGACCATTCGCGGCCTGGGGATCAAGTTCGCCGAGATTCACATGTAATTTATTTGCAGACCACGGTCACGCTGCGGGTTTTGTAGTTGCCGACGTCCTTGCCCAGGGTCTTGTCGGCCTCTTTCAAGGCGGGCGTACCTTCGGTGCCGACAATTCGGTAACCGGTGCCCGCGCAGGACGCATCGGCTTTCTCATAGCAACTGGCCCAGGAGTTGGCCTCGCCGGAACAGTCGATGGCCAGCCCCTGTTCGCCATTTTTCAGGACGGTGTCGGAGGTGGTGGTGCAGCCAGCCGTAAGCGCCAGTACCGCAATCAGTGCCAGAATCTTGTTCATGTGGGAGTCATCATTAGGGTGTTGAAGGGAAGCGCTGACACTGTCGTGGGGCGTTTCAGGCGAGATTATAGCGAACCGCCATCAAGGTACAGACAAACACAAAAAAGCCCCGTAAAACGAGGCTTGATTGGCGTTGCGGCGGGTATTACTTGGTCTTGGGACGTTTGCTCGACGCGTGGCCCGCTTCATCCACAAACACTTCGGCCACGGCGCACGCTTGAGCCTCGGTCGCGAATGCGCCGGCAACGCTGTCGCCGTGGAAGTTGATCAAGTGCCAGCCGTCCGCTCGCTTGGTGATCAGGTAGCCGTTCACGCCTTTTGGTTCTGACATCTATCAATCTCGTTGTCTGGTTCAAGGGCGCAATGATAGCGCCAAACGGCGTGGGGCGGCGCAAGTTGTTGCAGGTCAGTGCCGATCAACATAAAGCGTGCTAAAAAGGTTGCAGCCCCTTTAATAACGGGCACAAGCCGACGATTTTTAACAGCGTCGAAGGCACTTGATTGAATGTGGGCGGAACTTACGCCAACATTTTTTCTCTATGTTGACATCGCAACGCCAGCAGGACCCATTGTAAGGTGACTGCGGCCTGATTAGACTGCGCCGAATTTCGTACGCACAGCCCTTTGTAAGGACTCATATGATCAAGAAATGCTTGTTCCCAGCAGCCGGTTACGGCACTCGCTTCCTGCCAGCGACCAAGGCCATGCCCAAAGAGATGCTGCCGGTGGTGAACAAGCCACTGATTCAGTACGGCGTTGAAGAGGCACTGGATGCCGGTCTGAACGAAATCTCGATCGTGACCGGCCGTGGCAAACGCGCCCTGGAAGACCACTTCGACATCAGCTACGAGCTGGAAAACCAGATCAAGGGCACCGACAAGGAAAAATACCTGGTCGGCATCCGTAAACTGCTCGACGAGTGTTCGTTCTCCTACACCCGCCAAACCCAGATGAAAGGCCTGGGCCACGCGATCCTGACCGGTCGCCCGCTGATCGGTGACGAACCGTTCGCCGTGGTACTCGCCGATGACCTGTGTGTAAACCTGGAAGGCGACGGCGTCCTGACCCAGATGGTCAAGCTGTATCAGAAGTACCGTTGCACCATCGTCGCGGTTCAAGAGGTCGACCCTCAGGAAACCAACAAGTACGGCGTGATTGCCGGCGACGACATCGGTGATGGCCTGATCCGCGTACGCGACATGGTTGAAAAACCGGCGCCGGAAGATGCTCCGTCGAACCTGGCGATCATCGGCCGTTACATCCTGACCCCGGACATCTTCAAGCTGATCGAAGAAACCGAGCCAGGCAAGGGTGGCGAGATCCAGATCACCGACGCCCTGTTGAAGCAAGCCAAAGACGGCTGCGTGATTGCCTACAAGTTCAAGGGCCGTCGTTTTGACTGCGGTGGCGCTGAAGGCTACATCGAGGCCACCAACTTCTGCTATGAGCACTTCTACAAGACTGGCAAGGCTTACTGATTCACGGTTGCCTGCTTGATCTGTGAAAGCCACCTTCGGGTGGCTTTTTCGTTTTTCGGCCCCCCGTAAGCAGGTATGCTGTTGTCCTGCCGAGGAGAGTGAAATGGCCTACGATTTTGACCTTTATGTAATTGGTGCCGGTTCCGGCGGTGTGCGCGCTGCACGATTCGCCGCAGGTTTTGGCGCAAAGGTGGCGGTGGCTGAAAGCCGTTACCTGGGCGGTACATGTGTGAATGTGGGCTGCGTGCCGAAGAAACTGTTGGTATACGGCGCGCATTTCGCTGAAGACTTCGAGCAAGCCAGCGGTTTTGGCTGGTCCCTGGGCGAAGCGAACTTCGACTGGGCGACCCTGATTGCCAACAAGGATCGCGAGATCAACCGCCTCAATGGCATTTACCGCAGCCTGCTGGTCAATAGCGGTGTGACCCTGCACGAAGGGCACGCGCGACTGGTGGACCCGCACCAGGTGGAAATCAACGGTGAGCGCTTCACCGCCAAACACATTCTGGTTGCCACTGGTGGCTGGCCGCAGATCCCGGAAATCCCGGGGCGCGAGCACGCCATTGGTTCCAATGAGGCGTTCTTCCTCAAAGAGCTGCCCAAGCGTGTATTGGTAGTGGGCGGCGGTTATATCGCCGTCGAATTTGCCGGGATTTTCCATGGCCTGGGCGCGAAGACCTCGCTGCTGTATCGCGGCGATCTGTTCCTGCGCGGTTTTGACGGCTCGGTGCGTACGCATTTGAAGGAAGAGCTGACCAAGCGCGGGCTAGACCTGCAATTCAACGCCGACATCGAGCGTATCGACAAGCAGGCCGACGGCAGCCTCAAGGCCACCTTGAAAGACGGCCGCGTGCTGGAAGCCGATTGCGTGTTCTACGCCACTGGCCGCCGCCCGATGCTGGATAACCTGGGGCTGGAAAATACCGGCGTCAAGTTGGACACGCGTGGCTTTATTGAGGTGGATGATCTGTATCAGACCGCCGAACCGTCGATCCTGGCGCTGGGTGACGTGATCGGTCGCGTGCAACTCACGCCGGTCGCGCTGGCCGAAGGCATGGCCGTGGCGCGTCGCTTGTTCAAGCCCGAGCAATATCGCCCGGTGGACTACGCGATGATCCCGACGGCGGTGTTCAGCCTGCCGAATATCGGCACCGTGGGCCTCAGCGAAGAGCAAGCCCGCGCCGACGGCCACAAGGTGCAGGTTTTCGAGAGCCGCTTCCGGCCGATGAAACTGACCCTGACCGAGTGCCAGGAAAAGACCTTGATGAAACTGGTGGTCGACGCCGAGACCGACAAGGTCCTGGGTTGCCATATGGTCGGCCCCGACGCGGGCGAGATCGTGCAGGGCCTGGCGATCGCGCTCAAGGCGGGCGCGACCAAGCAGCATTTCGACGAGACTATCGGCGTGCACCCTACGGCGGCCGAAGAGTTCGTCACCATGCGCACGCCTGTGGCGCAGTAATCAGCCCTCGGAAGTTGCCTCTGGCGCCGTCGCAACGACGGCGGCCAGACGCAGCGCCTCGATGCTGGCCTGGGCTCTGGCCAGGTTCAGTTCCAGGGTTTTGTTGACCTGCTGGTGCTCGGCCAGTGCTTCCTGGCGCGCCTGATTCTCCAGCTGTGCAACCCGCAGGCGTTCCTGCAACAGGGTGCGCTCGCTGTCGATCACACTCACTTGTTCGCTTAACTGGCGCTGCTGTTCGCGGTCGTGGCGAGCCTGTTCTTGCAGTGCGCTCAGTTCCTTCACGGTCACCCGGTGCTCAATCAGCAAGCGCTCGTTATCGCGATGCAGTTGGGTGATCTCGTCCTGGCGCACCATCGCGCTCTGCTGGGCCTGGCGCAGCTCTGCCTGTACCTGCTGCAACTGGCCCTCATGGCGGCGCTGCTCCTGCTCGCGCTGGTCCTTGATCGCATTGCGGTAATGCTCAAGGGCGTCCCGGGCGTGCAGGTGTTTCTCTTCCAGTGAGCGAATCTGCTCGTCTTTGTCGTTGATGCGCAACTCGTAATCGCTGCACGCCTGGCTCAACCCGGCGTTGCGGGTTTGCTCGGTTTGCAGGCTGGAACGGGTGCTTTGCAGGGCCGCACTTTCATCGGCGAGGGCGGCGGCCTGGATGTCGAACTGTTGCTTGAGTTGGCCGTGGGCCGCTTCCAGCTCTTCAACCTGGGCGAGCAGGGCGGCTTTGTGTTGCTGGAACTGCGCCAGGGCCAGGTCGATAGGCTCCTGAGCCTTCTCCTTCAAGCGCTGGGACAGGCGTGCCACCAGCTCACCCAGCTCGTCGTCGATCGGCGCTTCGGTGATGGTCTGGCGGGTTTCGCTTTCGTCCAGCTCCTTCAAATAGCGATGAATCGTGGTTTTAGAGCCGGTATTGCCCATCTCGATGCGTACTGCATCGATGCTCGGGTTCTCGCCGCGGGCGAGGATCGCCAGGCGTGCCGTTTGAACTACTGCTTTATTGATGCCGCCGCGAGCCATGGAGTCTCCGTCGATTTAGTACTGTGGTACGTAGTATGTATATACGTACTATATCACGATTATATTTAGGCAGAAATTGATGATTCAACAGATGGGATATTGGCGTATTATCCCGTGTGACCAGGCTTTTGAAGTGGATAACGCCCCATGGCAGTACAGGTATGAGTGAACTGGACCGTTATCTGAATGCGGCCACCCGCGACAACACGCGCCGTAGCTACCGTGCGGCTATCGAGCATTTCGAGGTGAGCTGGGGTGGGTTCCTGCCGGCGACCAGCGACAGCGTGGCGCGCTACCTGGTGGCGCATGCAGGCGTGCTGTCGGTCAACACGCTGAAGCTGCGCTTGTCGGCATTGGCCCAGTGGCATACCAGCCAGGGCTTTCCCGACCCGACCAAGGCGCCGGTGGTGCGCAAAGTCTTGAAGGGGATTCGTGCCGTACACCCGGCCCAGGAAAAACAGGCCGAGCCTTTGCAGTTGCAGCATCTGGAGCAGGTGATTCAGTTTCTCGAGCAGGAAGGCAGCGACGCCCGCAGTGCAGAAGACCCTTCGCGCTGGCTGCGCGCCAAACGTGACGCGGCATTGATCCTGCTGGGTTTCTGGCGTGGCTTTCGCAGCGACGAGCTGTGCCGGCTGAATATCGAGCACGTGCAGGCGGTGCCCGGCTCGGGCATCACCCTGTACCTGCCGCGCAGCAAAAGTGATCGGGAAAACCTCGGTCGCACCTACCAGACACCGGCGCTCCTGCGCCTGTGCCCAGTGCAGGCCTACAGCGAATGGCTCAGTGCCTCGGCGCTGGTGCGTGGCCCGGTGTTTCGCGGCATCGATCGCTGGGGCAACCTGGGCGAGGAGGGCTTGCACCCCAACAGCGTGATCCCGCTCTTGCGCCAGGCCCTCGAGCGCGCCGGCATTGCGGCCGATCAATACACCAGCCATTCCCTGCGCCGGGGCTTTGCCACCTGGGCCCATCGCAGCGGCTGGGACTTGAAGTCGTTGATGACTTACGTCGGCTGGAAAGACATGAAATCTGCCATGCGCTATGTTGAAGCGACGCCCTTTCTCGGCATGACCCGCGCATCCCTTGAGTGATTAAAGGTTTCTTCTATTAATACAGTCTCTTGATAGCGAAAACCAATCGTGAGCATCAGGTTTGCCAATGAGCCAACGACCGAGAAGGTGGGTAGGATTCACCCCATCAACTTACTAAGCCCTTCTACAAACCTGACGGAGAGTCAACGATGCCTATCATCAACAGCCAAGTAAAACCGTTCAAAGCTACCGCCTACAAAAACGGCAACTTCGTAGACGTGACTGATGCTGACCTGAAAGGCAAATGGTCGGTCGTCTTCTTCTACCCAGCCGACTTCACCTTCGTCTGCCCAACCGAACTGGAAGACCTGGCTGACAACTACGCCGAATTCCAGAAACTGGGCGTCGAAATCTACAGCGTTTCCACCGACACCCATTTTGCCCACGCTGCCTGGCACAACACTTCGCCAGCCATCGGCAAAATCCAGTACACCATGATCGGCGACCCGACCCTGACCATCTCCCGCAACTTCGACGTACTGATCGAAGAAGCAGGCCTGGCAGACCGTGGCACCTTCGTGATCAACCCGGAAGGCCAGATCAAAATCGTTGAACTGAACGATGGCGGCGTTGGCCGTGACGCTTCCGAGCTGCTGCGCAAAATCAAGGCCGCTCAGTACGTTGCTGCTCACCCGGGCGAAGTGTGCCCAGCCAAGTGGAAAGAAGGCGAGGCCACCCTGGCTCCGTCCCTGGACCTGGTCGGCAAGATCTAAGTCTGTGAAGCATCAAGGGCGGATTGCCGCACCTTAAGTAAGCTGCACCGCCCTCAAAAACGCCCGGGCGAGATTCGCTCGGGCGTTTTTTTTTGAAGAATTGAAATAGGAAATCGCCCGTATGTTGGACGCCAATCTTAAAGCTCAGTTGAAGTCATACCTGGAACGGGTCACCCAGCCGATCGAGATCGTCGCCTCCCTCGACGACGGTGCGAAATCCCAGGAAATGCTTGCCTTGTTGCAGGATGTAGCCAGCCTTTCAACGCTGATTACCCTGAAAAGCGATGGCGATGATGCGCGCAAGCCATCGTTCTCCATCAACCGCCCGGGTGCCGATATCAGCCTGCGTTTCGCCGGCATCCCGATGGGCCATGAATTCACTTCGTTGGTGTTGGCACTGCTGCAAGTTGGCGGCCACCCCTCGAAGGCCAGTGTCGAAGTGATTGAACAGATCCGGGCCCTTAAAGGCGAGTTCAGCTTCGAGACTTACTTCTCGCTGTCATGCCAGAACTGCCCGGACGTGGTCCAGGCGCTGAACCTGATGGCAGTGTTGAACCCGAACGTCCACCACGTCGCCATCGACGGTGCGTTGTTCCAGGCCGAAGTCGATGATCGTCAGGTCATGGCTGTGCCTAGCGTTTACCTGAACGGTGTGAACTTCGGCCAGGGCCGCATGGGCCTGGAAGAAATCCTCGCCAAGCTCGACACCAGCGGCATCGAGAAGCAAGCCGAGAAAATCAGCGCCAAAGACGCCTTTGACGTGCTGGTGGTCGGCGGTGGCCCAGCCGGTGCAGCCGCAGCAATCTACGCGGCGCGTAAGGGTATTCGTACCGGTGTGGCCGCTGAACGTTTTGGTGGCCAGGTACTCGACACCATGGCCATCGAGAACTTCATCTCGGTGCAGGAAACCGAAGGGCCAAAACTGGCCCGCGCCCTGGAAGAGCACGTCAAGCAGTACGACGTGGACATCATGAACCTGCAACGTGCCACCGCGCTGATCCCGGCCAAGAATGCCGGTGAGCTGCACGAAATCCGTTTTGAAAGCGGTGCGACCCTCAAGTCCAAAACCGTGATTTTGGCCACCGGTGCCCGCTGGCGTGAAATGGGTGTGCCGGGCGAGCAGGAATACAAGGCCAAGGGCGTGTGCTTCTGCCCGCACTGCGACGGTCCGCTGTTCAAGGGCAAGCGTGTGGCCGTGATCGGCGGCGGTAACTCCGGCGTTGAAGCGGCCATCGACCTGGCCGGTATTGTCAGCCACGTGACCTTGCTGGAATTTGACAGCAAACTGCGCGCCGACGCTGTGTTGCAGCGCAAGTTGTACAGCCTGCCCAACGTTGATGTGATCACCAGCGCGCTGACCAGCGAAGTCAAAGGTGATGGCCAGAAAGTCACCGGCCTTGCGTACAAGGACCGTGACAGTGGTGAGTTCAAGACCGTCGACCTTGAAGGTATCTTTGTTCAGATCGGTTTGCTGCCTAACACCGACTGGCTCAAAGGCACGATCGAGTTGTCGCCTCGTGGCGAGATCATTGTCGATGCGCGTGGTGAGACTTCATTGCCTGGCATCTTTGCTGCCGGCGACGTAACCACTGTGCCGTACAAGCAGATCGTGATTGCAGTGGGCGAGGGTGCCAAGGCCTCCCTGAGCGCTTTCGATCACCTGATCCGCAGTTAAGCTACCGGCATAGCATTTGGCCCTGAAATGAAAAACCCCATGAGCGATCATGGGGTTTTTTTCGTTACAGCGGTGTTGGCTGGATGATCTCGACCCAGTACGCATCCGGGTCTTTCACAAAGGCCAGGCTTTTCATGCGCCCGTCACTCAGGCGCTTCTGGAAGTCGCAGCCCAGCGCTTCAAAGCGCGCACAGGCAGCGACGATGTCTGGCACCGAGATGCAGATATGACCAAAGCCACGCGGGTCGGTATTGCCGTTGTGGTAGGCGAAATCCGCGTCGTTTTCGGTGCCGTGGTTGTGGGTCAGTTCCAGGATGCCCGGAATCGACTTCATCCACTGGGTGCGTGCAGCGGCGTCGGCCGGGATCTGGGCCTTGTCGACCAAAGCCAGGAAGTACAGGCTGAATTCGGCTTCCGGGAAGTCGCGTTTCTCAACCAGGGAAAAACCCAATACGCGGGTGTAGAAATCCAGCGACTTGGTGATGTCCTTGACCCGCAGCATGGTGTGGTTGAACACGAAGTTCGCGGTGGCGGTGTCAGGTTGGGCAGTGACGCCGGGGAATGTGTTCAGTTCGTGCAGGCTCATGGGCCCTCCAGAGAAAAATGGGGCAAACGTGGCTCAAGTTCGAGCGATCCCTTGGCTTGCGGCTGGCATCCTTGCAGCCGGTCCATGATACGCAGCCGTGCCTGCTGCGCCAAATGAAAAAGGTCACGCAGCCCTTGCGAGCAGTGGGTGCAGGGGCTCAAACTTTGTTGCTTGAACCTTGAGTGTTTTTCGCAATGATCGGATTTCGCGCACCGCTGTTAAGTACCCTGGGCCTGTTGTTGGGCAGCACCGCCGTATTGGCGGCTGACCCGGAAATTCATTGGCCCAGCGGCTGGCAGGTAGAGGAGGTGGTGCCTGACGATCAGGCCCCGGCGCAGCCCTCGGCAGTGTCCCGGCAGCGCGCGATAAAAAATGATGAAAACGGGGCGACCTTGATGGTCATGGAGTTGACAGGCACTCCGATCGAAGCGGGGCATGCGGTCAATCTGCAAGGTGTGCTGCTGGAAATGCGCAAATCCATCCAGAAAGATTTTGCCCAAAGTGGTTATCAAAGTGTGTGCACCAAGATGCACCCCACAACATTGAGCCGGCTTGAGGCATTGGAAACTACCTGTGTCATCACCGAGAACGGTCGGCACGTGCTCTCACAAACGCTGGTAGGGGCGCTCGACTCCGACAAGGCCTATGTTTTTTCATACGCCGGGCAGGCCGAGGCTTACGAATCAAGCAAGGACGAAGTCAGTTCGGTACGCGACAGCCTTAAACTTTGAGCGCTGTAGGCATCGCTGAAAATCAGCCGAATTGAACAAAGTGAAATGTTTTTTAAAGTTTGTTTTTGAAAAATCTGGCGGCCGGTGTTGTTTCAATATTGACGCCTGTAAACAAAAAAGCCCTGCATGTGCAGGGCTTCTCTTAGTGCGTTTGTACTAGCTGCAACGCATTAGCCGCGAAGCCAGGAATCTACAGTGGCCGCGCCGTATTGTTCTTTCCATGCCTTCAGGCCGCGGTGGTTGCCGCCCTTGGTTTCGATCAGTTCACCGGTGTGCGGGTTGTGGTAAACCTTGACCACACGTGCGCGGCGCTGTTTTGGTGCAGTGGCGACAGATGCGCCGGACTTGCCAGCGTTGGGATCGAGGATGGAGATGATGTCGCGCAGGCTTTTGCCGTAGGTTTTCATCAGCCCTTGCAGCTTTTCTTCGAATTCGATTTCTTTCTTCAAGCCAGCATCGTTCTTTAGGGATTCCAGCTGGGCAAGCTGCTCTTGAAGGGCTTTTTCTGCTGCGCGAAATTCGGCGAGTCTGGACAAAATCTATACTCCAATAGTGTATTTGGCTGATATCTACTGCAAACAAAGCGATAAGCCAAGAGCCTTAAGGCAACTCAACAAAAGTGGCCTTCCTGCCAATTCAGCACAGGCAGGAAAAATTGTAGTAGTTAATCAGTCATGAGTAAATCATGTCTTTTGTGTAATTAACAATATTTCCGTTGAAGTGCATGGCTATTCAATGACCGTTCAGGAATCTAATGAACTCATCGCAAGGTACAGGCTTGCCAAACAGGTAGCCTTGTAGGAAATCAACACCATGAGATGCAAGATATTCGCATTGTTCTTGTGTTTCGACGCCTTCAGCGACGATGCCCAGGTCCAGCTTGACGGACAATTCAATGATGCTGTCGAGTATATGCCGCGAAAGCGCATCAACACCGATCATCGCGACAAAGCTCTGATCTATCTTCAAGTAATCGACATTGAAGTTGCGTAAATAACCCAGGCTGGAATGGCCGGTGCCAAAGTCGTCAATCGCGATCATTACTCCCATTTCGTGCAGTGCCTGGAACAACTGGCGGGTGATATCCGTGGGCTCGATCAACTCGCGCTCGGTCAACTCCAGTACCAGAATCACCTTGCCCGGCGCGAAGGCGGCGAGGAACTCCCGGCAGTCCTCCACCAGTTCCAGGTCGTGACAATGGCGGGCGGTGATGTTGATACCGATATGAAAACTGTCGGCGAACTGACCAGCATGGGGGGCCAGTTGCAGGGCAGTCTGGCGCATCAAGGCGCGGGTCATTGGCACAATCAGGCCCGAATGCTCGGCCAGCGGGATGAACAGGTCGGGGCGCACCAGGCCTTCTTTCGGATGATTCCAGCGCATCAGCACTTCACAGCCCGCCCATTGGCGAATGTTTCCGCCGCGCACCACGGGCTGGTAATAGGGCACAAATTCATTGGCGCCCAATGCACGTTGCAGCTCGAGGGTCGGTGCCGATGAGCGCTTTTGCAGCCAGTGGGCGAGGATGCCCGCCAACACCCCGAAAAACCCCACGAGGACGAACAGTGCAGGATAGCGCGCCTGCATGTAGCGCCAGGTTTCGCCCTCGGGCATCCCGGCCTCCACGCTGTAGGTATATCGCTGGGAGTCCAGGTGGTGGTGCGCGACTGCAAACGTTGGCAGCGCCGTGCTGTGCACCTTGCCAGTCGCCGACAGCCAGTTGGAACCCACCTGCAACACCAGGTCGGCATAACGGCTGATCAGCCGCAGGGCGTTAGTCAGGTGGTAGCCATCGATTGAGGCAAAGGCACCCCGGTCGCCTTCGGTGAGGCGATACACCAACAATGCCGTGTCGGGTGTGACCGGGTTGCCTTTCATCAGCCAGAGGCGACCGTCGACGTAGTCATCGGGGTTGACCGGCGACTGGTAATTGCTGCCGAACAACGAACTGCAATAGATGTTTCTCTGCCAGGACAAGGTTGTGGCGCGCACGAAAGGGCGGCGCGTGACCTGTTCCCGCAGCGCCAGTTGTGTCGGATTATCACATTCATGCCCGGCCAGCGGCAGCAGTTCCTGGGCAGCGAGGCCGGCATTGTCGAGCATCAGGTCAAATTGCCGTACTGCCTCCTGAGCCGTCTGCGCGGTGCTGTGCTCCAGGGTGCGCCCGGCTTGCCAGTACAGGATAAGCACGCCGAGCAAAATCGGCAGCACGCCACTCAGTAGGGTGATCAGGTGGCGAGTGGCGGCTTTTCGTGGGCCTTTGACGGTTAGTGGCATTTATGCGGCCTGTAGCGGGAGGGGGCGATAAGACGCTTAAATGCGGCCGGGACAACCACGTTGGCCTTCCAATAAAGCGTATTGGTATCGGCCATGATAGATGGCGGCACGCGACCGTGCATGCTCAATCAGCTGACGCAACGTCGATACGCCGCTCTTCCAGCCACTGCATCACCTGGCGATCGGGCCTTCGTCGATGTGCACCTCGATGCCCGGATGCAACCGGCGATACTCCCGCAGGATCGCGGGCAACAGGCGAATCGATGAGGCGGGGCCGAACGAACCGATGCGCAACGTGCCTCGTTTCACGTCGCGGGCATCGTCGGCTTCCGTTGCAATGTACTGGCCAGCCCGATGGGTGATACTGCTGGGCATTTACCTGTGCAACAAAGTCCTTGCGCGCGCCTGGGCAATGGGGATTTGATAAGAGTACGGACAAACCAGGTTACGCTGTGTAGAATCGATTTACGCATACAAGAATAAGGACTTGCGCTAACGCAAGCCTCGCCCGTAAGAGACTGATGCAACCATGAAGCTACTCGGGTCCCCCCTCATCTTTGGTGACTTCCTCGCCCGCAGCGTGCGGGGTATCTCCTGCGCGCCACCTTGCGCCCTCATCCTTGCCTGCAAATGACTCTGTGTTAATTACAAGAATGATGAGGCGCCGAAAATGGCAGATTTATACGAAAACCCAATGGGCCTGATGGGCTTTGAATTCATCGAACTCGCATCGCCAATTCCGGGCACCCTGGAGCCGATCTTCGAGATCATGGGCTTCACCAAAGTGGCGACCCACCGCTCCAAGAACGTGCACCTGTACCGTCAGGGTGAGATCAACCTGATCCTCAACAACGAACCCAACAGCATTGCCTCCTACTTTGCGGCCGAGCATGGGCCCTCGGTGTGCGGCATGGCGTTTCGCGTCAAGGACTCGCAACAGGCCTACAACCGGGCCCTGGAACTGGGCGCCCAGCCTATCCATATCGAAACTGGCCCGATGGAACTGAACCTGCCGGCGATCAAAGGCATTGGCGGCGCGCCGCTGTACCTGATCGACCGTTTCGGCGAAGGCAGCTCGATCTATGACATCGACTTCGTGTACCTCGAAGGCGTTGAGCGCAACCCGGTGGGTGCCGGCCTGAAAGTCATCGACCACCTGACCCACAACGTATACCGCGGGCGCATGGCCTACTGGGCTAACTTCTACGAGAAGTTGTTCAACTTCCGAGAAGCGCGTTATTTCGATATCAAGGGCGAATACACCGGCCTGACCTCCAAGGCCATGAGCGCCCCGGATGGCATGATCCGCATCCCGCTGAACGAAGAGTCGTCCAAGGGCGCCGGGCAGATCGAAGAGTTCCTGATGCAGTTCAACGGCGAGGGCATCCAGCACGTGGCGTTCCTCACCGATGACCTGGTCAAGACCTGGGATGCGTTGAAGAAGATCGGCATGCGCTTCATGACCGCGCCACCCGACACCTATTACGAAATGCTCGAAGGCCGCCTGCCGAACCACGGCGAGCCGGTGGACCAGCTCCAGGCGCGGGGCATCCTGCTGGATGGTTCGTCGGTGGCGGGGGACAAGCGTCTGCTGCTGCAGATCTTCTCGGAAACCCTGATGGGCCCGGTATTCTTCGAGTTCATCCAGCGTAAAGGCGACGACGGTTTTGGCGAAGGTAACTTCAAGGCACTGTTCGAATCCATCGAGCGCGACCAGGTGCGTCGCGGCGTGCTCACGGCTGACTGATCGGTGATGTAAAAAAGCCCGGTCGTGGCTATCCGCGACCGGGCTTTTTTTGCCTGCAATCAGGCCTTGCGCTGGCGAACCAGATGCTTGAAACCTTCGTATACCAGCACCAATACCGCCAACCAGATCGGTATATAGGTCAGCCATTCCCCGGCCTTGATACTCTCTCCCAGCAACAGCGCGACCCCAAGCAACAGCACCGGCTCCACATAACTGAGCAGGCCGAACAGGCTGAAGGCCAACAAGCGGCTGGCGACGATGTAGCACACCAGCGCCGAGGCACTGATCAGCCCCAGCATCGGGATCAGTGCGTACAACCCCTTGTGGGCGTCAAGCACCGCAAAACCCTGTTCGCCGCTTTGCACAAACCACAACGCCACGGGCAACATCAGCGCCATGTCCAGCCACAGCCCGCCCAGATGGTCGGTCTTCAGGCGTTTGCGCACTATGAAGTAGACCGGGTAACCGATGATCACCACCAGCGTGGCCCAGGAAAATCCGCCGACCTGATACAACTCGTTCAGCACGCCGCAGGCTGCAAAGAACACCGCGACCTTTTGCAGGCGCGACAATTGTTCGCCATACACCAGGCGGCCGGTCAGCACCATGGTCAATGGCAGCAGGAAATACCCCAGCGAAACATCCAGGCTGCGCCCGTTAAGCGGCGCCCACATGAATAGCCACAACTGCACCCCCAGCAAGGCTGACGACACCACCAGCCCGCCGGTCAACGCGGGCCTGGCGGCTACCAGGCGAACCAGCTCCCACACCCGTCGCCACTCACCGCTGACGATCATGAACACGGTCATGCACGGCACCGTCAGCAACATCCGCCAGCCGAAAATCTCCAGCCCGCTTAATGGCGCGAGCAGCGACGTAAAGTAATACATCACGGCAAACAACACCGAGGCCAAGACCGATAACACCACACCTTTAGACACACTGCCCTCGCGAAAACCGATTCATACAAAGAAGGAAGATTTAAGCGAGGGAATATAGTGCTTTTAAGGTGAGATGTTTGCACTGTTTTGTGGCGAGGGGGCTTGCCCCCTCGCCAGAGGCAGGAGTATGCCGCTCGGCTATCGTGCGATCCGCCCTGAGACAAAGTGGCTCACGTCATTGAACCCAGGTGTCGAGGCATGCCCCGGCGTAACCAGTGAGTCAATAAACGCCTCATCTTCCAGTGTGATCTTCACCTCCAGTGCGCCAGTGTAGGCATCCCACTGCGCCTCGGTGCGCGGCCCGACAATCGCCGAACTGACCGCCGAGTTGTTAAGTACCCAGGCAATCGCGAACTCGACAATTCCCACGCCACGGCCCTGGGTGTACTGCTGGATCTGCTGGGCGATGCGCAAGGATTCAACCCGCCATTCGGTTTCCAGGATGCGCTTGTCCTGGCGCCCGGCACGGCTGCCGGCTTCAGGCGTAACGTCTGGCGCATATTTGCCACTGAGTACGCCACGGGCCAGCGGGCTGTACGGCACCACACCCAGGCCATACGCGGCGGCAGCGGTAATCTGCTCCACCTCGGCCTGGCGGTTGACGATGTTGTACAGCGGCTGGCTGATGATCGGCTTGTCCACTCCCAGGCGTTCTGCCACGCGGATCACTTCGGCGATACGCCAGCCGCGGTAGTTGGAGAGCCCCCAATGGCGAATCTTGCCCTCGCGGATCAAGTCGCCAATCGCTGAAACAGTCACCTCCAGCGGCGTGTTGTGGTCTTCACGGTGCAGGTAATAGATGTCCAGGTAATCGGTGTCCAGGCGCGTCAGGCTGGCTTCCAGCGCATTGAAAATCCGCTTGCGGCTCAAGCCGCTGCGGTTTGGCAGGCCGTCTGCCGGGCCGATGCCGACTTTGGAGGCCAGCACCCAATCCTGGCGCTGGCGGGCGATGGCTTCGCCGACGATTTCCTCGGAGCGCCCGCCGGTGTAGACGTCGGCGGTGTCGATAAAATTGATGCCTTGATCCCAGGCCTTGTCGATGATGCGCAGCGAGTCCTCGGTGCTGGTCTGCTCGCCAAACATCATGCTGCCCAGGGTCAATGCGCTGACCTTCAACCCGGACTGGCCCAGTGTGCGGTAAATCATCGTGAACACCTCAAAAGGGGGAGACAGGCCTTATCCAATACCAGAGAGCAAGGCTCTGGAACAAGCCCCCCGACGGTTATTGCGCTAATAGTTCGGCGCAGCGCAGTTGCAGGAACCGGTGCAGTACCTTGACCCGCTCTGACACCTGCAGCCGGTGCGGGCACATCAAATTGAACGGGGTCGGCTCGCCTTGCCAATCGGTGAGTAAAGGCAGCAGGCGCCCGGCCTTGATATCGCGGGCCACATCCAGGCGTGCCTTATAGGCGATGCCATGGCCGGCCAGCGCCCAACGCCGGACGATCTCGCCGTCGTCGCTCAGGTAGTCACCCGTCACCTCGACTTCCTGGAGCGCCGCGCCCTGGCGAAAGTACCATGTGCTGTTTGCGCGGCCCTGGCGCATGTAGCGCAGCGTGCTGTGTTGCGCCAGGTCCTGCGGCGTGCCCGGCGTGCCGTGGCGCGCCAGGTAGCCGGGGCTGGCGCACGCCACTCGCTGGTGGTCGGGCACCACCGGCAGCGCCACCAGGCTTGAATCTCGTGGCACGCCGAAACGCAGGGCAATGTCGACGGTTTCGCGGAACAGGTCGGCGTTGCTGTCGTTGAGCAGCAACTGAAGCCGCACGTTTGGGTGTTCAAGCTTGAACTCATCCAGCCAGCCCAGCAGCACGTTGCGCCCGAAGTCCGAGGGCGCAGCCAGTTGCAGCAAACCACTGAGGCTCTGGCCTTGCTGTTTGATCGACTGCTCGCCTTCGGCCAATGCCTCCAGCGCCATACGCACGCTGTCGAGGTAGCGCCGACCTTCCTCGGTCAGGCGCATGCTGCGGGTGGAGCGCGCCAGCAGGCGGATACCCAGGCGGGTTTCCAGGCGCTTGAGGGCAATGCTTGCTGCTGCCGGGGTCAGGCTCAAGCTGCGGGCGGCCGCCGACAAGCTGCCGGTGTCGGCAGTACGTACGAATACCTCAAGGTCGAGGATTGAACTCATTTGTAAAAATCCTTTAAAGAACTTGTCGTTTTACCGGGATTTTTCAACGATTGCCAAGCTGGGAAGATGAAAGCTCATTTTCTAAGCCAGGTATTTCTGCATGACTTCTCCTCTCAATGGCAAAACCATCATCGTCATCGGCGGCAGCAGCGGCATCGGTGCGGCCGTGGCCAAACAGGCTGTGGCACGCGGGGCCCATGTGGTGCTGGCGGGGCGGCGCTTGTCTTCCGGGGTGCAGAACGGTGTACGCAGCGAGCAAGTAGACGTGACCGATTCCAACTCGCTTCAGCGCCTGTTCGCTGCGGTGGGGCGGTTTGATCACCTGGTCTATACCGCCGGCCCGGCAGTACAGGCCAAGGCATTGATCGAGACCGACCTGAGCCTGGCGCAAGACAACTTCAACGTGAAACTTTGGGGTTCGCTGCGGGCGATCCAGGCGGCGCTGCCCTTTCTTGACGAGCGCGGCAGCATCACCCTGACCTCCGGGCAACTGGGACGCAAAACCGTGGCAGGGCAGTTCATCAAGACCGGCATCAACGCGGCGACTGAAGCGCTGGGCAAACAGTTGGCCAAGGAGCTGGCACCACGGCGAGTGAACGTGGTGAGCCCGGGCGTCATTGACACCGAGGCGTATGCCGGGTTGTCCGACGAGCAGCGACTGGCGATGTTTGCCAAGGCGGGCGGGGCGTTACCAGTGGGCCGAGTGGGCCAGGCCGAAGAAGTGGCAGCCGGGTACGTGCTGGCAATGGAAAACGGGTTTATCACCGGTAGCGTAATTGATGTTGATGGCGGTGGTTTGCTCTAGGCGCAGTTTGCCGGGCAAACAAAACAGGCCCCGCTTTCAGGTGGGACCTGTTTGTTTGCGCCAGGCTTGATGACCCGCTCGGCCTTAATAACGCGGTACCGGCGCCGGTTGCGGCGGGTAGTAATAGCCCGCAGGTGGCGCCTGGTAATAGACCGGGGGCGGTTGCTGGATGTACACCGGCTGCGGTTGGACATAAACCGGTTGTTGCACATAAACCGCAGGCGGCGAATTGGCGACAACCGAGCCAACCACCAGCCCACCGACCACTGCACCCAATAGCGCCGGACCACCCCAGCCCCAGCCACCGCGGTATCCGTGCCCGTAGCCGTAGCCGTAACCGTGGCCCCATCCATAGCCATATCCGCCACGGGCTTCTGCCTGTCCCGCAATGGCGAGCGTGGCAATGAGCAAGATGGCTACTTTCATTGTTGAAAGTCGACTGATCATGATGAGTCCTCTGCCGATGCACCGAACCGGTGTTAATAATACGCCGGGCATACGTTTCAGACAGCTGTTTTTGACGCGATTACGAGGCGCCAAGGTAAAGACTGGGTAAAGGTTGTAGCCAGTTTGTTACTTGGCATTGGCTCCGGTGTTAACACATGAGTCGTGCGGTTTTTTGACTATAAAAAACCCTCCGTCTATGGCTGGTTGCAGCGCGCCATGCATAACGTGTATGCCTTGAAAATCCCCTTGGCGTTCAAGCTGATCGAATACAGCTGCCGAGGAAGTCATCTGCGTACCCTCTTACCGGATTGATGTTTGTCCCCTCGTGAGGGGACAAACGATGCAACTACACCTTTAACGTGCGCGTCATTCGCAACGCCAACACGCTGCCGGCAACAATCACCGCCGCGAGCAAGTACAGCGCCAGGTCCGTAGACCCGGTGGCATCCTTCACAAACCCGACGATATACGGGCTGAGGAAGCCCGCCATCTGGCCCATGGAATTGATCAACGCCAAGCCGCCCGCCGCCGCACCCGCACTGAGCATGGCGGTGGGCACCGGCCAGAACATCGGCAGGCCGGTGAGGGCGCCCATGGTGGCGATGGTCAGGCCGAGGATTGCGATGGCTGGGGTGGTCGCAAAGTTCACCGCAATCACCAGCCCGATTGCGCCCATCAACATTGGCCCAACCAAGTGCCAGCGACGTTCTTTACGCAAGTCGGCCGAGCGGCCCACCAGCAGCATGAACACTGCCGCCAGCAGGTACGGGATTGCGCTCAACCAGCCGATCACCAGGTTATCGCTGAAACCCATGTTCTTGATGATCGACGGCAGCCAGAAGTTGATGGCGTAGACGCCGCTCTGGATGCAGAAGTAGATCAGGCCGAACGCCCAGATGGCCGGGTTCTTGAACACATCCAGCAGCGAGTCGCTGGTGGTTTTCGGCTTGTTGGCGAGGTCGGTCGCCTGGTCGGCTTCAAGCACCGCGCGCTCATGCGGGGTGAGCCACTTGGCGTTGGCAAAGCTGTCGCTGAGCAGGAAGTAGGCGAGGGCGCCGAGGATCACGGTCGGAATGCCCTGCAACAGGAACATCCACTGCCAGCCTGCAAGCCCGCCTTGGCCGGCAGCAAAGTGGTTGAGGATCCAGCCGGAGAACGGGCTGCCCAGCAACCCGGACACCGGGATTGCCGACATGAACAGCGCCATGATCCGCCCGCGGCGGAAGGTCGGGAACCACTGCGAGAGGTACAGCACCACACCCGGGAAGAACCCGGCTTCAGCGGCGCCGGTCAGCAAGCGCAAGCCGTAGAAGTGCGTTGGCGTGGTGACGAACAGCAAGCAAGTAGACAGGGTGCCCCACACGATCATCATCAGCGCAATCCAGCGCCGTGGACCAAACTTGGTCAGCGCCAGGTTGCTCGGCACGCCACACAGCACGTAGCCGATAAAGAAGATCCCGGCACCGAGGCCGTACACGGTCTCGCTGAATTTCAGGGCGTCGAGCATTTGCAGCTTGGCAAAGCCGACGTTCACGCGGTCGAGGTAGTTGAACAGGTAGCAGATGAAAATGAAGGGGATCAGGCGCAGGGTGATGCGCTTGTATACGGCGTTTTTATCGTCATCGGTGGCCTGGGTAACAGCGGCGCTCTGTGACATGGCAGTCTCTCTTTATTATGATTTTTCGCGATGCGAGGGTAACGTTGATCGCCCAATGAGTCTCGGCCACCTCTAGGGCTGCTGTCTTTGTGCTCGCGCACAGTGAAGCATGGTTTGCGCTGTGCCTATGAACAATCCACTTTCCAGGAATTTAGCCCCATGTTCGAGCTGGATCATGACTTGGCGCAGGATATCGTCAATCGCACCATGGCGATCCTGCCCTACAACGTCAACGTCATGGACAGCCAGGGCCTGATCCTGGGCAGCGGCGAACCCGAGCGCATCAACACCCGCCATGAAGGCGCGCAACTGGTGCTGGCAAACGGACGGGTGGTGGAAATCGACGGCCAGACCGCCAAGCACCTCAAGGGCGTGCAACCGGGGATCAATTTGCCGCTGCTGCATGATCAGCGCCTGATCGGAGTATTGGGCATCACCGGCGAGCCGCAATTGCTGCGCACGTATGCGCAACTGGTGCGCATGACCGCCGAAATGCTGGTCAGCCAGCGTCACCAGCAAGCCGAGCAGCAGTGGCGCCGCCAACGCTGCGATGACCTGCTGGCGCTGCTGCTGGCCGAAACCGGCGAGTCGCCGCGCCTGGTGGACGAAGCGCAGCAACTGGGGCTCAAACCGCAGATGGCTCGCACGCCTTACCTGTTTGAACTGGGCAGCGGCCAGTCGGCCGAAGCCTTGAGTGCATGGTTGACTTCACGCTACCCCGACAGCTGGTGCGTCAGCTCGGCGCAGTTTTCCCTGCTGTGGTGCCGGCCAGCGGCCGTACAAGTCGACAACCCGCGCCTGCTGGAAAAACTCGAAGGCCTGGGCTGGAACATCCTGCGGGTTGCTGTCGGCGGGCAGGCAGACGGGCTGGCCGGGCTGCGTCGTTGCTATCGGCGTGTGGGCGATTTGCTCGCCTATGGCCGTGATGTGCTGCCCCAGTCACGGCTGCTGACCCTCAATCGCTTCCGGCTGCCAGTGATGCTCTGGCGCCACCGCAACGACGATGCCCTCGACGAATTGCTCAACCCGTTGCGCAAGGTGCTGGCCAAAGACAGCAACGGCCAGTTGCAGGCGACCCTGCGTAGCTGGTGCGAACACGATGGCCAGAGCCAGGCCTGCGCCGACGCCCTGGGCATCCACCGTAACAGCCTGCGCTACCGCATGGAGCGCATCGCCGAGCTGAGTGGGGTTGACCCGCTGACACTCGACGGCATGCTTGCCTTGTACCTCGGCGTGCAGCTATTGCCGCAAACTTTGTCGGAATGAACAACAAACCCCTGCCACTCTTGTGCAATGGACCGGCGTTATTGCCGGTGCCAACTGGCAGCATGGGCGTTATAAAAACCGGAGAAAGCCCAATGAAAATCATCATCGCCCCTGACTCGTTCAAGGACAGCCTGAGTGCTGAAGGCGTGGCGAATGCCATTGCCGAGGGGCTGGCCACCGTGTGGCCCGAGGCCGAGCTGATCAAGTGCCCGATGGCCGACGGTGGTGAGGGCACGGTGGAGTCGGTGCTCGCCGCCTGCCAGGGCGAGTTGCGCACCACCTGTGTGCAAGGGCCGTTGGGCGCCAGTATCGACGCGCATTGGGGCTGGTTGGCCGAGAGCCACACCGCACTCATCGAAATGGCCGAAGCCAGTGGCCTGCAATTGGTGCCGCCGGGTAAACGGGATGCCTGTTCCAGCAGCACCTTCGGCACCGGCCAACTGATTCGCGCGGCCCTGGATGCCGGCGCCCGGCGCATTATTCTGGCGATTGGCGGCAGCGCCACCAACGACGGCGGGGCCGGGGCGATGCTGGCCCTCGGTGTGCAATTGTTTGATGCCGAAGGCGCCGCATTGCCCTTGGGCGGACTGGCACTGGGCAAGCTGTCGCGCATCAGTCTGGAACAACTGGACCCACGCCTGGCCGAGGTGCGCTTCGAAATCGCTGCCGACGTGAATAACCCGCTGTGTGGCCCCCACGGTGCCTCCGCGATTTTCGGCCCGCAAAAAGGTGCCAATCCCCAACAAGTCGAGCAGTTGGACGCTGCCCTCGGCCATTTCGCCGATCACTGCACCAAGGTCTTGCCCAAAGATGTGCGTGACGAACCCGGCAGCGGCGCCGCCGGTGGCTTGGGGTTCGCCGCCAAGGCGTTCCTTGGCGCGCAATTTCGCGCTGGGGTTGAAGTGGTTGCCGAACTGGTGGGTCTCGAACAGGCCGTGCGCGGCGCCGACCTGGTCATTACCGGCGAAGGCCGCTTCGACGCCCAGACCCTGCGGGGCAAAACCCCGTTTGGCGTCGCGCGCATTGCCAAACAGCACGACGTGCCGGTGATCGTGATCGCCGGCACGTTGGGAGAAGGTTATGAGCAAATGTACGCTCACGGTGTGGATGCCGCGTTCGCCTTGCCTTCGGGACCAATGACCCTGGAACAGGCCTGCAGCGAGGCGCCGCAGCTGTTGCGCGAGCGGGCGGCAGATATTGCCCGAGTGTGGAAGCGGGTGGCTGCGCGCTCCCGATAATTGCAGTGCGGGGCTCGCCATGCTGAGGTTTTGCCGCCTACACTGGCCCGCCATGTGTTTTTCAAAGGATGAAACACAATGCACACACCTGAACCGAAAATCGTAATCACGCGCTTCACCGAGGCCCATCTTGAGGGCGTCGCTGCGTTGTACAACGATCCGGCTGTATGCCGTCAGGTGCTGCAAATGCCTTTCCAGTCGGTGGAGGCCTGGCGCAAGCGGCTGGTGCAGGACAACGAGCGGCGGCTACAACTGGTGGCGTTGCATGCCGGCGAGGTCATCGGCCAGCTCGGTCTGGAACAGTATTTGCGCGTGCGCCAAAGCCATGTCGGTTCATTCGGCATGGGTGTCGCCACGGCCTGGCAGGGTAAGGGCGTGGGCTCCCGTTTGCTGGGCGCGGCGCTGGAGGTGGCGGATAACTGGATGAACCTGCACCGGGTGGAGCTGACGGTGTACGCCGACAACGAAGCCGCCCACCGCCTGTACCATAAGTTCGGCTTCGAAACCGAAGGCCGGCTGCGCGATTACGCCGTGCGTGACGGTGCATTTGTCGACACCCTGACCATGGCGCGCATCCGCAAGGCGGCCTAGTCGGCCTGCAACGCAAACGCCACCGCAGCCTGCGCATGCAGCTCGGTGGTGTCCAGCAGTGGCAGGTCGCTGTGCTCGGGCTTGATCAACAGGCTGATTTCCGTGCAACCGAGGATGACGGCCTGGGCGCCGCGCGCGGCCAGGGACTCGATCACTTGCTGGTAGACTTGGCGCGATGCGTCGCTGATCACCCCGACACACAACTCTTCATAGATGATCCGGTGCACCGCCTGGCGCTCGTCTGCGTCCGGCACCAGCACAGTCAGCCCCTGGGCGGCCAGGCGTGACTTGAGAAATGCCTGCTCCATGGTGAACGCGGTGCCCAACAGGCCCACGGTCAGCGTGCCGGCCTCTACCGCCGCAGCCCCGGCGGCGTCTGCAATATGCAGAAACGGTATGGACACCGCTGCTTCAATGCGCGGTGCCACCAGGTGCATGGTGTTGGTGCACAGCACAATGCATTCGGCGCCACCGGCTTGCAGGCGCCGGGCAGCGTCTTCCAGGATCAGCGCAGCGTCGTCCCAGCGGCCGGCATGCTGGGCCTGCTCCACCGGGCCGAAGTCGACGCTGTACATCAACAGTTGCGCCGAGCGCAGCGGCCCGAGTTGGTCGCGCACGCGTTGGTTGATGATGCGGTAATACTCGGCGCTGGACTCCCAGCTCATGCCGCCGATAAGGCCGATGGTGCGCATGCGTTGCTCCTGAAATGGACGGGCGAGGGCATCACATTACCCGCGCGCCATGCTTTAGTCATACGCCTGTGTGCGGCATCTGCCATGATCAAGGCTCGCAATATGGGTCACCCAAGGAACACGGCAATGGACGATGTACAACAACTGGGCGAGATGCTTCGTCATTACGCCGACAGCGAAGTCCACAAGAAGCAGCAGTTCGACGTGCAGTCGGCCCACTGGGCACAGAAGATCGGCGAGCTGTTCGGCCAGATCGAGCAGTGGCTGGAATCGGTGAAGACCGTCGGCTTGCTGGAAGTGCAGCGTGAGGCATACGTGGCTTTTGGCCCCAGCGTGCCGGTGGAGACCTCCACGTTCAAGGCCGAAAAACTGACTATCCATATCGCCGGCAAGCCGGTGGAGTTCGTGCCGGACGTGATGGGCGCCGGCGGCCTGATTTCGCTGTCGGTGATGGGCTTGACCGCCGCCCGTTATGGCAGCATTTCGCTGGTGCTGCTGCCGGGGAAAAACGACTGGTTGTGGAAGAAAACCAACGGCCTGAAAGACCCGGACACCTTCGGCTTCGATGCCAACTTCCTGGCCTTGCAGTTGCAGAGCCTGATACCCCGCGAGCGCGGCTGAGATTTCACGGCGGGCGTTTGAGGGAGCGGGTAAGCCCGCTCCCACAGCAGGCGGTCTACACCGCAAGCTGTGCCACGTTCACAACCTCACTTCAGCGCCGGGTCCCCGGGGTTGAGCTTTTTCCACGACTGCATCACTACCTGCGCCTTGGGTTCCTGCCCGTTCTCCAGGTAATACTGGATCAACGACAGCCGTGCGTTACGGTTATAGGGCTGCAGCTTGAGCAGCCGCTCCAGTTGCTCGCAAGCCTGGTCTATATGCCCGCTGTCGTGCAGGGCGACCGCCAGTACGAAGCTGTACTGCGGGTTAGCAGGCTCCAATCGCGCAGCTTCGCGCAAATACGCCATGGCTTTGGGTGTATCCCCAGCGCGAATCAACATCAGGCCCTGGGTGTGCTGCAGCAGCGGCGCCTGCGGGTATTGGCGCAAGTTGTCTGCCACCAATGTCCGTGCCTCCTGAGCGCGACCGTTGGCCTCCAGCCATTGCGCCAGGGTCACCAGCGCCGGGAAGAAGTCCGGGTCTCGCAGCAACGCAGTGCGCAACTGCGCCTCAACCTTGTCGCTGCGGCCACTGGCCTGATACAGCATCGCCAGGTTGAGATTGGCCTCGGCGCGTTCCAGCAGACTCAACTGAACATTCTCGTACTCAGTGATCGCCTTGTCCCAGTCCGGCCCGAGCCCTTGCCCCGACGCGCTCAATAAATCCCGCGCGGCAATAATGCGCACCGCCCGCACCGGGTCTCGGAGCAACGGTCCGTACAACGCCACCCGTTCTGCTGGCGGCACAAACGCACTCACCGCCCGTACCGCACTCTCTCGCACGTTCGGCGCCGGATTACCCAAGTCTTTGGTTGCCAGTTTCAACGCCTGCTCACTGGGGTAATTCGCCAGTTCGGCCAGTAAGGTCGCCCGCTGGATTGCCGGCAGGTTGTTGCGCGCCAACTGGTCATACAGCGCTTGCGCTGCGCCCGGCTGCCCACCGCGAATCAACACCATGCTCTCGTCATAACGCGGTGCATGCTCGGCTTCACTGCTGTTCCAGAGTTTGAACTGCTCGCTGACCTGGTCGCCGGGCCTTGGAATGCTGAAGCTATGGTCGTGCCTGAAATCATTGCCCATGTAGAACTTGCCGGGCATATGGCAATCGACGCAGAACGAACCTGGCTCACCGGCAATGTGGCGGGTGTGTTCCGGAGAGTCGTAGTGCTTGGCTTGCAACCCGCGACCGTCTACCGTGGCCACCGAAGTTTTACCCGCGGTGTTGTGGCATTGCAGGCAAACCCCGTTGCCCGGCGCCTTGAGCTCGGCGCTGTGCGGGTTATGGCAGTCGCTGCAGCGCACGCCCTTGTCAGCCATTTTGCTTTGGGCGAACGAGCCGTGTTCGAACACCTCGTCCTGGATCTTGCCGTCCAGCGTATACAGCTCACGGGTCAGCAGGCTGGGCAGGTAATCGTCCATCAGGCGCTTGCCGACGGTGTAGCCGTCTCCCAGCGGGGCGCGGCGAGCATGGCAACGGGCGCAGGTTTCGATCTCGACGGTGGCGTCCTTGTCTTTCAAGTCCACGGCAAAACCCGCGTGCAGCAGGTCACCTTTTTTCGCAGCCCACGCTACATGGTTCGACGCCGGGCCATGGCAGGCCTGGCAGCCCACGCCCAGGCTGTTCCACTGACTGTCGAAGGTGTTTTTTGCCGCATCGAAATTGCGCTTATAGCCGGTGGTGTGGCACTCCACGCACATGAAGTTGGCGTTTTGGCTGGGCTTGCTCCAATGCAGCGGGTTCTTGAAGTTCACACCCTGGCCGGGGTAGAGGTGAAACCAGCGGTTTTTTTGCGTATCCCAGGCCACGCCCAGAGCCTGCAAGCGCCCATCACCGACCTCGATCAGGTATTGCTGCAACGGTGCGATGCCGAATGTATAGGCAACCTTGAAGTCTGCGGCCTTGCCGTCGGCGCCGGGTGTATTGACCCAAAACTCGTCGCCCCGTCGCGAGAATCGGGTGGTTTCGCCTTCGCTGCTGAAAGACGCACCGTTGAAGTCGGCGGGTACTGTTTCAGGCGTGGCTGCCTGCATTGCCAGTTGATGGTGCGAGCCTTGCCAGTCCTTGACCTGGGCCTGGTGGCAGCCCTGGCATTGCTGCTCATCGACCATTTGCGCAGGCGGCAGCACCGCCACCGGCGTGGCCACGGGCGCAGGCGCCGCCGCCGGCAGCTTGGGCGTGCTGGCCTGGAGGAAAAACCAGATGCCGGCCATGGCCAACAGCAACAGGGCGATCACTACGAGGTACAGGTAACGGCTGGATGAGTCACGGGGAGGCACGGTTTTATTATCAGGCTTGGGCATTACGACTTCCGATGTCCGATGCATTGACGCTCTAATGGCGCGCTTAAGCTCCGTGCAGCTTTGACGTTGGGCGCTTGCCTGTCAAATAGAAAAGTCGCTGTGAAATACCCCACAACCTGCAACGCCTGCCGGGTTATTTTCCCAGAGTTGGCTATAACTACAGCTCAGTGTTCCTACGATGACAGCCAGGGAGTTCCAAGATGAAGCTAGGACTAATGATCGGCTCGGTGTGCATTGCCTCGATCGGGGTGGTGGGATGTTCGAGCAAGGTTACGCAGCCAGACGAATACTCTGGGTTTCTCTCCGATTATAGCCACCTGCAGGAAGCCAAGTCACCGTCGGGGGCGCAAGTGATGCGCTGGGTGGACCCTAACCTTAACCTGAGCCGCTACACCGCGGTGTACATCGAGCCCACTCAGTTCTACCCCAAGCCGCAAGCCACCACCAGGATTCCTGACAGCACCTTGCAGGGCATCAATACCTACTACAACCAGGCGCTCAAGCGCGAACTGGAAAAATCCCTGCCACTGGCCAACGGGCCTGGCCCGGGGGTGGTTGTGTTGCGGGCGGCCATCACGGCGGTCAGCAGCAAGACCGAAAGCCTCAAGCCGTATGAATACATTCCCATCGCCCTGGTGGCCGCAGCGGTCAGCACCGGCGCCGGGATTCGTGACCAGGAAACCACCCTGGGCACCGAGGCCCAATTCCTCGATGGCGACACCGGCAAGGTGATCGCCCAGGTCGTGCGCAAAGGCACCGGCAAGCCGTTGTCGAACGACTCCCAGGTGATGAAGGCCGACGATGTGAAAGCTGTGATCGACGGCTGGGCCTCGGACATGCACCAGTCGTATCTCAAACTCAAACGCTGAGAGGTTGCGCCCGGGGTTCGTGCCCCGGGCCAACTGAGCGCTCAACTACTGGCCAATAAACCAGCGGTAGTAAGGGTTGACGCTGTCTTGTTGCAACACCGCCTGAATATCCCGCCCCCAGGCGGTGCGGTCCCCGTCGTAGGCATGCAGGCTGGCGCGATAGAACTGCATCAGGCGCTGTTGCTCGCTGTCCAGGGTGCGGGAAAACGCCGGGTCGGCATTCAGCAATGGCGCCGGTACGCGCAAATCCAGCAACGCTGGGAGCACCCGAGCGATCTCCTTGCTGCGCACCCACGGTGCGTATTCGATGCGTGGCTGGTCGTCGGTGACCGGTAAGGCATTCCCGACGAATCGCTCCAGGCCCTGGCGGTCGGTGACCCAGGTCGCGAGCAGGGTGGCGGCCGAATCGATACCCACATCCCCCAACGCGCTGCTGACAGTCGGCTGCTCAAAGCGCTGGCGAATGCGTGTGGCGTCCAACTTGATGGGCTCCAGGGACCCCACCAGCAGCATCTCGTGGAATTCGCTGGTCCACAGCGTTGCGTAGCGGAATACGTCGAGGAAGCTGCGCACCAGTGACTGCGAGTCCTCGATGTTTTGCGTCGGCAGCGGCAGCCATTGGGCCAGCAGGCCGTTTTTCTCCAGGCGCCGCGCTGCCAACTGGTAGAAGTCGCGCGAATACAGGTTGACCACCCCGGCAGCCGAAGGCGGCGGCGGTTCGAGGGTGATCAGGTCGTACGCCTGTGGGTTGCGCAGCAGCTCCTGGCGACCGTCCCGCAGGCGCACTTCGACGCCTGGGTCACTGGCGGCATTGAAGTTGCCCTTGAACAACGGCGCGGCCTGGATCACCGACGGCAGTAACTCGGCGACCACCCGGTGCTCAAGCCCGGGATAGCGCAGCAATGCCCCGGCGGTAATCCCGGTGCCGAAGCCGATCACCAGCGCCGAACGGGGCTCGCCGTTATGAATCAGCAGTGGCAGCAGCGCCTGGATCCGCATATAGCGCAGGGACGGCATGGCGTCGCCGGTGTTGGACACACCCTGGATGTACAGGCGCTGAAAACTGCGGGCGCCTTGGCCTTGAGTGACCACGGCGACGGTGGCGCCGCGGCCTTCCTGGTAAAACGCCAGGCTCGCATTGCGCGCACCCGGCAACAGCTTGGCCAGGCGATCCACCGGGGTCAGCAACGCCACCGCCAGTGACAACAGGCCAAGGGCGACCACGGCCTGGCGCCGGCCTTTCTTCACCCCGTGGCCACGGCGCACGGCCATATAGCCCACCACGCCGGCAATCACCGCCAGCAACCCCAGGGTACGCACCAGCCCGAGCCAGGGGATTAGCACAAACCCACACAGCATCACCCCGACAATCCCGCCCAGGGTATTGAACGCTACCACTGCGCCGACATCCCGCCCCACATGCTCGCTGCCTACGCTCAAGCGCAGGGCCAGCGGAAACGCTGCGCCGAGCAACAGGGTCGGCACAAACACAATGCACAGGGCCGCCACCGCAAAGCGTGCGCTCATGCCTGGCAGTTCGGCGCCGCCCAGGCTCAACACCAGGGCTTCGGCCTGGGTTTGCAGCAGCACCAGCCAGCGGCCGAGCAAGGCAATTTCCAGCAACGCGACCAACCCGGCCCCGGCGATCAGCAGGCCGAACACACCCCATGGGTCACGGATACGCTCTACCCGGCGTGCCATGAACTGGCTGCCGATAAACAGCCCGGCCAGGTACGTGGCGAGTACCACGGCAAAGGCATAGGTGCGGGTGCTCATGAACTGCACGATCGATTGCGACCACACCACTTCGTAACCCAGGGCCACGCCACCGGCGATGGCGTACAACACCAGGGCCAGGCGCGCCGGTTGGGCGCCGCGGGTGTGAGTTACTGGGGCAGGGGAGTGATGCCGCACGTACAACAATGCACCGACGGCGGCCAGCAGGTTGAGCATCGCTGCCACCAGGGCGCTGCCGCGCACGCCGAATGTGGCGATCAGCACAAACGCGCAGAGCAAGGTGCCGGCAATCGCGCCGGCGGTGTTGGTCGCATACAGGCGGCCACCGGCCTGGCTGAGGGACTTGGGGTCGATGTCCAGCGAACGCACCAGCACCGGCAAGGTGCCGCCCATCAGCAGCGCCGGGATGCCCACCAACACAAACGGCAGCACCCAGGCCAACAGGCCGATCTGGTGTTCCAGCCAGGCAAACGGGCTGGCGGCCATGCTCAGGGCGACAGTGGCGCCCACGCCAAGCACGGCGACAAGAATTTCGAGGATTGCATACAGCAACAAGGGTCGCGACAGGCGATCTGCCCAGCGTCCGAAGAGCAACCCACCCAACGCCAGCCCGGCAAAAAACGCGCTGATACCGGTGGTAATGGCGTACACCTCCACCCCCACGACCAGTGACAGTTGCTTGATCCACAGCACCTGGTACACCAGCGCGGCCATGCCGGAGATGAACAGCAGCAGGGCGGGGATCAGGGTGGTTGAGGTGTGAGCCAGTGCGGCAGGTTTGCTGGCGGTGCGTGACGACATTGCAGATAGCCTTATGCAAATACCGATCAAAGTGTGGCGAGGGAGCTTGCTCCCGCTGGGGTGCGAAGCGCCCCCAAAGCCAGACACCGCGATTTACCTGAAAAACCGCGCTGTCTGGATGGGGGCTGCTGCGCAGCCCAGCGGGAGCAAGCTCCCTCGCCACGGGTTGGGCGCCGCCCATAAGCGCGGCGCCGACGGCTATTGCGCCGGGTTGGCCTTCATTTTTTCAGCAATTTTCTTGTCCACGGCTTCGCGGATCTGGTCGATGCTGAAGCTGGCCGGTTTCTGGCTCGGCGGGTACTCGATAAACGTCTCGAGGAACTTCGCCGACTTGGTCACTGCCACCGCACCCAGGTAGATGTTTTTGGTGCTCCAGTCGTAGTACTGGTCAGACACCACATCCGCCCGTTCATACGGGTCCATCCTCAGGTTGAAGATCTTCGGTACACGCAACTGCACGAATGGCTCGCTCCAGACCCGGAAACCGCCCGGCTGGCGCTGTTCGGCGAACACGACTTTCCAGTTGTCGAAACGTACCGCCACCAACACGCCGTCATCGTTGAAGTAGAAGAACTCGTGACGCGCGCCCTTGGGTTGTTGGCCCGTCAGGTACGGCAGTTGGTTGTAGCCGTCCAGGTGCACCTTGAAGTTGCTGCCGCCGGCCGTCGGGGCCCAGCCCTTGAGCAGCTTGTCTTTCACGTCTGCGTCACCCGCGGCAGCCAACAGAGTAGGGAACCAGTCCATGCCCGAGACCATTTCGTTGGAGACTTCGCCAGGCTTGATCTTGCCCGGCCAGCGGATGATCGCCGGCACTCGATAGGCGCCTTCCCAGTTGGAGTCTTTCTCGTTGCGAAACGGCGTGGTTGCCGCGTCTGGCCACGAGAACTGGTTCGGGCCGTTGTCGGTTGTATAGACCACGATAGTGTTATCGGTGATTTTCAGGTCGTCGAGGGTTTGCAGGAGTTTGCCCACATCGCCGTCGTGTTCCAGCATGCCGTCGGCGTACTCGTTACCGGGCATGCCGCTCTGGCCCTTCATCGAGTCACGTACGTGGGTGAACACGTGCATGCGCGTGGTGTTCATCCACACGAAGAACGGCTTGTTGGCTTCGGCCTGCTTCTTGATAAACGCCTGGGCGGCTGCGGTGGTTTCGTCGTCGATGGTTTCCATGCGCTTGGCGGTCAGGGCGCCGGTGTCTTCGATCTTGCCGTCGGCAAAGCTGTGGATCACACCGCGCGGGGTATTGGCCTTGACGAAATCGGCGTCATCCTTGGGCCAGTATGGGCGCTCAGGTTCCTCCTCGGCATTGAGGTGGTACAGGTTGCCGAAGAACTCATCGAAACCATGGTTGGTCGGCAGGTATTCATCCTTGTCGCCCAGGTGGTTTTTGCCAAACTGCCCGGTGGAATAGCCCAGCCCTTTAAGCGCCTGGGCGATGGTGATGTCGCGTTTTTGCAGGCCCACCGGTGCACCGGGAATCCCCACCTTGGACAAGCCAGTGCGCAACGGCGTCTGGCCCGTGATAAAGGATGAGCGCCCGGCGGTGCAGCTGTTCTCCGCGTAGTAGTCGGTGAACAGCATGCCTTCCTTGGCGATGCGGTCAATGTTCGGGGTTTTGTAACCCACCACGCCCATGGAGTAGGCGCTGATGTTGGTTTGCCCAATGTCATCGCCGAATATCACCAGGATATTCGGCTTGTCGGCGGCCCAGGCTGATGCCGAGACCCCCATCACCGATACTGCCACCAGGGCGAGTTTCGGCAGCCACTTGCGTATGCGAGTCATCTGACTTGCTCCTTTCTCGGCTTGAGTCGCATTGCCTGCGACCAACGTTTATTACAGTCCATCGCGACGTCTTTTCTTATTGCACCTGCTTTTGCACAGCGGGCTCGAAGGGGTAGATACGGTTCCACTCGGTCGCCATGTCCACCACGGTCCAGCCTTTTGTCTTGGCTTCATCCAGCGCCTTGTCCAGGCGTCCGATTTGAGAGCTGCGGTCATAGGCCCACTCGCGCCTGGCGTCGGTGTGGTGCACCAGGCCCATGAAGCGTTTGCCAGTCCCTGCTGCCGTCCACTGGAGCATTTGCAGGTCACCGTCGGAGTTGCCGAAGGCCAGGATCGGCCGGCGGCCAATGATCGCCTCGATGCTTTCCGGCTTGCCCGGGCCGTCGTCGTTGTGGGCGAGCTTGGCGGTGCGCAGTACCTGCGGGGCGCCGTTCTTGATCTGGAATGCGGTGACGAAGCTGGAGCCGATCACCTGTTCCGGTGGCACGCCGTAGACCACCTCGGCGAAGGCACGCATGAAGGCGGTATCCCCACCGGAGACGATGTAGGTCTTGAATTGCTGGCTGCGCAGGTAGTCGAGCATCTCCAGCATCGGCTGGTAGATCATCTCGGTGTAGGGCTTGCCGGTTTTCGGGTGGCGAGCCTGGGTGAGCCAGGTTTTGGCATTGTCGACAAAGGCGTCGGTGCTGATGCCGGTGTGGGTCGCGCCGATGATTTTCAACAGGCCGTCCATGCCGCTTTGGGCCAGGGCCTGGTGATCGTTCTCGAGCACGGCCTTGAACGGTTGGGTGGTTTTCCATTCGGGGTGCTGCGGCGCCAGGCGTTTGATTGCGTCGAAGGCAAACAGCACCTCGAAATAAGCCGGCTGTTCGCTCCACAGCGTGCCGTCGTTATCGAATACGGCGATGCGCTCGGCGGGTTTTACGTAGTCCGTGGAGCCTTCGGCAGTCACGGCCTGGACGAATTCGATGATGTGTTTTTTGCTCGGTCCATCGTTCCACGAGGGCAGCGGATCAGCCGCCATTGCCGGCAGGCTGAACAGCAGCAGAAGAGGCAAGACAGAACGGAGGGACGTCATGGGAAATCCTTTTCGCGACGGGGGTTCAGTGGTAGCAAGCGTAGTCGACGAAACAGCCAGCGCAATGCCGCGCAACCACGTCGCCACAGTGGTGGAATTCGTGACCATATGCCATGCACGAGGTAGGCAACCAGCACCAGCAATACCAAGGCGGTACCCCACGCCAGCCCGTGCCGCGACCACTGCCAGCGGCTGTGCTGGCCGAGTTGCTTGAGGTCCTGGGCGATGGAAAACGTCGGGGTGTAGGCGCTCGCCGCTGTTGCCTCGACGGTGATCTCGGGTACCCGGGTGATTTGCAGGTGATGGTTGCGGCTGTCCCACCATTTCACACTGATGGCGGGCAGTTGGTAATGGCCGGCCTGCTCGACACGGTAAACCTGGCGGTCGATGCGTTGGCCGCCGGTGGTGGTGCCGCGTCCATCATCCAGGTTGCTGATGACGGGCGACTGCGGGTAGCGGCGCAAACCTTTCACATTGGCCTGGTCGGGCGGTGGCAAAGACAGGCCGGGGGTGTTGTCGGCTTGCAGGGTGAGCGTGCGGGTGAAGGTGTCGCCGACCTTGGGCGGTGTGGTGGTGACGGTCTGGGTCAGGCGCAGCCCGTCGGCCACCAATACGGTTTCCCCGGGTTCGAAGCCAGGTGGCTGGGTAGCCTGGAATGCCAGCGGCGCCGTTTGCGCACTCAACGCCGCAGTGGCCTGGCCGGGCTGGGCCTGTACAGTCAGTGGCGGAATATTGAAGGTCTGGGCCACGGAAGGGGTGATGCGGTAGCGGTAGCGCATGCCGTAGAAGGTCTTGCCCTCGATCACCTGGTTAACGTGCTCGGACTCACTGCCCGGTGCCTGCACCCGTGCGCCGGCCAGTTGCAGCGGCGGCAGGCTGGCGGCGGCGGTGAACCAGCTGTCGGTCAACACATCGACCTGCAATTGCACCTGCTCGCCCACCACGACGTTATTGCCAGGCAACAGTTGTGCCTGCACCCTCAGTTGCGGTTCAGCTGCCCACAACGGACCTGCGATCAGCAGCAACAGCCAGCAGAGCCGGTTCATGGCTGGGCTCCCTGATCCTGAAGGCTGAACTTGCGCCGCAAGAAGTTCGCCGGGGAAGTCGTCAGGTTCTGCAACCACAAGGCATCGTTGCTCGCCTGTTCCGTCTGGATCGCCTTGCTCTTGCCCTTGCCGGCCGCCTTGTCGAACTTGACCGCGTCGGGCTTGACCTCGGGGGCGTTATCGGAGGCGTTTTCGGTGTCTTTTTTCAGCGCCAACGCCAGAGCCAGGTTGGCGCTGGCTTCTGGAAACTGTGGCTGTTGCTGCAACGCCTGTTGATAGGCCGCAATGGCGTCGTCGAACTTGAAGCGGCGCACGTGGATATTGCCCCGGTAAAACGCAGCCTGTGCGGTGTCGAGTTGGGCAAAGGTCGCCAGGGCCAGGTCGTAATCGGCGGCGTTGTAGGCGGCAATGCCTTTCCAGTACGGGTCGACGAACAGCGCGGCAGCGGCGGGGTAGTGATGGTGTTCGTAAGCCCAGCGGCCTTGTTGGTCGCGGGTGAAGAACGCGTCGGTCAAGGCATTGGCTTGCGCGGGGGCCGGTTGCAGGAGCACCCCCAGCACCAGCACCGCCATCCAGTTCAGGCTCCAGCCCCGGCGTACACTGAAAAACGCCAACAGCAGCAGCGGCCAGCACAGCCAGTAACCGGCATCTTTCCATTGCAGGTTGCGCTGTTGTTCGTCGGCGTTCTGGAAGTGCTGTTGCGCGTGCAATTCGACCCAGTCCAGGTCGTCATCGTTGAGGGTCAGGCTGCCCAGTGGCGCGTCGGTGGCGGACGCCAGTTGCTTCAGCGCGTCGGCATCGAAGTTCACACCGACCGCCAGCACCAATACTTGCAACGGGCTGTCGGCCAAGTGTTGTTTGAGTGGCGGCAATTGCGCGAGGTCGGCGCCGTCGGTGACCAGCAACAGCGTGCCTGGGGCCTTCTCGGCCGCCAGCAAACGCTTGGCCTGGTCGATCACCCCGGCGACATCGCGGCCGGGTTTGCTGATCAGGTCGGTGGCCAGGGCCTGGATAAAACTGTCCAGCAGCGCCGGGTCATCCGTCGGTGGCAATACCAGGTGCGCGCTGCCCGCGTACACCATCAACGCGGTACGAGCACCCTGGCGGCGCTGCACCAGGTCCTGCAACTTGTGCTTGGCGGCTTGTAGGCGGGTCGGCGGCACGTCGGCGGTGTCCATCGACGGCGACAGGTCGAGGGCAATGATCAGCGGTGCGCGGTTTTCCAGGAAGTCGGGCCGGTCCTGTTCCCACGTAGGCCCGGCGCTGGCCAGGGCGCCGAGAATCAGCAAGGCACTGACCAAGTGCACCGGTCGCAGGCGATGAGGATCCGTCGGCATCAGCAGCAAATGCGGCAACAGGTGCGGTGCGATATTGCCCCGCAAGCGTCGCTGCAGGTCCTTGCTGCGGCGCCACAGCAGTGGCAGCAACAGGCCCAGCAACCCCAGCAATAGCCAGGCCGGGCGCAGGAAGTGGAAGTCACTGGGGTTGAACTCCATCGCGGACCTCCCGATGGCGCCGTCTCAGGTGGGGCCACAACGCGGCGATCAGGTGGTACAACGCGAGCAGGCCGATGGCCGCCGCCAGGGGCATCCAGAACAGGTCACGCTTGGGCTGGTGGCTCAGGGTCTTCACCTGGTGCGGGGTTATCTGGTCGAGGGTGGCGTAGACCTGGTCCAGGGTGTCGCGGTTTTCGGCACGGAAATAGCGCCCGCCGGTAACGTCGGCAATCTGTTGCAGCGCGCTCAGGTTGACCTTGGACTCACCCGTGGCGTCAGGGTCGCCAATCCCGATGGTATGAATGACCACGCCCTTGGCCGCCGCCATCTTTGCTGCATGGTCCGGCGGGATCGCACTGCTAGTGTCGTTGCCGTCGGTGAGCAGGATCAGCACTTTCTCTTGCTCATGGGCCTGGTCCAGCAGTTTCAGGCTCAGGCCGATAGCATCGCCAAGCGCGGTGTCAGGCCCGGCCATGCCGATGCCGCTGTCATCCAGCAGCAGCGACAGGCTGGCGTGATCGAGGGTCAAGGGGGCTTGGGGATAGGCGCCGCTGCCGAACAGGATCAGGCCGATGCGATCATCCTTGCGGCGCTGGATAAAACCGTGCACCACCTGTTTGACCGCTGCCAGGCGGTTGATCTTCTGGCCGTTGGCGTCGGTAAAGTCCTGGGTTTCCATGGACTGCGAGATGTCGATGGCCAGCATCAAGTCGCGCACCGGTTGTTGGCGTTCGATGGGTTTTTCGATCCAGACCGGGCGGGCAATGGCCAGCACCAGCAACGCCCACACCAGCAGGTTGAGCAGCAATTGCGGGCGGTTGCTGCGGATGCCGCTGGCCGCCGGCGTCTGGCCCACGGCCCGACTGAGGCTGGCAAAAAACGGTACGCGCACCGCGCTGCGGGCTTCGCGGTATTGCGGCAGGTAACGGTAGGCCAGCCATGGCAGCGGCAATAGAAGCAACAGCCAGGGGTAGTCAAGCTGCCACATGGTGATGCTCCACCCAGGCTTTGCACTGGGCCAACAGCTGTTTACGCTGCGCGCTGGAAATATCAACGGATCCATACGCCAGGCTTGCCAGTTGGCGGCTGAAATCCTCCGGCAACGGCGTGCGGCCATGACGCAGCAGGAACGCCTGCCAGTCGGCGCCGCTCAAGGTTGGCACGCGTTGGTGTTCTTCAGGCGCAAGCGGCATCGACAGGGCGACGCGCTTGAGCAGTTCCGGCAACTCTTGCAGGTCCTCAATTACCTTGAGACGCGCCAATGCTTCGCGGCGATAGGCATTGCGCCGCCAGTGCAGCCAGGCACGGATGCCGAGCACAACGAGGCCAATCGCGAGTAAGCCGAGCAGCGCCCACCAGCCCCAGGCCTGCGGCCAATAGCTGACCGGCGCTGGCAAACCCATCTCCTTGAGTTGTTCGATGCTCGGCACATTGGCGTTCATCGCCGCGCTCCATTGCGCCGGCCCAGTTCATCACGCAACTGGTCAATGGCCGGCAACGCGGTGCTGATCATTAACAGCGGCACCTGGCTGCGGCGCAGCAGGCTGGCGACGTCCTTGAGGCGGCCACCCAGGAACTCGCCCAAGGGTTGGCGCACTTGGCGTTTGTGCACGGCCAGTTCGACCTGCAACTGGCCTTGGGTGACCATCAGGTGCCCGGTATCAGGCACGTTCAGCGCCAGCGGGTCGTAGACTTGCAAGGCGATCACATCGTTGTGGGCCGACAGTTGCCGCATCAATTGCAGGGTGCGCTCGCCAGCACCGGCGAAGTCACTGACGATACAAATCAAATGGTCATGCCCGGCCAGCGCCAGGCACTGTTGCAGCACCTTGTCGAGTTGGCCGCAGGCTTCATGGTCCGGATTGCTCGCGCTCAACGCGGCATTCTGCTCGACGATCCGGCTGCACAGGGTTTCGATACGCTTGCGGCTGCGCAACGGCGCCACGCTGTCGATGCGCTCATCGTTGAACACCAGCCCACCAACCCGGTCGCCTGCGTTGAACACCATCCACGCCGCCAGCGCGCCCAACTCAGCCGCGACGGCAGATTTGAAGCTGCGCACCGAGCCGAAGAACATCGACATGCGTTGGTCGACCACAATCAGCGCAGGGCGGTCGCGCTCCTCGGTAAAGGTGCGGATCACCGGTTTGCCGGTGCGCAGGGAGGCACGCCAGTCCAGATGGCGCAGATCGTCGCCGGGTTGGTAGCGGCGCAGTTCATCGAAGTTCAAGCCGCGCCCGCGCAGCCGCGAGGCATGGTTGCCGGCGAGGATGCTGCCCTGGGGCTGGCGCGCGACAAAGCTCAGGCCACGGGTCTGGAACTGCAGCGCCATCAACTGCCCCAGGGACACATAGACCAGGCCATCGGCGTTCATGCCGGGATCGCCACTTTGTCCAGCAGGCGGTCCAGTACCTGGTCGGCGGTGACGCCATCGGCCACCGCGTCGTAGCTCAATTGCAGGCGATGGCGCAGCACCGGATGCGCCACTGAGCGCACATTGTCCGGGGTGACGAAGGCCTGGCCTTGCAGCCAAGCGTCGGCGCGGGCGGCGCGGTCCAGGCCGATGCCGCCACGGGGGCTGGCGCCGAGGCTGATCCAGCGCGCCAGGTCGGCGTCGTAATCGGCGGGGTGGCGCGTGGCGTTGACCAGGTCGATCAGGTAGCGGTCGATCGCGGGGGCCACCTGGATCGCACTGACTTCCTTGCGGGCGGCGAAGATTACCTCGGGCCCGAGGGTGAACCCTTGAGTCGCCGCCGTGGCCGCGTGTCGTTCCTCTTCGCGTAACAGGCGCAGCACCTGGCTTTCGTTTTCGGCGCTGGGGTAATCCAGCAAGACCTTCATCAGGAACCGGTCCATCTGCGCTTCGGGCAGCGGGTAGGTGCCTTCCTGTTCGATGGGGTTTTGCGTGGCGACCACGATAAACAACTCGGGCAGCGGATGGCTGGCACCGGCCACGGTGATCTGGCGTTCTTCCATGGCTTCAAGCAGCGCCGCCTGGACCTTGGCCGGGGCACGGTTGATTTCATCGGCGAGGATCAGGTTGCCGAACAAGGGCCCTGGCTGGAAGCGGATCTGGTTCTGGCCGTCCACCTGGTGCAGCACCTCGGCGCCGGTGATGTCCGAGGGCAGCAGGTCGGGGGTGAACTGGATACGGCTCATCTTCGCATCCAGGTGCCGGGCCAGGGCCTTGACCGTGCGGGTCTTGGCCAGCCCGGGCAGGCTTTCCAGCAGCAAGTGACCGTTGGCCAAAAGGCCGATGAGGATCTGGCGGATCACCTGGTCCTGGCCCAGCACGCTTTCGGCGATGCTGGCTTGCAGGGCGGTTAAATCGTTGAGCGCTGTCATCACAATCATCCTTGAAACGGTGGGTCACCAGGGCGCGGCAACCACGATGTACTGCACGGAGCTGCCGACGTATTGCGGCTGGTACCACGTGGGTCCGCAGTGTTGGTAGGCCACGCCATTGGCGACCACCGAGACGCAATCCACCGGGACCGTGGTGACGCGGGTGCCGATGGCCAGGAGGGTCGCCGTGGTCGCGCCGATGACGGCCGCAGTGGCCCATGGGTGGTACCAGTCATCTCCGTGGGGTGGCGGAGGCGGTGGTGGCGGTGGAGGCGGCATCGGGTACGGATGCGGCCCCGGATACGGATGTGGACCTGGCTCGGGATGCGGGCCAGGCTGGGGGTGGGGCTGCGGGTGCGGTTCCGGGTGCGGCGGCATTGGCCGGGGGGCGGGCATCGGGTGCGGTGCCGGCATTGGCGGGCGGTAGCCACCGCCCCCATGGGGCACCACAAACGTGCGCGCGCCGCCACCGCCGCGTAATTGCCAGGCCTGGGCGGCCAGTGGGTCGAACAGCGTCAGCAGCAAACTTGCGGTCAGCACCGCCGCTGTGCGTTTCATGGCTGCTCTCCCTGAGGCTCCAACTGTTGCAGGGGCACCGCACGGGCACCGGCCGGCGGGGTGAACTCAAAGTCGACAGGCTTGGGCGGGCTGTTGAGCTGCCACAGGTAATTGACGCTGTGCCGGGGGTGCTCGGCGGTGTCACGGCGGCTGATCACCAACCGGCAGGGCAGAGGCTGCGTGCCTTGGCGAACCCACAGTTGCCAGTCGATGTCGGGCTGGCGATAGGCGTAATGGGTGCAGGTCTGGCCGTCGATGGTTTCGCTGCCGATCAGCACAGCGTTGCTGATGCCCACCTCCGTGGCGGTGCCGGGGTTCCAGCGGAACAGGTCGGCCAGAGGCAACTCGATGCCGTAACGCTCGCTCAACTGATCAAGCAACCCGCCGATATCCGCTGGCGCCGCCTGGTTGGCGAAGTAGCCGCTGCGGCTGTCGTAGAGGGTGAATCGCTTGCCGTTGTAGAACAGGCTGCGACGCGAACCGTCGCTTTCCACCGAGACTTGCAGCTTGTCCGGCTGCATCGCCACGAGGCGCGTCTGATGGCTGAATTCGATGGTCTGGCCGTTATCCAACACTTGGTCGGTGTGGCTGTGGGCGTCGATGCGAAACTGCTGCAGGCTGCGCAGATAGCCGCCCATCTGCTCCAGGGCGGTGAGGGCCCTGGGTTCCAGCTCGTCGGCCAAAACGGTGTGAGGGGCGAGCAGCAGGCCTGCCAGCAATAGACGCGCGAGATGAATACGGGACATGGCGCACTCCGTTCATTCCGTGAAGGTGGCTCTCACCAGACGTACTGCAGGCGGAAGGTCCAGGTGTTCACATCGGGCGAGCCGGTGCGCTCGGAGACCGTGTCGTTATAGGCGAGCAGGCCACCAAACTGGGGTGACAGCATAAAACCCAGGCTGGCCCCCAACAGGCCGTTTTCCTGTTTGTTGTCTTGCCAGTCGCCGTCGATCTTGCTTTCGCCGCCGCGGTTATAGGTGGCGTCCAGCGAGACCCAGAGTGCGCGGTTGATGGTGTAGCTGTAGTGACCCTCGATCGCGTACAGCGGCTTTTGCTCCAGCTTGCTGTCGCCGTGGTAATCCTTGTTGGCGCCGAACATCGACACGTAGGTGTTGATCTCCAGCCAGGTGGGGCCAATCGGTGTGCCGAAGCCCAGTTCTGGCTTGAATACCCAGCGGTTGGAGCCGATGTTGATGATGCGGTCCTTGTCATAGTCGCCGGTGGGCATCGTCACCCACAGCGCGCCGGTGAGGAATGTCTCGGGTTTCCAGCTCGCAAACTCTTCGGCGGTAAGAGCGGGGCCACCGAAAATGTTGTGGGCGAACACCACTTGGGCGTCACCGGTACCGCCGTTGTGCTTGGTGCCGCTGAAGTACTGCGCATTGTCGAAGGACGCCGACACGTCGGCGTAGGGCTGGATGAACTGAATGGCGCTGTTGCGCCCGTCGATGCTGAACGAGCGGGCGTAACGGAACAGGTAGAGGTCGGCATTCAGCGACAGGCCGGTGATCGGCAGGGTGGTGTCGATCGGGGTGTTGGTGTCGACCCGGTTGTAGTAGCCGAACACCATGTTCAGGTCCGTCGGGGTGTTTTGCCAATCCCTGGCATTATCGGCAAACCCTATCCCTGGCATCAGTGCCAGCGTGGCGGCGGTAAACGCACTCAGTTGACTACGTGAAACCATGGCTCTACTCCTTGTAAATGCCTGATGTCAGGGGTGCTACGTGATCAGGCGCTATTTGATCGGTGTGAGCGGTGGCAGCTTCCATTGGCCGTTGCCCACTTCGGGCTTGGGCAGGTACATGCGCAACACGGCGTAGAACGGGCCGGGCGGTGCAGGCAGCCAGTTGCTTTGTTCGGCTTTTGGTGGCTCGTGGTGCGCCACCAGCAACGTCAGGCCGCCATCGGCGTCGAGCTTGAAGCTGGGCAACATGCGCGAGTTGAGCAGGTAGCGCTTCTTCAGGTTAGGCACCAGCAGCTTGGTCTTGGCGTCGTACATGGTCAGCGACCAGAACGCATCGGCCGGTGGCAACTGGTCCTTGGCGAAGTGCAGGGTGTAGCTGTGGCGCGCGCCGTTGGCCGGTTTGCCTTCGCTGTCGACAAAGTAGCTCATGTAGGCGGCTTCATCGCTGGAGTTGCCGAAAATGCCCATGTTGGCGCCGGCGTAGCGGTACAGGTAGTTGTTCTGCAGGTGGTCGCGATTGCCGAACAGGTCACCGCTGGACACCTGGTGGGTGTCGACCTTGTCTTTCTTGAACGCGGCAAACTCAGCCTTGCCGTCGGCAATCCCGTCTTCCAGGGCTTTGCGCTGCTCGGCCGTCAGAGCCTTGAGGTCAAACGGCTTGCCGGCTTCGACGCCGATTTTGGCAAACCGTGCAAGCACGTCCTTTTCACTGTCCTGGGGCGCCGCGTAGCCGAGCATGAAGTTGAGGTAGCGAAACAGATGAACGCTGTCGCTCATGGTGGGCGTAGGTTTGGGCCAGGCGATTTTTGGCGGCTTGGTCGGTTTCGGCTGGTTTACGTAGTTGCTGAGGGTCTGGACCTTGTAGCCGCCCTGGATCTGCTTGACCTTGCCCAAGTCCTTGTCGTCGAGCAGTTGCGTGCGGTACAGGGCATAGGCGATGTTGCTTTCGCTGTACACCACGCGGTCGATGTTGGTGGGCTGCTGACCTTTCCAGCCGGGGCCGGCGATCATGTAGTGGCCACCGTTGTTACCGGTGCTGCGGGTGCCCAGGTAGCCAAAGTTCTGGGTGTAGAGGTCGATCAACTGCACTGAGTAGTAGCGGTTGTCTTCGATTTTCGGCAGGGTCAGCACCACGGGCTCGGCGCGCAGGTCGAGCCAGACGAAGGAGTAGGGCGTGTCCGAATTAGGCGTGACGAACGCCGTATCCTTGGGTGTGAACAGCTGCGCGGTGTTGCCGATATGGTTGAACGGCGCCTTGAAGTTCGGCCCGGTCTTGTCGACGGCCTGGGTGTAGAGGGTCTTGTACATCTCCACCACCGGGAAGCCATACAGGTAGGCTTCCTTGGCGATGGCCCGGGCTTCACTCGGCGTAGCAGTGAAATCGGCCCAGGCGCCGGTGCTCATGAGAATCGAGAGGCTCGCCAACAGCAGGCGCGTCGGAGTTCGAATCATGTTGTTGCGTCCTTACTGAATCAGTCTGATGTCGTCGAGTTTCCAGCTTTTGTCGAAGTAAGCCTCGGTGGGCGCATACAGTCGCAAATAGCTGAACCAGTGTTTGCCGGGCAGAGTTTGCACCCAGTTGCTCTCGAAGTCTTTTGGCGCGTGAGGGCCGAAGTAAAGATCTATCGATCCGTCGGCATTTTTCTTCAAATCCTGGCGTGACGACAGGTCGGCCTTGCGCTGTGGGTTGTCGATCAGGCAGCGGCTTTCGATGTCGTACACAGTCATCGACCAGAACTGCTTGGCCGGCGGGTTGGCGCCGACGTGCAAGGTGTAGGACTTGCCGCCATCGAGCCATTCGCCCTTGTTGTCGGTGTAGGCCCCGAGGTAGGTCTGGCCCAGGCCCGGGGTCTTGGAGACCATGCCCTTGGTGTTGGTTACCGCTTCGTAGAACCAGGCGCTGCGCTCCCACAGTTGGTCGTAATAGGCGACGCGCTGGGACGGTTCGGCAATGTTGAGCACGGTGTCCCATTGGCGATCCTTCCAGTACTGGGCCTGGGGGAAACGTTTGGCGAATGCGTTGGCCTTGGCGATCAACTCGCCCACCTGCGCACCTTGCTCCAACGCCTTGCGCTGGTGTTCGTTGGGGTTGAACGGTTTGTCTTTCTCAATGCCCAGGCTCGACAGCATGGCCATGTAGAAACGGTCGCGTTCGTTAACCGGCTCTTTCTGGATAATCCCGTGCAGGCGTTCCCAATAAGCCATGCCGTGCGGCTGGGTACCGGACCAGGGCTTGCCGCCGGGCGACAGCAGGCGGGTTTTGCCAGGGTTGGCACGCTGGGCATAGGGGTACATCTTGAATTGCTCTACCAGGGCCTTGCCCTTGGCCGGGTCGGGGTCGAGGACGCGAAACCCCACCAGCACGTTCATGGTTTCGGACTTGGCCAGGTAGTACTTGCCGGCGTCGGCAGGTGGCTGCTGGCCGGGGGGCAGTACCAGGTACTTGCCGCCTTTGCCCTGGTCGGGGCCGGTCTGGCCCATGTCGATGATTGCACGTTGCCAGAAGTCGCCGATCCCGCCGGCGGTGGGGCCAGGCGGCAATTCGATCACCAGCGGGCCGGTTTCGTTGAGGTCGACAAAACCAAGAATGTACGGCGTAGTGGCGTTGGCCGTGATCACCCCGAGCTTGTCCTCGTAGCTGTTCAGTACCATCAAATCGCCACTGCGGGCGCCGAGCTTGGTGCTGAATTCATCCTGCCATTGGGCGTAGGACACTAACGGCAAGGCCCACAGAAAACTCTGGGTGGCCTGTTGGAAATCCAACTCGCCATACAGCTTGGCGATTTCACTGTGGGCCGGCAGTTCACCGTCCATGGCGATAGGGCCGATGCGGGTGTCCAGGCTCTGTGCCTGTATGGCGCCAGCCAGGGTTAACAGGCACAAACCAGCACTACGAATCAGGGTGTGCATAAAACATCCTTATTTCCCAAACGTGACGTTGATCCCGGCAAACAGGGTGAACTGCGGCAAGCCGTCGCCTTTGCGAGCAACGGTCCACTGCGGTTCGACATAGGCGTTGAGAATGTTGCTGCCGGATTTCCAGGCCTTGCCGGCACCGAAGCCAATAGGGATGTAATGCGTGTCGTTTTTCAGGTCGAAGGTCCAGGTGCCGGTGGAGCGCAAGTACCAGCCTTTGGGCAGGTTATGGATGATGAACGGCTGGAAGGTGGCGCTTTCTACGTGGGCGCGGTCACGGTCACCGGCGAACGAGCTTTGGTATTGCACCAGCGCGCCGAGCAGGCCGCGGGGCGATGCATCGATGGCCACCGCCGCGAGACCGGCCTGCCACTTGCCGGTGCCCAGCTCATCGTGCTCGGCGGTAGGCGCGGTGATCTGCGGGCCGATGCCCAATTGCACGCCATCGGTCTTGAGCAGGAAGATATCGAACAGGTTCAGGTCACCGATCCCGGTGCTGTAGCCGCTGTGAGAATCGGGACGGGTGCTGATCGGCAAGGTGGCGCGCAATAACTGTGGCACACCGATGAAGTCCGACGGGGCAACCGGCAACGTGCCGCGCAGCAGCGTGTCATTGGTATGGGCGTTAGTGTCAAACAACCTCGGCGTGTAATAGTCCTGCAAGTTCGCGCCGGGCGCGAGGTTCAGCGGGTTGTTACTTTTGTTGGCCGTGTCGGCGTTATCGGCTTGGGCCGACAACACAGGCAACACTAAAGCCGCCTGCACTAATGCCGGAATACACAATGACCTGAGCATGACCCTTCCCCAATTCCCTGGTGACGTACCCGATAGCGCGCTTATGCAGGCCGGCGGGTTGCCCTTATTCGCTAATACTTGTAGGACATGTCGTTTGAAGCTAGCAGCAAATTTCAGACTCGCTAGTGCTTCTAACGAATTAGTTGTTTGGTAGGGGGGCGCGTCACAGAAATTTCTGAAGGGGGCAGGCCGCTGAAAATGCGGCCTTTGCCTGGCGGCACTGAAGGGAGGAGGTGATCAGGCGAGTATGGATTTTACTTTGTCGCGCAACTGGTCAATCGAGAACGGTTTGCCGATCACGTGCATGTCGGCGGGCGCGTCGATGTTTTCGGCATAGCCACTGGCAAACAGGATGGGCAGGGCGGGACGTGATGCCCGGGCCTTTTGGGCCAGCTCCTTGCCGTCCATGTCCGGCAAACCGACATCGGTCATCATCAAGTTGATCGCTAACCCGTCTGTGTTGATGATGCTCAGGGCCTGCTCGGCGTCTGCTGCTTCAAGTACATGGTATTCCAGCTCTTCAAGCACATCGACGATCAACATACGCACGATGTCGTCGTCTTCGACTACAAGAATGGTGGAGGCTGGCATAGTGAGGGTTCCCGAACAATTGAGGTACAGGTCTTGATCAGTTGAAAGACCATCCTCTAATGAGTCGCGTCAATCCCGGCAAGTTCCCGAAACAGGGACGGTATTGTGGAGGTATTGGCGGGGAATGTCTCGTGTGCTCGACGATTGAGCCGGGAGGGCCGTTATCCGCTCTTCGCGCACAGCGCTGGCGCCCCTACAGTAGGGGGGCGCCAGCGCCAGGCCAGGGATTAAACGCGGGTGTTGAACAGGCGACTGACGCTCGTGACGTCTTTAGTGGTGTTCATCAAGTCCAGTTCACTGAACTCGACCACCCTGTATTCCGGGACCGCGCGATTGACCCCATAAGGCTCGAGCAACGCGCTGGTTTTACCGCTGTTCAATAGGCTTTCCAGGCCTTTTTCCATCGATTGCTGGGTGGGGAACTTTGCCAGCCCAAAATTCGGGTCGAAGTAAAACCAATGTTTCTGGTTGTTTTCGACCACCACACCCGCCGTCAACCCATGCCCCTCGTCTCGGATCAACAAGGTCTTAGACCTTGGCGATGTGCCGAGTTCGGAAATAATCGAAAGGTGGGAAATCTGAAGCGGGTCCTGCGTTCCATGGAACTGATTCTTCAAAATGTCCTGGAAGTTGGTCAGGTTGTTGCGAAACTTGATGGCGGCTGGCAGGTTCGGATTCGCAATGGTCGAAAAGAAATTCTCAATCAATACGTGCTCCCTTTTTTCCTGAATCGCCAGCGCCATGGCATTTGACAGTGCTGCACATTCACCTTTTGAAAGCAGGTCCGTCTGGCTCAGGTAGAAACCCTGTGGCATTGCAGTGGTGACACCGCCGGCAGCCGTTACTTCATTGTTGAAATATTTGAAGTTATTCAGGCTTACCTCGACGCGGTTTTTTTCGATCAGCCTGAACAACGTCCCTATGTCCTCTGGCGCGTGGCCACCCGCAACGGTTAATTCCTTGAGTTGATTTAACGTCATGCTCGGATAGTAGCCATTAATAGTGTCCGGGTTGCCGGTGTCATAGCCCTTCTTGAATGCGTCGCCATCTATTGCCTTTGCCTGGCTGGTTACTTTTTCAAAGACCAGCGGCAATTCCGGGGTGGGCACGTTCGGCGCCACAACACTACTCAGCCAACTATTAAAGTGGCGGATGCCCTGGACATTGCCCTCGATGGCCGCGACCTTGGGAACAAAGCCCTCCAGAGGGGGGCCGTAGGGGCGCATTTTGTCTGCGTCAAAGGCATACCACTTGCCTTTTTGCAGGACTGCGCCGCCCTCGGCCGTGCTTTCTGCGACATTGAGGGTGCCAATGGCGGCGGTGTTGTAGTGATTGCTGGCGGCTTTCAACAGGTCATAGCTACCGCTCGCACCCTTGAGTTTATTGATCCCTTTGCCAGCGAGTTTTGCGCCGCCCGCAATCAAGTCCCCTAAGCCGTCCAGCGGGTTAAACGCGCCGACGGTGGTTGCCCCGACGATTTTCGTCACCTTCAGTGCCTTTGCAGCCAGGGAAAGGGTTTGGCCCGCGACCTTCACCACCTTGGCTGCTGCGGCCGCGCCGGCGGTGACAAAACCGAATACGTCCATTAACAGGTCGGTCGCGCCGTCCAGGTAATGGCCGTTCTGGAAATTGACAATTGCTGAACGCAACGGAATCAGGTCCAGGAAAAAGTTCGTGACGTTCCACTCGGTTGCGTTCTGTTGGTCGAACGCCGTTACACCTGCGGCATGACTCTTTACGTCGGCACTGTCGATATCCAGGTGCTCAACGAAGGCATCTGCGATGGCCTGGGTGCGAGGGCTGGAGAAACTGGCGGGGATCACCGATGGGCCCGCCGCCGGTGTTCGACCAAATTGCGCGGCATCGACGCCCTTGGGGATAAACGGCTGCGTCTTGAAGATCGTATTCGCCTGTCGCGCTTTCTCGGTGGTCAGTTCCGAGGCCGGGACTTTCTTGATGTGGCCCTTGTGCAGGTCAATTTCATAAACGGTGTCGTGGTTGCCACTGGCCTTCATCCACACCCTCTTATCGGTTTCCTTGAGGGTGCGCGTGGTGAAATTCGTGCCCAATGTGTAGGTTTTTTTCTGAAAAAACTCGATCCCTGCAGATTCCAGATGCTGCCTGTCCGCCAATGGCAAGTGTGCAATAAGGTGTTTGACCGTGGTGCCAATCCCCGTTTTGCGGGAAGTGATCGCCTGCGCATACTGCGTGTCGAAGGTGCTGTTCACATCGAGTTTCAGGGGCTTGGCTGCCGTCGCTTCAAGAATGCGCGGGTCTTCACTCTCCCATTTGTATTGTTCCAGCCCGCTCATCGCGATATCCAGCATCGAAAACCGACCTGCAGGGGCACGATTAGGATCGTAAAGTGGCTGGATTGACGGTTGTTTGCTGTCGACCACCGCCAGGAGCTTTTCTTCAAAAGGCACATTTTCGCCAAACCGTTCCTTCAACTTTGCCAGGGCAATGTCCTTGCGGCTTGGAATTTCAACTTCCAATAACCTGGACGCTTCCCTGCGTTGGGTCATCTGTTGATTGAAGGCGGCCCTGACTGTCTCCAGGTCCGCAGGGCTGTAATCGTCATCGGCTTTTTTGGCAAGAATGCCGTTGGCCACGCCCCAGTTCGCCAGCGCGGATGCCTGGGCATGGCGGGTGGCGTCAAGGTCCTGCAGGCCTGCGTTTTCAGCCGCAGACATGACTTGGGCATAAGTCATGTTCGGGACCTTTCCCGGGGTTTGCGCTTCGATGGTCGCCGCCGCGACGGCCAGGCTGACCCAGGCCATGCTGCCGTAGGTCACGCTGTCCGGTATGTGCTTGACCAAAAACTCGGGGGCCTTCCTTGCCAACAACAAGTACGCGCCGGCCCCGGCCATCTCAGGCGAGGTTCTGGTGCCTTCCTGCAAATGGTTGCGCAGGCCGTCGAGCACTGCGGACGCGGGTTTGCCCCAGTGATCGGGTTGGGCCAAGTCGAAACCGGCCACCTTGTTTCGGTGAGGCGTGGCGATGGACTCCGGGTCCAGCACCAGATTCATGGCCGTGAGGGCGTATTCATTGACGCTTGTCTCGGAGCCGATCCCGTTCAGTTTTGTTTGCATGGCTTGGCCAAGCGCTTGCCCGCGTGGGGAGCTGACCAGGGTTTCCAGTACGTGTGCCGGGTCCTGCAACGTTTCGGCAGAAACCGCCGTGGGGTGGTTCAAGAACTCCAGCACGCCAACGGCTGCACCCTGTTGTGGCGAGTTCGGGTGGCTGCCGGCGTAGCGCATGGCGTCGATCAGCAACACGCGCTGCCCGCTGACACTCAGCGGGACGGGCCATGACAAGCCACCGCCAAAATTGCCGAGAGGGTGTACCAGCGCTTTGTCACCTACCGAGTGCGCCAGGCCTGTGAGTGAGAAATGGCTGGCAGGCAAACTCAGCCCAAGGGAGCCGATGAAGCTTGCAAGGGTGGCCGCGCTGCCTGCCTGTGTGGCGTAGGAGGAGTCCGGATGAATGTCCAGCGGCGTGCTTTGCAGGGCCGCCTGCACCGCCTGAGGGGTGGTGTTTACGCCCAGCCGGGTGGCGACGTCGTTGAGCTTTTGCCCCAGGGTTCGCAAGTTTTGCCGGTCGCCCAACGCAGCCTTGAGGCCAGGTTTGCGGTGCAACGCAGTGACGGGTTGCGGGCTGGGCACGCCCTGAGTGGGCGCAAGGCCGAGCGGTGGTCGGTGGCTGGATCCTTCAGGGGTCGGTATCGCGGCTGGCTGCGGGGCTGCGAGAGGGAGTTGTGGTGAGGCGGTGCCAAGACTAAGCATAGGGGGGTACCTTGTTTGTTGATGAGATACGCGCCTTCTAAAAGGAGGTTCCCTGTTCCCAAGACGCCTTATTGGGTGGGCGGCCCCCCCGTCAAGGTTCCTGCCTCAGGCCCGTTGTTATGTAAGAAGCGAAGTCAATGTCTGCGTGTAAAAGCGACACTGAGGGCCAGTGATTTCAATGAGTTAACGAATGTTTCTGGTCACTGGCGGCAGAAAAATAGCGTTCAAGCGTAACTTTGGGGCAAACTCCTCGTTTTTCCGCATTTGGCCAAGGCATGCCCATGACTCCCGCGTCGTCCGTCGATGAGAAAAACTTCCGTAAATTGCTGGGCCGCAACGTGGCGTTGCCGCTGGGTGTCGGTGTGCTCAGCGCGGTGTTTTTCGTCTGTTTGATCTCCTACCTGTTGTCGGTGATTCAGTGGGTCGAGCACACCGACCGGGTGATCAACAACCTCAACGAAACCTCCAAACTGACGGTGGACCTGGAAACCGGCATGCGCGGCTTCCTGATCACGGGCGATGAGCATTTCCTGGACCCGTACGAGGTGGCCAAGCCGCGGATCATTTCTGACTTGCGCAATTTGCAGGCGCTGGTGGCAGACAATCCGGAGCAGGTGGATCGGCTCAAGCGCCTGGAGTCGCTGCAATTGGCGTGGAACACCTACGCCCAGTCGATGATTGATATGCAGCGCCAGAACGGTGATTACCGCACCGCCGTGAAAGCCGGGCGGGGCAAAAGCCTGACGGACGAGATTCGCAAGGAGTACGACCGGGCGGTGGCGATGGAGCAACAGTTCCGCATCACCCGTAATGAAGATGTCACTCGCACCACCATCATCAGCGTCTCGTTGTATCTGGTGTTTGTGCTGGGCCTGAGCGCTATCCTTGCGTATGTCGGCAGGAAGAATTTACTAGAGCTTTCAACAAGCTACAGCGAAAACCTGATGTCACAACAGAGGATCGCCAAACGCCTTGAGCAGCAAGCCTGGTTGCGCAACGGCCAGACCGAACTGGCCGAGCAGGTACTGGGCCAGTTGACCCTGAACATGCTGGGCCGCAACGTCCTGCAGTTCTTCGCGCAATACATGGGCTCGGCAGTGGCGGCGCTGTACGTGCGTGAAGAACACGGTGGCCTCACGCGCGTGGCCACCTATGGCTTCTCCCGCGAGCAAGAGCAGCAGGAGCAATCGATCTATAACGACGAAGGTATCGTCGGCCAATCCGCCCGGCAGGACCGCCTGATTCGCCTGGACGATGTGCCGGTGGACTACTTCAAAGTCAGTTCGGGCCTTGGCGAAGGTTCAACCCGCAGTGTGCTGGTAGTACCGACCAGCGACGATGGCCGGGTCAACGGCGTGATTGAGCTGGGCTTCCTGCGCGCGCTGGACGAGCGTGACATCGAATTGCTCGAATTGATTGCCGACAACATCGGCACTTCCATCGAAGCCGCCCGGTATCGCCAGCGCCTGCAGGAAGTACTGGCTGAAACCCAGCAACTCAATGAAGAGCTGCAAGTGCAGCAGGAAGAACTCAAGACCGCCAACGAAGAGCTGGAGGAGCAATCACGCATCCTCAAGGAATCCCAGGCGCACCTGGAAACCCAGCAGGCAGAACTGGAACAGACCAACGAACAATTGGCCGAACAGACCCAGACCCTGGCCGAGCAGCGCGACGCCATGGACCAGAAGAACGTGCTGCTCAACCGCGTACAGGTCGAGCTGGAAGAGCGCGCCGATGAATTGCAGCGCTCGAGCAAGTACAAGTCCGAGTTCCTCGCCAACATGTCCCACGAGCTGCGCACGCCGCTCAACAGCTCGCTGATCCTGGCCAAGTTGCTGGCCGAGAACCCCCAGGACAATCTCAGCGCCGAACAGGTCAAGTTTGCCGAGTCGATCTACTCGGCCGGCAACGACCTGCTCAACCTGATCAATGACATTCTCGACATCTCCAAGGTCGAGGCCGGCAAACTGGAAATGCGCCCGGAGAATTCCAGCGTGGCGCGCCTGGTGGACGGTTTGCGCGGGATGTTCGAACCGCTCGCCGCCGACCGCAAGCTGGGGTTCCAGGTGCAAGTGCAGGAAGGTTCGCCGCACATGCTGTTCACCGACCGCCAGCGCCTGGAGCAGATTCTGAAAAACCTGCTGTCGAATGCGCTCAAGTTCACCGAAAAGGGCGAGGTCAGCCTGACGGTCTCCCGCCAGCCGGGGGAGGGCATTGCCTTTACCGTGCGCGACTCCGGGATTGGTATCGCCCCGGACCAGCAGGAAAGCATCTTCGAAGCCTTCCGCCAGGCCGACGGCACCACCAACCGCCGTTACGGCGGCACCGGCCTGGGCCTGTCGATCTCCCGCGACCTGGCAAACCTGTTGGGCGGCTACATCAGCGTCACCAGCGAGCCGGGCCAGGGCAGTGTGTTTACCCTGGTGGTGCCGGAACACTACGTGGAGCGTGAGGAAGACGCCCCGATGATCGAAGCCCCGCGTGCCGTCGTCCCTGCGCCGGCGCCGGCGCCGATCAAGGTGTCGCCGATGCCGATCGCCCATGAAGCGCTGATCCCGCGCTTTATCGACGACCGTGACAAGGCCCCGTTCACCACCCGCTGCATCCTGGTGGTGGAGGATGAGCCGAACTTCGCCCGCATCCTGTTCGACCTGGCCCACGAACTGGGCTACCACTGCCTGGTGGCTCATGGGGCAGACGAAGGCTATGCCCTGGCGGAGCAATACATTCCCGACGCGATCCTGCTGGACATGCGCCTGCCCGACCATTCGGGGCTCACCGTGCTGCAACGCCTCAAGGAACACGCCGGCACCCGCCACATCCCGGTGCATGTGATTTCCGTGGAAGACCGCGTCGAAGCCGCCATGCACATGGGCGCGATCGGCTATGCGGTCAAGCCGACCACCCGCGAAGAGCTCAAGGACGTGTTCGCCCGCCTGGAAGCCAAGCTGACCCAGAAGGTCAAGCGCATCCTGCTGGTGGAAGACGACGACTTGCAGCGTGACAGCATCGCGCGCCTGATCGGCGACGATGACATCGAGATCACCGCCGTAGGCTTCGCCCAGGAAGCCCTGGACCTGCTGCGCAGCCATATCTACGACTGCATGATCATCGACCTCAAGCTGCCGGACATGCTCGGCAACGAGCTGCTCAAGCGCATGTCCACCGAGGATATCTGCTCGTTCCCGCCGGTGATCGTCTACACCGGGCGCAACCTGACCCGCGATGAAGAGGCCGAGCTGCGCAAGTACTCGCGCTCGATCATCATCAAGGGCGCGCGTTCTCCCGAGCGGCTGCTGGACGAGGTCACACTCTTTCTGCACAAAGTCGAATCCCAGTTGTCCCATGAACGCCAGACGATGCTCAGGACCGCCCGCAGTCGCGACAAGGTCTTCGAGGGCCGCAAGGTGCTGCTGGTGGACGATGATGTACGCAATATTTTCGCCTTGACCAGCGCGCTGGAACACAAGGGCGCGGTGGTCGTGATTGGCCGTAACGGCCGCGAGGCGATCGAAAAACTCAATGAAGTCGACGACATCGACCTGGTGCTGATGGACGTGATGATGCCGGAAATGGACGGTTACGAGGCCACTGCCTTGATCCGCCAGGACCCGCGCTGGCGCAAGCTGCCGATCATCGCGGTAACGGCCAAGGCCATGAAGGACGATCAGGAGCGCTGCCTCGCGGCCGGCTCCAACGATTACCTGGCCAAGCCCATCGACCTGGACCGGTTGTTTTCTTTGATTCGCGTGTGGTTACCCAAGATGGAACGGATTTAATTGGAACGAAGCACTGACATCGAACTGCGCTTGTTGATTGAGGCGATTTACCTCAAGTACAGCTATGACTTTCGTGATTACTCCGGCGCCTCGGTCAAGCGCCGCGTGGCCCATGCCCTGCGCCAGTTCGACTGCAATACCATCTCGGCCTTGCAGGAGCGGGTGTTGCATGACCCGACGGCGTTCATGCAGTTGCTGCAGTTTTTGACGATTCCGGTGAGCGAGATGTTTCGCGACCCGTCGCACTTCCTGGCGATTCGCCAGGAAGTGGTGCCCCTGCTCAAGACCTACCCGTCGATCAAGATCTGGATTGCCGGCTGCAGCACCGGGGAGGAGGTGTATTCCATGGCCATCCTGCTGCGTGAGGAAGGCTTGCTGGAGCGCACGATCATCTACGCCACCGACATCAATCCCCGGTCTCTGGAAAAAGCCAAGCAGGGGATTTTTTCGCTTGAGAACATTCGCGCCTATACCCATAACTACCAGCAGGCCGGTGGGCAACGCTCGTTTGCCGATTACTACACCGCGGCCTACGATCATGCGATCTTCGACAAGACCCTGCGGGAGAACGTGACGTTTGCCGACCACAGCCTGGCGACCGACAGTGTCTTTTCAGAAACTCAATTAATTTCGTGTCGTAACGTACTGATTTATTTCAATAAAAAGTTGCAGGATAGGGCGTTTGGGTTGTTTCATGAGTCGCTGTGTCATCGCGGCTTCCTGGTGCTGGGCAGTAAGGAAACCCTGGATTTCTCTGCCTACAGCAAACAGTTCGAACCCTTGGTCAAGCAAGAACGGATCTACCGAAAATTATGAATGAAGCTGGTGCCAGCCCGGTGTCCGGGATCGAAGCCATTGTGATCGGCGCTTCCGCAGGCGGTGTCGAGGCGTTGCTGAACGTTTTTGGCGAATTGCCCGCCAGCTTCGCCTTGCCGATTATCACCGTGCTGCACCTGCCGGACGAGCGCCGCAGCCAATTGGCGCAAGTGTTCGACCGGCGCGTGTCGATGCAGGTCGTGGAGGCGCGCGACAAGGAAGTGATCCTGCCCGGCACCCTGTATTTCGCCGGCCCGGGTTATCACTTGTCGGTGGAACACGACCGCAGCCTGTCACTGAGCCAGGAAGACCGCGTGCACCATTCCCGGCCGGCGATTGACTACCTGTTCGAGTCGGCTGCCGACGTCTACGGCAAGGGCCTGCTGGCGATCCTGTTGACAGGGGCCAACCAGGACGGGGCCCGTGGCCTGGCCCACGTCAAGCAGTGCGGCGGCATCACGGTGGTGCAAGACCCCTCAGAGGCACGCGTTGCCATCATGCCCCGGGCCGCGCTGGCACTGCATACACCCGACCATATTCTTCCCTTGAGCCGCATCGCCCAGTTGCTGGCTTCCCTGGAATCTTCCCCATGTTAAGTACTGTCCAGGCCAAACTGCTGATCGTCGACGATCTGCCGGAAAACCTGTTGGCCCTTGAAGCGCTGATCAAGCGCGAAGACCGTCAGGTCTACAAGGCGTTGAGCGCCGACGAGGCTTTGTCGCTGCTCCTTGAACACGAGTTTGCGATGGCCATCCTCGACGTGCAGATGCCCGGCATGAACGGCTTCGAGCTGGCCGAACTGATGCGCGGCACCGAAAAGACCAAGAACATCCCCATTGTGTTTGTCAGCGCCGCCGGCCGTGAACTCAACTATGCGTTCAAGGGTTATGAAAGCGGCGCCGTGGACTTCCTGCACAAGCCGCTGGATATTCATGCGGTCAAGAGCAAGGTCAATGTGTTTGTCGACCTGTACCGCCAGAGCAAGGCCATGAAGCAGCAGGTTGAAGCCCTGGAGCACAGCCGGCGCGAGCAGGAAGCCTTGCTCACGCGTTTGCAGGCCACCCAGGCTGAACTGGAGCAGGCCGTGCGTATGCGCGATGACTTCATGTCGATCGTCGCCCACGAAGTACGCACGCCCCTCAACGGACTGATCCTGGAGACCCAATTGCGCAAAATGCACCTGGCTCGGGACAACGCTGCGGCGTTCACCCTGGACAAGATGCACGCCATGGTCGACCGCGATGAGCGGCAGATCCAGAGCCTGATCCGCCTGATCGAAGACATGCTCGACGTATCGCGCATCCGTACCGGCAAACTGTCGATTCGCCCCGGCCGCTTTGACCTGACGCAACTGGTGCATAACCTGCTGGAGAACTTCGCCCCGCAAGTGGCGGCCGCCGAGTCGTCGGTGATTTGGGTCGAGGAAGGGCCGGTGGAAGGCAATTGGGATGAGTTTCGTATCGAACAGGTGGTGTCCAACCTGTTGACCAATGCCTTGCGCTACGGAGCCAAGAGCCCGGTCGAAGTGCGGGTGTATGCCGCGCATGGCGAAGCGCGGGTCGAGGTGCGTGACCACGGCATCGGCATCAGCGAAGAAAACCAGAAGCGTATCTTCCAGCAGTTCGAACGCGTGTCGGCCAGCCACGCGGTGGCGGGCCTGGGCCTGGGGCTGTTTATCTCCGAACAGATTATTGCGGCCCACGGCGGTACTATCGAAGTGGAAAGCCGGATAGGCGAGGGCGCGTTGTTTCGTGTGTGCCTGCCACTGGAGGCCGGGGCATGAAATCAATCGTGAATCCGACGCAACCTCTGCGTGACCCTATGGTCGTATCAGCAGCAATTGACCGGACAAAGGCTTCCCATGAGTGAAGATGCGCAAGATGTGGTGCTGATCGTCGAAGATGACGAATCGATTATGTTTGTGTTGGGCGAGTACCTGTCGGGCCTCGGGTATCGGGTGTTGAAGGCGATTGACGGTGAGCAGGCGTTTGAAATCCTGGCCACCAAGCCGCACCTGGACCTGATGGTGACCGATTATCGCCTGCCAGGCGGCATCTCCGGGGTGCAGATTGCCGAGCCCGCGATCAAGCTGCGACCCGAATTGAAAGTCATTTTTATCAGCGGCTACCCGCAGGAAATTCTCGACTGCAACAGCCCGATCACCCGCAACGCCCCGATCCTGGCCAAGCCGTTTGACCTGGACACGTTGCAGGAGCATATCCAGCGGTTGTTGGCCTGATACACATCCCGTCACTAAGCTTGCGCCCGTGAAATGGAATCGCGGGGCCTGTTCCCGGTACGAAAGATTATCCCCTAGCAGACGAAAAGGCGTTGCGCAGGATTTCTGACTGTATCGATGGAGTAGACCTCGTGACCATTTCCACTCGCACTGCGCGCCATGCCCCTGAACTTACAGCGCAACCGGATTCGACGCCAAGCACGCCCGCCGCCGTTCAGCTTCAGGGCGTCGTCGCAAACCGGGCGCCGGCGAACGAGGTGCCCCTCGATTCGCCCCGCGACAATGCCGATCGCCAGTTGGCGCGCAACTTTGCCCAGGGGCTGCGCCAGGTGACCGGAACGCCGGGGACGGATGGAGCCATCATGCTGGACATCCCGCCCCAGTCCACGTTCGGGCAATGCTGGGCGTTGCTGTCGCGTGCGTTCAAGTCCCCGGATGTGGTGCAGTGGATGGCTGACATCCACCTGGACCCCTCATCGGTCAGTATCGAACCGTTTACCGGTCGACTGTATGGGCGGATCAACGGCCGTTTAGATGTCCTCACGCCCGGGCTGGGTGATCGCGGCTGGGCGAGTGTGAGCGGCCCTATTCGCCAGGCCATCGACAGCCTGGCGGGCAACAGTCCTCGTCCGATCAAGCCCGCAGTGCCTGGCAACACTCAGCGCGCGCCATTTGATCGGGTCAAGAGTTTTTACTTCGAGGGCAACCTGCCGGAATCCGGGCGCGCTCTACGTGCGCAGGAAATCGAGCGCAACAACGCGCCCCTGGCACTCGATGACGCTCACTTTGGCCCGATTAACGAGCAGCGCTCCGAGCAATCCCTTGATGTCCAAAAGGGCGTGCTGGGCGATATCGCGCTCAGGCACACGTTGTTGGAGAAATTGCTGGCGTTCGACCCGGACGACAACACCGCGCTGACCGAATACCTGCAGCACGTCACCATGGCCGTGCCTTCAGACTCCACGTATGGCCGCCAGACGGGAGTGGCGCACGCGACACTGGAAGACGTGCTCGCGGGCAATGGCTGGCGCCTGGCGGAAAACACTGAGCCGAAGATTCAGTTCGAAACCCTCGTCAACGCCCTGAATGCACCCGAGTTGCCCGAGCAACGTGACGGCAATCTGGGAGGTGCGTTGTCTTGGCCAAGCCCTTTATCTGTCCAGGATCAAAAAGCGGTCTATAGCCACATCACCCACAATAACCTCGGCCTGCCTGGCCTGGAGGACCGCGACGCGGCACCCTCGCAGGTGCGTGATAAAGGTGCATTAGGCTACCTGGCAAAGGGCGTGCAATGGCTGCCGGGCGAACTGAAGAACCCGCGCAACGCACTGAACAAAATCCTCGAGTCTGACAAGGCTCTGGCGCTGGGGAAGGCGCTGCAAGGCAAGATGGGGGCAATTGGGACCGCCTCCAGTGCCAGAGAGTGGGCATTGACCGCGATTGTCCTCACGCTGGATTCCCAGAGCATTTATTCGCCGCAGCCCCACCATGTCGCAGGTTTTGACCTGGCGGCCACCGAAAATTACGGCCAGCCTGTCAGCGTGATTCAGCAGCGGCTGATCGATCACTTGGTGAGCACGCACAAAGCCAGCCCCGAAATGGCCCCGGTGGCGGCAATGATATTGCTCTCACGTGCCGCACCCGAGTTGCAGATAAAAGGTACTCCGCCCAACGTAACCTACGGTTCGTTGGCCTGGGTGAGCCTCAAGGCCGCAGTGGCGCGTATTGAAGCCACGAACCCCGGGGCCTCTGCCCAGATGACCTTTGCCCAGGTGGCGATGTTTGATGCCGTTGAGCCTGTCACGGATACGCAGCGCGACATCCAGAAGCAAGCGCAGCTGACCGCAGTGACCGAATGGGGGGAGATCAATGGAAGCCTATCGAAGCCTGGGCCTCACTCGCCGGCGCAGATCAACGCCACCCAGCAAGCATTGGCCCAACAGGGGCAGGCATTGATCGATGCCGATGAAGCGTTCAAAGCCCCTCTGCCGACCCAACGCAGTGTTGCATTGGCAGAGCTCAAGGCCGCGTTCGGCGACGCAATTCCCTTTGAAGAAAAATCGATTCGCAGCCAATACGTGAAAACGGACGCGCATCGACTGACGCCTTCGATCACCACGAACTCGCTTGGCGCGTATTCGGTGCTGGATATCTACCTGTCGAAGAAAACCCACGAGTCGACAGGGTGGCAGTCGGACAACGACCAGATCCCGATCAACAGCCTGTTAGCGCGCATTAAACAGCTGCCCGACCCCAAAGCTAAACATGCCGAGCAATTTGCGGCGTATAAAAGCAATATCGAAAAAGCCTATGTGTCGATTACCACGAACCTGATTGCCAACTTGCCCCTGGAGGATCGGAAGAATATCGAGTCGGGGGAAATAACCGTCTACAGGCAGGGTAAGGTTCTGCGTACGGTAACCACCACGCCCAATGGCTCCCATACCGCCGAGCAGGCAGAACCGCTGCAGTCGGATGGCAACAGGAGCCTGTTGATCAAGACTCACCGTGATGGCCAGGTGGTCTACTACGGGATGGACCCCCAAAACAACGCCATTACTCGCCGCGACGATCTGAAGGACACCTTCAAGCCAGGTATTCAAGGCGAGTGGGTAGAGCAGAAAAGTAACTCGGTACTCACAGAGTCTTACGCCAACACATCGATCGTCGAAGTGCGTCCCGATGCAGATGGCCGGGTCAAACAACAGGCGGGTAACCTTCCCGCGGGTAACCCCAAGTCATTCAGCAGTGCGCGAAGTGAGTACCTTGGGCAATTACTCTCGCGTAATGCCACTGTGGCCCATCGGTTCGGTGAGCAGGAGGACGCCGCCAAAGCCGTCACCACCTTTGATGATGAGCAAGCGAAGCAATCGATGTGGCGCGAAATACTGTTGGGCTTCATACCCGGGCTTTCAGTGGTTCGCAATATCGTCAAAGGGGATTATGTCGCAGCCCTTGGGGATGTCATCTTTGATGGTGTGATGTATTTGGTGACGGCCGGTATCGCCAAAGGTGCGGGGGCATTGAAAAACGTGCGTGCTGCCAAACCCAGCCGCTTTGGCCACTCACTGTTCAAACGCTACACACCTGACGCGCGCGCCGCAGCCTACAACGGGTTCCTGGGCGACGTGACACCCTTGCGTGCAGTTATACCGGGCGCGCAGGCGCGCCAGGGCGCGCGATTCACCAAGGCGCAGCTACAGGAAATTTCCCAGCGTACCGACCTGCATGTAGGCACATACACAGTACCCGGGAGTGACGTCACTGGCAGGACGGTGGCCAAGTTTGATTCGATAACCCATCAGTGGTTTCCTTACAACCCGGCAACTAAACAGCCCTATGGGCGCCCCTTGGACGGGTTTTCCGCCCTCGAACCCACCAACCTCGAGATCCGCTGGCGTGAGGTAACCACCAAGGCAGAGAACGGCCCTGACAAAACCAGCTTTCAGGAAGGCTACGTCCAGGGTGATCCAGCCAAGATTCCCGGTTATTCGTCGAAGATGATGTCTGCGCAAGTCAAAAAACTGGCAACCAAAGGAAATTTGTCCGCCCGGGATATAGGGACGCTGGCCAGGCAACATGAGCGCCTGGCGGTCCAGGCCAGCTTGAATGGCGCCAATCTATTCAATAACAAGGTGCGCGCTGCCGGCGGGCGCATTACCGCCATGCCGCAGTTATTTTACTTGAGCCAGACTCAGCCGTTGTCGCAGGGGGAATGTGCAGCGCTTTCGCACCTCATGGCGCTGGCGGTGAAGAAGGGCAAGGCCCAAGTGCTGATTGACAATTTTTTTAAGGCCGCCGCCAATCCTACGGCAGCCGCGTCCAAAAAGTTCATTGCGACGCTGACGGTTCTGCAACGCAAAATCGGCGGGGCTACTGCATTCCACGGTATCAGCGACGTCAAGGCCAAGCCTTACACCGCCGTAGCTTCAGAGCTGTCGATGGCCACGCAATCGCAAACACTGATGTTTGGGGACAGTGGTCACGCGATGACTGCCGGGGTTGTCGTCAACGGAAATCAAAAATCATTCTTCTTTTACGAACCCAATTATGGCCTGGCCCATTTCCCGGACGCGGCCAGCTTCCAGCGTGGAGTCAACGACATTTTTACCTCACCCGACTTTTCCCTCAGGTACAAAACGGCGGGAGATGACCCCAAAGTGCTGGAGTTCAAGATCAGCCCCCAAAACGACAATACCGTATTCAAAACGGGGGTGGATGCCCGCGCATTGGAGGACATGTATACCGTCCAATTGTGAGCATCTGACAAGGCTCCCATGCCTCCCGGACCTACTCCGGGAGGTGTGCCTGAATCATCTCCCGCACTTTTGCCGTCAGCAAATCAAAGGTAAAAGGCTTGGTGATCATCTGCATGCCCGGGTCGAGAAAGCCGCCGCGCACCGCGGCGTGCTCTGCGTAGCCGGTGATAAACAGCACCTTCAAGTCCGGACGCACCTGCCGCCCGATTTCCGCCAGTTGCCGGCCATTCATTCCCGGTAAACCCACATCGCTGATCAACAGGTCAATCCGCTGGCTCGACTGGATGATCGGCATGGCGCCGTCGGCATCACCGGCTTCGACGAAGGCATAACCCAACTCGCTAAGGACGGCACTGACCAGCACCCTGACGGCGGGATCGTCCTCGACAATCAGTACCGTTTCACCCGCATTTGCAAATGGCAGCAGCGCCGGGTTGATCTGTTTGTCAGCCATCACCTCGCCGACAAACCGCGGCAGGAACAGGCTGACGGTGGTGCCTTGGCCCACCACGCTGTGAATCGTCACATGCCCATGGGACTGACGGGCAAACCCGTAGATCATCGACAACCCCAGCCCGGTCCCCTGGCCGATGGGTTTGGTGGTGAAGAACGGGTCGAATGCCCGGCTGATCACGCTGTCGGGCATACCGCAGCCGGTGTCGCTGACGCTCAGTTCCACATAGTCGCCGGGGATGAGGGTGCCGTAGGCCGCGGTAAACACGCTGTCGAGGTGCCGGTTGGTGGTTTCCACCACCAGTTGGCCGCCGTTGGGCATGGCATCCCGGGCATTGATGGCCAGGTTGAGCAGGGCGCTTTCCAGTTGGTTGGGGTCGGCTTCGGCGGTCCATAGCTGTTCGGTCAGGCGGATGTCCAGGGCGATACTTTCATTGAGGCTGCGTTGCAGCAACTCGCCCATGGAGATCACCAGTTGATTGATCTGCACCGGTTTTGAATCCAGTGACTGGCGGCGGGAGAATGCCAGCAGCCGGTGGGTCAGCGCGGCAGCGCGGTTGGCCGACGTGACACCCAGGTCGATCAGGCTGTCGAGGTCCTCTGTACGGCCCCGGGCCACGCGCCTTCGCAGCAGTTCCAGGCTGCCGATGATGCCGGTCAGCATGTTGTTGAAGTCATGGGCAATGCCGCCGGTCAGTTGACCGACAGCTTCCATCTTCTGCGACTGTCGCAAAGCTTCTTCGTTATTGCGCAACTGTGCGGTGCGTTCTTCTACCTGCTGTTCCAGGGTTTCCAGCGTACTTTGCAGGCGCTGTTCACTTTGGCTCAGGTCGATCAGGCGGTCGCGGGCCTCGTACTGCCGGCGCCGGCCGCGTAGCGCTGTGGTCACAAGGCTGATCAAGGTGACCGGATGGAACGGGCGCTCCAGGAAGGTGACGTTGCCCAGCAGTACACTCAGGTGCGACGAACCGTTCTGTTCACTGCCGCCGTGGTGCGTCATCAACACAATGGGCAAGTCTGACCACGCCGGTTGCTGATGCAGGTGCGTGAGCAGGGGCTCCAGGTCGATACCGCGCATGGCTTCGGCGGCGATGACCAGCAGGCCGGCGCCGTGCTCCAGTTCGTCGCACAACATTTGCAAATGGCTGGCGATGATACCGTTGAAACCCGCCTCGTTGAGCATCATCAAGGCCAGGGAGCTGTCGCGGCCCAAAGGCGCAAGGATGATCGCCCGTTCGGTAATGGCCGGCAGGCCACTCATGAACTTTCATCCTTGAGCAGCGGGTTATCGGTACCCAGGTAGTTCGGCACGCCGCGCAGCACACCCTGGAAGGCATCGAGGGGTTCCCCAATGGTCATGCCCCGGCTGCCTATGCGGTATTCGCGAATCGTTGATTCATGGCTGCCGGTGCGTTTCTTGATGATCGAGATGGCCCGGCGGACTTTACCGAGGGCTTCGAAGTAGCGCAGCAGGATCACGGTGTCGGCCAGGTAAGTGATGTCTACCGGGGCCTGCATGTCGCCTACCAGGCCGTGTTGGGCGACGGTCATAAAGGTCGCCGCGCCACGTCGGTTGAGGTACAGCAGCAGCTCGTGCATATGCAGGATGAGGGCGTTTTCTTCCGGCATCGCGGCCTGGTAACCGTTGATGCTGTCGATCACTACAGTCTTGATGCCACGCTCATCCACGCAACGTCGCACCCGGTGGGAAAACTCGCCGGGGGACAATTCGGCGGCGTCTACCTGCTCGATCAGCAAGTTGCCGGTGTCTTGCAGGGCTTGCAGGTCGATGCCCATGTTCTTCATGCGTTCGAACAGCAGCCCCAACTCTTCATCAAAAATGAACAGCGCGGCTTTTTCGCCCCGACCCACGGCGGCTGCGGCGAAGATCATCGAGATCAGCGATTTGCCGGTGCCGGCCGGGCCCAGGATCAAGGTGCTGGAGCCGGTCTCGATCCCGCCGCCCAACAGTGCGTCCATCTCGTGGATGCCGCTGGTCAGGGTCTGGCGGTTATAGCCGCCACGGTGCTCGGCCGCTACCAGGCGGGGGAACACATGCACGCCGTCTTCCATGATGGTGAAGTCGTGAAAGCCGCCGCGGTACTTTTGGCCACGGTACTTCACCACCCGCACACGGCGTCGTTCGGCGCCGTAGTTGGGGGTCAGTTCTTCCAGGCGAATTACCCCGTGGGCCACGCTGTGCACGGTCTTGTCGAGGGATTCGGTGGTGAGGTCGTCCAGCAGCAGGACCGTGGCGTCATAGCGCACGAAGTAGTGCTTGATCGCGAGGATCTGCCGGCGATAGCGCAGGGAGCTTTGCGCCAGCAAGCGAATTTCCGAAAGGCTGTCGATGACAACACGGGTGGGCTTGACCCGCTCCACCACTTCAAAAATCTGTCGGGTGGCTTCACCCAGCTCAAGGTCCGAGGAATACAGCAGGCTTTGCTGGTGCTCGGCGTTTAGCAGGCTTTCGGGCGGTGTCAGCTCAAAGATATGAATGTGCTCGTCCAGGTCCCAGCCGTGGGACTTGGCACCCTGGCGCAACTCGCGCTCGGTTTCTGACAGGGTGATGTACAGCGATCGTTCACCGTTTTTTGCTCCAGCCTGTAGGAAGTGCAGGGCCACCGTGGTTTTACCGGTGCCGGGCTCACCTTCCAGCAAGAACAAATGGCTACGGGAAAGCCCCCCGGCAAGAATGTCGTCCAGACCTTCAATACCAGTGGCCGCCTTTGCTGTGAACAGCTCTTTGGATGTAGACAAGAAGTGCCCTCGGGTCACGTATAAGTAGTAGGGAGCGCCCGCTGGGGCGCGCCATATTTACTTGACCGTGGCGCCGTGTGGCGGTTCAACGCTTTGTATCAATTTGGGCGTTACAGGCCTTGTTGCAGCGCCGGGTCATCCGGGTTCTGCTGTTCAAGCTGGGCCAGCAAGACCTGGACATTCTGCAACTGGCCGGTTTCTTTCCAGTAGTTGACCAGCAAGACCCGCGCCTTACGATTGGCCGGGTTGCGCTGGACGATCTCTTCCAACTGGCGCTGGGCGGCGTCCAGTTCCTGCTGGGCATGCAGGGTGGTAGCCAGGTCGTAGCGGTAATCCTGATTGTTCGGCTCCAGCTCCACCGCCCGGGACAGACTGAGCAGGGCAAAGGCGCGCTCGCCATGATGCAGCAACCACATGCCCAGGGCATGTTGCAGGTAGGCCGAATCGGGATGGGCCTGCAGTTGCTTGGCCAGGAGCTGGCGTGACTCGTCGACCTTGCCCTGTTTATCCAGCAACTCGATTTGCGCCACCACCGCCTGCAGGTTGTCTGGTTGCAGGCGCATCGCCTGTTCCAGGGCATTTTGGGCATCGGGCAGCAGCGCGCTGTGAATGTACAGGCGGGCCAGTTGAATCCAGCCTTCGGGGCTTTCGGGTTGGGCTTTGAGCAACTTCACGTATTCGTCGAGCACTTGCTGCAACGGGCCGAAATACAGGCCCAGGGTGTCGGGAGACAGCCCCAGCAAGGCATTCGCCGCAGCAAACCTTACGCTTTGCTCCGGATCGTCCAGCAGCGGCCCGAGCAACAGCGTGCGCTGGCCGCTGGGCACCAGGCCGACGATGCTGTGAATGGCTGCCTCGCGCACCATTGGCGCGTCGTTGGCCAGGTCGTTGTCCGCCAGCTTCAGGGCCTGGGGGCTGGGATAGTTGGGCAGTTCGGCATGCAGGGCGGCGCGGCGCACATCGGACAGGTCCGGGCGGCCCAGTTGTTGATACAGCACGCGGGCGGCGCCGGCTTCGCCGTTATGCGCCTGCTTCAAAGCCTTGGCGTAACCGTGGGCGATGGCCGGGGGCACAACCACCGGTGGCGTGCGGGTGAAATACCAGGAGATCAGCACAATAAACAACAGGGCGCACAGGCCGACGATGGAGTAACGGCGTGACTTTGACATGCAGGCGTCCGAAAGCTTGGCAGCTAGTGCAAAGCCATCAGCTTCGGTCAGGTGATCGCGAGTGTCAAACGCGCATCACGTCAGCACGAACTCAATCGGCTCGAGGGCCGGCGGTAGCGCGGTTTCACCGAGGGCGGCGAGAATTTCGCGCTCCAGCGTGCGGACGATGGCGTTGCAGGGCAGGTCGTTTTCGTCGAAGCCGAAGGGGTCTTCGAGGTCGTCGCCGATTTCATCCAGGCCGAAGAAGGTGTAGCTGACGATCGCGGTAAAGATCGGCGTCAGCCAGCCCAGCGGTTCGGCCATGGCGAAGGGCAGCAGAATGCAGAACAGGTAGATGGTGCGGTGCAGCAGCAAGGTGTAGGGGAAGGGCAGCGGGGTGTGTTTGATGCGTTCGCAGGAGGCCTGGACCTGGCTCAGGCCGTATAGGCGGGTTTCCAGTTGGGTGTAGCGCCAGTCGCTGATGTGGCCTTGTTCGGCCAGTTTGGAGCAGCGGGCGCCGAGGTCTTGCAGGATGCTATCGGGGAGGTTCGGGTGGGTGGCTTCGACGTTGATCCAGGGTTGGATCGCCCGGGCTTCATCTTCCAGGCGCAAGCGGGCGATCAGGCCGTGGGCGAAACCGCACAGGCCACGCAGCAGGTGTTCACGTTCAGCGGGGTTGAAGATTTGGGTTTCGCGGATCAGTGAGCGCACTTCGATGATCATTTGGCCCAGTTGTTTGCGGCCGTCCCACCAGCGGTCGTAGCAGGCGTTGTTGCGAAAGCTCATGAAGATCGATAGCGACAGGCCGAGCAGTGTGAAGGGTGTGGCGTTGACCTTGGAGAAGTAGGCCGGGTGCAGGGTTTCCACCAGCACGATGACAGAGGCCAGTAGCGTGACCAGCAGGCTGCGCAGGGCGATGCGCTTGGCGATTGAGCCTTTTAGCGAGAACAGGATGCCGAGCAGGTTGGGTTTGGGACGGACGATCATGGGCGGGCTTCTTGGGTGGCGCAGGCCTCAAGCTTAGAAGCTTGGGGGTAGAGCGTCCAATCGTCTGTGCTGACTGGGTGATTGGTCGGGTCTATCGGGGGGGGGGCTTTTGGTGGTGTACATATCCGTTATTTAGGTCATGGCTACTTAGGGTTCCGCTCTTACAGCGGGTCACTTTTGGCAAACGCCCCAAAAGTAACCAAAAGGTCTTTGCCCCACCACTCGGTGCCTCGCTTAGGCTCGGCATGCCCGCACTCCGGCACGGCTCCGCGGGCCGCCGCGACGGGCCATCCATGGCCCGGCGCGGCTAAATCGGCATCCTTGCCGATTTACCCGCTCCACCGTGCCTGCTTGCGGCCATCGTGGTTGACGGGGCCTGCAGATCAAGGTCAAAAGCAAGAGCACGGCGGCCTGAAAGCCGACCTGAGTGTTAAAAGCAAAAGCAAGGCGTAGGAGCTGGCTTGCCAGCGATGCAGGCAACTCGGTTTTCAGATACACCGAGGTGATGCCATCGCAGGCAAGCCAGCTCCCACATTGGAACCGTGCCTGCTTTAGCTTTTGATCTGGCTTTTAACACTCAAGCCGGCCTGTAGGCCGCTGTGTTCTTGATCTTGCTTGTGATCTTGATCTGACTGCCCCATTCAGCCCGAGGCCGAACGCAGGGATTGAGGAGCGGGTAAACCGGCAGGACGCCGGTTTAGCCGCGACGGGCCAGGGACGGGCCGTCGCGGCGGCCCGCGGAGCAATTCCGGAGTGAGGGCACACCGAGCCTAAGCGAGGTGCCGACAGGCGGGGCAGAGCGTTTTGGTTACTTTTGCGCTTTTCAAAAGTGACCCGCTGTAAGAGCGGAACCCATCTAAGCCATCACCCAAATAACGGATATACACCCAAACCCCACCCACAAAAACACAGCCCATTGGCCAAACCAGTCAACCAAGTTGAAGGCTTTGACCATTGCCCACCCACCGCTCTAGAGCGACTATTTCACCGGTCTACGTCCCCATCCTGAAAATAAAAAACACACAGGGATTTGAAGCGATGCGCGATTACTCGGCTGCCACCACCCAGTTCAACTACCAACACACCGTCGACGCCGCCCTGACCGGCAACCTGCAGTCACTCAATGCCTGTGTCGAATGCTGCGACCGCCACGCTTTACCCGGCCGCATCGCACTGTTCTGGGAGGGCAAGGACGGCCGCAGCAGCACCTCCACTTTCACCCAATTGCAAGACCAGGCCGCTCGCTTTGCCAACTTCCTCCTGGCCCAGGGCATCAAGCGCGGTGACAAAGTCGCCGGCCTCCTGCCACGCACCGCCGAGCTGCTGGTGGTGGTACTCGCCACTTGGCGCATCGGCGCGGTCTATCAGCCATTGTTCACTGCGTTCGGCCCCAAGGCCATCGAGCACCGCCTGAACAGCTCCGGCGCCGCGCTGGTGGTGACTGACGCCATCAACCGCCCCAAGCTCCATGAAGTGGCCGGCTGCCCAACCATCGTCACCGTCGCCGGCCCCAACGGCGAAGGCATCGTGCGGGGCGATTTCAGCTTCTGGGCAGAGCTGCCCAACTGTTCCAACGTTTGCGAGCCGGTCCTGCTGGGCGCTGAAGAGCCGTTCCTGTTGATGTTCACCTCCGGCACCACCGGCCCGTCGAAATCCCTGGCAGTCCCCCTCAAGGCCATCGTCGCGTTCCAAAGCTACACCCGCGACGCTGTAGACCTGCGCCCCGAAGATGCATTCTGGAACGTCGCCGATCCGGGCTGGGCCTACGGTATCTATTTCGGCGTGACCGGCCCTTTGTCCATGGGCCACCCGATTACGTTCTACGACGGCCCGTTCACCCTCGAAAGCACCTGCCGCGTGATCAACAAATATGGCATCACCAACCTCACTGGGTCGCCCACGGCCTACCGCCTGCTGATTGCCGGGGGCGATCAGTTCGCCAAGTCGATCAAGGGCAAGCTGCGCATTGTCAGCAGCGCCGGCGAGCCGCTGAACCCGGAAGTGATCCGCTGGTTCGCCGATAACCTCGGTGTGACCATCCACGACCACTATGGCCAGACCGAACTGGGCATGGTGCTGTGCAACCACCACGGCCTGGAACACCCGGTGCACGTCGGCTCCGCCGGTTTCGCCTCGCCAGGCCACCGCATCGTGGTGCTCGATGACCATCACCAGGAACTCCCGGCCGGCCAGCCGGGCATCCTCGCCATCGACCGCGAACAATCACCGATGTGCTGGTTCGCCGGCTACGACGGCGTGAAGACCAAAGCCTTCGTCGGCAAGTACTACCTCAGCGGCGATACGGTGGAGCTGAACCCCGACGGCAGCATCAGCTTTGTCGGGCGCAGTGACGATGTGATCACCACCTCCGGCTACCGGGTCGGCCCGTTCGATGTGGAAAGCGCGCTGATCGAGCATCCAGCGGTAATCGAAGCAGCAGTGGTGGGCAAGCCATGCCCGGAACGCACCGAGATCGTCAAAGCCTTTGTGGTGCTCAGTGAGCAGTACCGCGCCGAGCCGGCCCTGGCCGAAGAGCTGCGCCAGCACGTACGCAAGCGCCTGGCAGCCCACTCGTACCCACGGGAAATTGAATTTGTCAGTGAGCTGCCCAAGACCCCGAGCGGCAAGCTGCAACGCTTTATTTTGCGTAATCAGGAAATCGCCAAGGCCCAGGCGGCCACGGCGTAATCCCTCTTTCAAGGAAACAATGATGCAGATTGAGAACAAGGTTTTTCTGGTCAGCGGCGGCGCTTCAGGCCTCGGCGCGGCAACCGCCGAGATGTTGGTAGCGGCAGGTGCCAAAGTGATGCTGGTGGACCTGAACGCCGACGCAGTCGCCGCCCAGGCGCAAAAGCTCGGTGCGCAGGCCCGCAGCGTGGTTGCGGATATCAGCCAGGAAGCTGCTGCCGAGGCCGCGGTGCAGGCAACCGTCAGCGCCTTTGGGGGTTTGCACGGGCTGGTCAACTGCGCCGGCGTGGTGCGTGGCGAAAAGATCCTTGGCAAGAATGGCCCTCACGTTCTGGCCAACTTCGCTCAGGTGATCAACGTCAACCTGATCGGCAGCTTCAACCTGTTGCGCCTGGCAGCCGCGGCCATCGCTGAAACCGAGGCGAATGCCGATGGCGAGCGCGGTGTGATCATCAATACGGCGTCGGTGGCGGCCTTTGACGGCCAGATCGGCCAAGCGGCGTATGCTGCCTCCAAGGGCGCGATCGCCAGCCTGACCTTGCCTGCCGCCCGTGAACTGGCGCGCTACGGGATACGGGTGATGACCATCGCGCCGGGCATTTTTGAAACACCGATGATGGCCGGCATGACACCTGAAGTGCGCGAGTCGCTTGCCGCCGGTGTACCATTCCCCCAGCGCCTGGGCAAGCCAGGCGAGTACGCCGCATTGGTGCGCCATATCATTGAAAACAGCATGCTCAACGGCGAGGTGATCCGTCTCGACGGCGCCTTGCGCATGGCGGCCAAATAAGGAGGTTTTTCATGACTGATCCAATCGTTATTGTCAGCGCGGTACGTACCCCGATGGGCGGGTTCCAGGGTGACCTCAAAGGCCTGACCGCCCCGCAATTGGGTGCTGCGGCGATCCGTGCCGCCGTCGAGCGCGCCGGTATTGCCACCGATGCGGTGGATGAGGTGCTGTTCGGTTGCGTACTGCCTGCCGGCCTCGGCCAGGCGCCTGCACGCCAGGCAGCGCTGGGTGCCGGCCTGGACAAATCCACCCGCTGCACCACCCTCAACAAGATGTGCGGCTCGGGCATGCAAGCCACCATCCTGGCCCATGACTCGTTGCTGGCGGGCAGTGTGGACGTGGTGATTGCTGGCGGCATGGAGAGCATGTCCAACGCGCCGTATCTGTTGGACCGCGCCCGCAGCGGCTACCGCATGGGCCACGGCCGGGTGCTCGACCATATGTTCCTCGACGGCCTCGAAGACGCGTACGACAAGGGCCGCCTGATGGGCACCTTTGCCGAAGACTGCGCCGAGCACAATGGCTTTACCCGTGAGGCCCAGGATGCGTTCGCCATTGCCTCCCTGACCCGTGCGCAACAGGCGATCACCGACGGTAACTTCATCGCTGAAATCGTCCCAGTGCAGGTCACCGTGGGCAAGGAACAGAAAACCATCACCCACGACGAACAGCCGCCCAAAGCCAAACTCGACAAGATCGCCACTTTGAAGCCGGCTTTTCGCGAAGGCGGCACGGTGACGGCGGCCAACTCCAGCTCGATTTCCGACGGTGCGGCGGCATTGCTGCTGATGCGCGAGTCTGAAGCCCACAAACGCGGGCTCAAGCCGCTGGCGGTGATCCATGGCCACGCCGCCTTTGCCGATGAACCAGGCCTGTTCCCGGTAGCGCCGGTAGGGGCAATCCGCAAGCTGTTGAGCAAGACCGGCTGGAACCTCGACGAAGTCGACCTGTTTGAAATCAACGAAGCCTTCGCGGTGGTCAGCCTGGTGACCATGAGCAAGCTGGAAATTCCCCACAGCAAGGTCAATATCCACGGCGGTGCCTGCGCCCTGGGCCATCCGATTGGTGCGTCCGGCGCGCGGATCCTGGTGACGCTGCTCTCGGCCCTGCGCCAGAAAGGCCTCAAGCGCGGCGTTGCAGCCATTTGCATCGGCGGCGGTGAAGCCACGGCCATGGCCGTTGAATGCCTGTACTAAGGAACACCTATGCTTCCCAATGACGAACAACTGCAAATCCGCGAAGCCGCACGGCAATTTGCCCAGGAACGGCTCAAACCGTTCGCTGCCGAGTGGGACCGCGAGCATCGTTTTCCCAAGGAGGCCATTGGTGAAATGGCCGAGCTGGGCTTTTTCGGCATGTTGGTCCCGGAGCAGTGGGGCGGTTGCGACACGGGCTACCTGGCCTACGCCATGGCCCTGGAAGAAATCGCCGCCGGTGACGGCGCCTGCTCCACCATCATGAGCGTGCACAACTCCGTGGGCTGCGTGCCGATTCTCACGTTCGGCAACGATCAACAGAAAGAACAGTTCCTCACGCCCCTGGCCAGCGGTGCGATGCTCGGCGCATTTGCCTTGACCGAGCCCCAGGCCGGTTCCGATGCCAGTGGCCTGAAAACCCGCGCCCGGTTGGAAGGCGATCACTACGTATTGAATGGCTGCAAACAGTTCATCACCTCCGGGCAGAACGCCGGGGTCGTGATTGTGTTTGCGGTTACCGATCCGAGTGCCGGCAAGCGCGGTATCACTGCGTTTATCGTGCCCACCGACTCGCCGGGCTACAGCGTGGCGCGGGTTGAGGACAAACTTGGCCAGCACGCCTCCGACACCTGCCAGATCCTGTTTGAGGATGTGAAAGTGCCGGTGGCCAATCGCTTGGGCGAGGAGGGCGAAGGCTATCGGATCGCCCTGGCCAACCTCGAAGGCGGGCGCGTCGGCATTGCTTCGCAAGCGGTGGGCATGGCGCGGGCGGCATTTGAAGCGGCCCGGGATTATGCCCGCGAGCGGGAAAGCTTTGGCAAACCGATCATCGAGCATCAGGCTGTGGCGTTTCGCCTGGCAGACATGGCGACGCAAATTGCCGTCGCCCGGCAGATGGTGCATTACGCCGCGGCCCTGCGTGACAGCGGCAAGCCCGCACTGGTGGAGGCTTCCATGGCCAAGCTGTTTGCGTCGGAAATGGCCGAAAAGGTCTGTTCGCAAGCATTGCAAACCCTCGGCGGTTACGGTTACCTGAGCGACTTTCCCCTGGAGCGGATCTACCGAGATGTACGGGTCTGCCAGATTTACGAAGGCACCAGCGATATTCAACGCATGGTCATTTCACGCAATCTCTGAGGAGTATCTATGAGTTACGAAACCATTTTGCTGGACGTCCAGGGCCGTGTCGGGCTGATCACCCTCAATCGCCCGCAAGCGCTGAACGCCCTGAACGCACAGCTGGTCAGTGAACTGAACCAGGCACTGGACAGCCTGGAAGCCAACCCGGACATCGGCTGCATCGTGCTTACCGGCTCGAAAAAAGCCTTTGCCGCCGGCGCCGACATCAAGGAAATGGCCGACCTGACCTACCCGCAGATCTACCTCGATGATCTGTTCAGCGACAGCGACCGCGTGGCCAACCGCCGTAAACCGATCATCGCGGCGGTGAATGGCTTTGCCTTGGGTGGCGGGTGTGAGCTGGCGTTGATGTGCGACTTCATCCTGGCCGGTGACAGCGCCAGGTTTGGCCAGCCGGAAATCAACCTCGGCGTGCTGCCGGGCATGGGCGGCACCCAGCGCCTGACCCGCGCCGTGGGCAAGGCCAAGGCCATGGAAATGTGCCTGACCGGGCGGTTTATCGATGCCGTGGAAGCGGAGCGCTGCGGGATCGTTGCGCGGATCGTACCGGCTGATGAATTGCTGGACGAAGCATTGAAAGTCGCGACCCTGATTGCCAGCAAGTCGGTGCCCATCAGCATGATGGTCAAGGAAAGCGTGAACCGCGCGTTTGAAGTAAGCCTGTCGGAAGGCGTGCGCTTTGAGCGCCGGGTGTTCCATGCGGCGTTTGCCACACTGGATCAGAAGGAAGGCATGGCGGCGTTTGTGGCCAAGCGTGCGCCGGAGTTCAAGGACAAATAGGTCAAAATGTGGGAGCGGGCTTGCCCGCGAAGGCGGTGGTTCAGTCGATACATTCAGTGACTGACACACCGCCGTCGCGGGCAAGCCCGCTCTCACACAAGCCCCGCTCCGACAATTGTTGATGCGGTATGCCAGTTACAGTTGGTAGTTCTTAAGTTCCCGGGCTATCACCATCCGCTGGATCTCGCTGGTGCCTTCGTAAATCTGGGTAATCCGTGCATCCCGGTAGTAACGCTCCACCGGGTAATCCTCCAGGTACCCATAACCCCCATGAATCTGCATCGCCGAGGAGCACACCTTCTCGGCCATTTCCGATGCAAACAGTTTGGCCTGGGACGCTTCTGACAGGCACGGCTTGCCGGCGCTGCGCAGTCTGGCGGCGTGCAGGATCAGCAGGCGCGCCGCATTCAGGCGGGTCTGCATGTCGGCCAGCAGGTTGGCCACGCTCTGATGCTCAATGATTGCCTTGTCGAACTGCACCCGGTCGCGGGCGTAGGCCAGCGCCGCTTCAAAGGCAGCACGGGCGATGCCGAGTGCCTGTGCGGCAATTCCGATGCGCCCGCCTTCGAGGTTGGACAGGGCAATGGCCAGGCCTTTGCCGCGTTCGCCCAGCAGGTTGGTTTCAGGCACGGTGCACTGGCTGAGGGTGACCGCGCAGGTGTCCGAGGCACGAATGCCCATCTTGTGTTCCGTACGGTCCACCACGAAGCCCGGGGTGTTGGTAGGCACCAGGAACGCCGAGATACCTTTCTTGCCCAGGTCGGGGTCGGTCACGGCAAACACGATGGCCAGCTTGGCGCGCTTGCCGTTACTGACAAATTGCTTGGCGCCGTTGATCACCCACTGGCCGTCCCGCAGTTCGGCGCGGGTACGCAGGTTGTGGGCCTCGGAGCCGGCCTGGGGTTCGGTCAGGCAAAAACAACCGATGGCCTGCCCGCTGGCCAGTTCCGCCAGCCAGGTTTCCTTTTGTGCTTGTGAGCCGTAGTTGAGGATTGGCCCGCAACCTACTGAATTATGGATACTCATCAGTGCGCCGGTAGCGCCGTCACCGGCAGAAATCTCCTCCACTGCCAGGGCGTAGGCCACGTAGTCGACGTAAGTGCCGCCCCATTCCTCAGGCACAACCATGCCCAGCAGCCCCAGTTCGCCCATCTTGGCTACCAGTGCGTCATCGATCCAGCCAGCTTTTTCCCAGGCTTGGGCGTGGGGTGCGATTTCACCACGAGCAAAGTCCCGAGCCATGTCGCGGATCATTACTTGTTCTTCAGTAAATTCAATATCTTGCATGACTTAGTTCTCGTTCTTGTCGAAGTCGCAAAAGAAGCTGTCAACGTGATCGGCTGTCAACGCCTGAAGGCTCGGAGGGTTCCAGCGTGGGGCTTTGTCCTTGTCGATCAGCAGGGCGCGCACGCCTTCGATCAGGTCGCCACGGGCGAACCATTGACGGTCCAGATGCAATTCCAGGGCAAAGCATTGTTCCAGCGGCAAATGGCGCCCGCGGCGCAGCATCTCAAGGGTCACGGCCATGGCCAGCGGCGAGCGGGTGAGCATCAGGCTGGCGGTGGTCAATGCCCAGTCGTGGCTGTCGGCAACCGTGACTTGTTGCAGTTGCTCAACGATGCTCGGTACGTCCGGCAAGGCAAAGAAGTGGTCGATGGCCGGGCGCAACGCCGCCAGCGGCGCGTCGGGCAGTTGCTGCACGGCAAGGCCTGCCAGCAGGCCCTGCAGGTCTTTGAGCGGTGAGTCGTGCCATGTGAGGCGGTCCAGTTGCTGGTCAAGGTCGGCGAGCCTGGCGCTGTCGAGATACCAGTCTGCCAGCCCGCAATACAGGGCATCCGCGGCGCGAACCTGCACGCCGGTCACCCCGAGGTAAATCCCCAGCTCCCCGGGAATACGCGGCAGGAAGTAGCTGCCGCCCACGTCCGGGAAATAGCCGATGGCCACTTCCGGCATTGCCAGCCGGCTGCGTTCGGTGACCACACGCAGGTCAGCGCCTTGCACCAGGCCCATGCCGCCGCCGAGCACAAAGCCGTCCATCAGTGCCAGGACCGGCTTGCGGTAATGGTGGATAGCGAGGTCGAGCGCGTATTCCTCGACGAAGAAATCTTCGTGGAGGGTGTCGCCATCCTTGAAGCTGTCGTAGAGCGAGCGGATGTCGCCCCCGGCGCAGAAAGCCTTTTCACCGGCACCGCGCAATACCACCGCATGTACCTGGGGGTCGTCTGCCCAGGCCTGCAAATAGCGGCTGAGGCTACGGACCATGTCCAGGGTAATGGCGTTCAGGCCGGCGGGGCGATTGAGGGTCAGGTGGCCTATGTGGTTGCGTACCTGCGCCAGCACTTCGTCTTGCATGACGCCGGCGCTGCTTGCCTCGGATGAAACCTGAGCAGTCATCTCTAACTCCCTGCTTTTATTGTTCTTTATCAAGATGTTCGCGGGCGAACCCTCTCGCGATCGTACCAGTGCAAATTTGCCCAGTACAAGTCGGAATCCTGCAGGTCGTTTTTGCATTTTTGCCTTGGGTACTGCGCCGGCCCTAGCGCTGGAAGACTGCCCCGATGGCGCGCCGCCGCGCATAGCGCTCGCTGGCCTGGATCAGCTCTTCGAGCTCTTGCGGGGTCACGTCCAAAAATTGCTCGCGCTCTGCCAGTGCCTGCTTCAAGTCTTCGGCGCTGATGCCCGGATTGTCGACGGAGGTTGGCAGGAATCGCGGCGCCGGTGGCTCGATGGCACCCTTGGGGTAACGGGTCCGCGTGGCGTTGTTATAAGCCAGCGCGCAGGCCAGCAGGGTAACGGCGCCCAGCATGACAGCAGCCAGCTCCTGCCACCCCATGGCGATTGATGCGGGGTCAGCCAGCACCAGGCTCATGGCCAGCCCACCGGCAGGCGGGTGCAGGCAGCGTAGCCAGCACACCAGGATGACACTCATCCCGGCCGCCAGGCACGCGCTGCCCAACGTACGTCCCAGCACTCGGGCCACCAGCAATGCAACGACCCCGGCACACAGGTAGCTGCCCACAATCGACCAGGGCTGGGCCAGCGCCCCGGATGACACGGCAAACAGCAGCACCGCCGATGCCCCCAACGGGCCTATCAGGTGCAAGGCCACCTCCATGCCAAACACCTGGGCGCACACCCAGACACTGAACATTGTGCCCAGGGCCATGCCGATGGCGGCACGACTCCATTCGGCAGGGCGGGTATTGATGGCAGCGGGTAACCAGCGAGCGAGCATTGACAGGCGATCCATAAAAAACGGGCGAAAAAAAAAGGCTTGCCTGGTTTCCCGGAAAAGCCCTTTAAAAAGTTCCTGCATTTGGGGGAGGAACCTGTGCAGTGTGCCCACCGGCCACGGTTGCGGCCAATGCATATTAATGCAGGTCAAGTGCAGTATTTTTGCAGTAAGCCACCCTAGTCGAAGGGTATCAGGCGGATGGGGGGCGGCAGGGGGCTGCCGATTTTGCCCAGCACCCGGTCACGGGTTTCCTCGTTAATCAGCAGGTTCTGTACGTTTTCCCGCAGGGAGGGATCATTCGCCAACGGCCCCTTGAGTACCACCAGTGCATCGCGCAACTCCATGAGCCGATCCAGTTTTGGCAGCGGGAGGTAACCCACGTTTACCTTGTCGCGAGATAAGGGTGCAACGCCGTCAGAGTTGGAAGGGGCGGGTAATCGATGGTCGGACACAGAACATTCCTCTAAATGGAATAAACGGCAGTGCGAAGTGCTGTTTAAAACGTATTTATTGTTATTGCGGCTGTTTCTTTAATCACGCATGTCGGGCGTCAGGGCTGGGTGCTAGTTCCGTCGGGTGTCTTGCGAAAAGACCAGCAAGGCCCTACACCGCAACTGGGCGCTTCCGAAAATAGTTAGAAGGTATTAAATAATTAACTCACGTGGCAGGCGAGTCTACAGACGGGGACTTGGGGCGGGAAGGGGGCGTTGCGTTGCTGATTGCGGATAGGTGCGTAGGATTTTTCTCGATAGTTACTGTCCGTAAAGTTTCGAAGTTGCAAGTAGAAAGAAGTTTCTTACATGCACTTTGAATTATAACTACGGACACTACTGGCAATGGGATAAGCGGTCGGCGCTGCTTATCCCATTGCCAGGTATCAAGGTTGTGCCGTTTTGGTCAAGTGCAGCAGTACGTAGGGGTTTTTGTCGAACTGGCCGTTCAGCACCGGGACTAATGAACGAAAGCGTGGGTCGCTCAAGCCGTCATAGTCGGCCTGGCTCATGATCAGCCAGGCGGGCGCCTGCACAGGCGTCAGTTCAGCGGGCTGCTGGGTAAACAATGGCACGCGGTCGCAATCAAGGTTGACCATGAACTTGATCGCTTTCGCATCCTTGCCCAGTGCGTGCAGCACCAGCGGTGCCGGTTGTTGCTGGATCAGTGCATGGGCCTGGAGGGTAAAGGTGCGCGTGTCATACAAGCGGCGCTCCAGCGGCTCGACCATCACGATATAGGCGAGCCACGCCGCCAGGACGGCGACAAAGGCCGGGCCCAGGTAGCGAAGGCGCCGGTTGAACAGAAAACCCAGTGCCACGACCTGGAGCGCGATGAGTATGCCGAACACCGGGTTGAGGCTGCCTATCTGCTCCGGGAAGCGATGAAGCGCTACGAACAAACCGGCAATCAACAAACCGGGAATCGCCGTCCACAGCACCAGCATCAACCCGCGCAGCCCTGCGAAGAGCGTTCCGCGTGCCACCTGGAACGGATACGCGGCGATGATTGCCGCCATCGGCAACATCGGCAGTACATAACGGGCCTTTTTCGCCTGGGGTACCGATAACCCGATCATCACGATCAGGCCGGCGGCCAGGCAGTACAGCACCAGTTTCAGCGCCGGCCCGTTGTTCTCGCGAGCACCCGCCGCCACCGCAATCAGGGCCAGCACGGCCAGCGGATAAGCCGGCGCGTAGTTGCCCAGCGAACTGCTGAAGTAATACAGCACGCTGCCGGAGCCTTCGGAACCGTCCATGCGCCCGAGGAACTGCATGCGGATCACGTCCTGCATGAACGCCTCACCGCCACTGAGCTTGGCCAGCAGCAACAGCAGGCCGACACACGCAGCCAGCAACGCCAGGGCCAGCAAGCCAAAGCTGAACAATTGCCGCCATTGGCGGTTGATCAGGTAGTAGCTGCACAGCATGCCGGTGGGAACCACCAGGCCGATCGGCCCACGGATCGCGAAGCCCAGGATCAGCAGCAAAAACAGCCAGTGCAGGCGCTTGCCCGCGCCGAAGTGATCATGGGCATAACCCAGGTAAAACACCGCCAGGGCCACCGCGGCCAGCATCTGGTCGAGGGACACCGCACGGGTTTCACTGATAAAGGTACTGCTGAGTAGCAACACCGCGATGCTCAACAACGCCCAGCGCCGGGAGTAGGGCGCCGTCAGCCGGTAGATCAGCACCACGATCAGCGCCGAGGCAATGGCGGTCGGCAGCCAGGCCGTCAGGCTGGTGACCTGCCCAAAGGGCAACGACAACAGCCAGGTCATCAGCGTCGAGGTTGCCAGGTAGTCGGCATAAGGCTGGCCATAGGTCGTGGGGAAGAACCCCGGCCCATGGCGCAGCATTTCCTGGGCAAACAGCACGAAGCGCGAATCAAAGCCGATGATTGCCTGGTTCCAGTTGCCTGCGATGAACAGGACCAATGCCAGGAGCCCCAGCACCCAGGAGTGTTGGCGGATCGTTTGGTTGAGCAGGGGCGGCTGAACTTTGTCCACGTCTTAGGCTTCCTCGGCCTGAGGCACCCAGTTTTGCTGGGGGATCGGCAAGTTGCAGGAATCACCACGGCCCATCGGGAAGTACTGGATGCCTTTGCGCGCCAGGCGCTCGCCGTCGTACAGGTTGCGCCCGTCGAAGATCACCGGGGTTTTCAGGCGTTGCTGGATCAAGTCGAAGTCCGGGGCCTTGAACTGCTGCCATTCGGTGCAAATGATCAAGGCGTCGGAGCCGCTCAGTGTCGATTCCGGGGTGCCCATCAGCATCAGGCGTGGGTCATCACCGTAGATGCGTTGGGTTTCCTGCATGGCTTCGGGGTCAAACGCGCGCACGTTAGCGCCAGCGGCCCACAGGGCTTCCATCAGCACCCGGCTTGGCGCGTCGCGCATGTCGTCGGTGTTGGGCTTGAACGCCAGGCCCCACAAGGCAAATGTCTTGCCCTTGAGGTCGCCCTTGAAGAACGCATTGGCGCGTTCGAACAGCTTGCTTTTCTGGCGCTGGTTGATCGCTTCCACGGCCTCCAGCAGGTCGCTGGAGCAGTTGGCGGCCTTGGCGCTGTGGATCAGGGCGCGCATGTCTTTAGGGAAGCACGAACCGCCATAACCGCAGCCCGGGTAGATAAAGTGATAACCGATGCGCGAGTCGGCACCAATGCCCAGGCGCACGGCTTCGATGTCGGCGCCCAGGTGTTCGGCCAGTTCAGCGATCTGGTTGATAAAGCTGATCTTGGTGGCCAGCATGCAGTTGGCGGCGTACTTGGTCAGTTCGGCGCTGCGCAGGTCCATGAAGATGATGCGGTCGTGGTTGCGGTTGAACGGCGCGTACAGTTCGCGCATCACGTCGCGCACTTCTTCGCGCTCGCAGCCGATGACGATCCGGTCCGGGCGGCGGCAGTCGGCAACGGCCGAACCTTCCTTGAGGAATTCCGGGTTGGAGACGATATCGAATTCCAGGTGGCGGCCGGCCAGGTGCAGGGCTTTTTCCATGTGCGCGCGCAAGGTGTCGCCAGTGCCGACGGGCACGGTGGATTTTTCTACCAGGATCACCGGTTGTACCCGGTGACGGGCCACCGCATCGCCCACCGACAGCACGTATTTGAGGTCGGCCGAGCCGTCTTCATCCGATGGCGTGCCCACGGCGATGAACAGCACTTCGCCGTGTTCGACAGCCAGTTTTTCGTCATAGGTAAACGTCAGGCGTCCGCCTTCGAGGTTTTCCTTGACCATCGCCGCCAGGCCCGGCTCGAAAATGCTCACGTGGCCCTGTTGCAGCAACTTGACCTTGTTCTCGTCTACGTCCATGCAGATGACATCGTGACCGACTTCGGCCAATACGGTGGCCTGCACCAGACCGACGTAACCACTACCAAATACACTGATTTTCATGGGGCATTCCTGGGACTTGTAGTGCTAGCACGACGAGAGTTGATAGTCAGGACTCCGAGGATGACCAAGGCCACCCCCGCAGTTTTTGAAAGCGAAAAATGTTCGTTGAACACCGGCAGGCTGGCGGCCAGCAGGTAGACCAAGGCGTAGCTGATACTGAGCAGCGAATAGGCGCGGCCCAGTGGCAGGTCTTTGAGCGCGCCAAGCCAGCAGAGCATCGACAGGGCGTAGGCGAAGATCGCGAGGATCACTACGCCCAGTGCGCCCAGGTCGATGGCGCCAGTGTTGAGTGCTGTCAGCCATTCGGTGGGCAGCGGCAGGCGCGTCATGCTCCAGCGCATGCCCAGCTGGGCAGTGCTCACCAGTGCCACGCTGCCCAGGGCCAGGGCAAAACCGCGGGTGCGACTCATACCTGGCGCCCCAGCAACACAACGCCGGCAATCACCAGCAGCACGCCGAACCAGTGGCGGCCATCGATGTGTTCGTGGAACACAAAGCGCGCCACCAGGGTGACCAATACAAAGTTGAGACTGAGCATGGGGTAGGCGATGCCGACTTCCAGGCGTTGCAACACCAGCAGCCACACCAGCAAGCCCAGGCCCAGGCACACCAGCGCCGACCACAACCACGGCGAGCGCAGCTTCAAGGCCCAACCGTCCGGCTGGCCACGCCAGCTTTCCACGGCAAACTTCTGGGACACCTGGCCCATGCACGTCAGGAGGCAGGCGCCCAATAACAGGAGCAGTGTGGTCATGGCGCGCTCTGCGGGAAGATCAGGATCACGATATTGCCTTGCTCGTAACGCTTGCCATCTTTAGGCAGCAGGTCTACTTCCTGGCGCTCGTCGTCACCCTTGACCCGCATGACCACGCCCACCGAACCCTGTTTGCGCGCCTCGCTCATCCATTGCTGGACGCTGGCGGCATCGATCTTGCGATAAGCGGTGTCCGGGAAGGCGATGCCGTATTTCACTTCGCCAACGGTGTTGTAAAGCATCACTTCAGGGCGTTGCAGGCGCCACGACAAGGCCGAGGCGGCCCCCAGGTCGTTGCTCAACAACGCGGTGGTCGGCTGCAACTCCTGTAGGTGGTCGATGATGAACTGGTCCGGGGTCTTGTTATAAACCACCGAGTGCGGCAACGCCGCAGGTACCAGCGCCACCAGCAACCAACTGCCGATTACCGGCGCGGCCCACATATGCAGCGGGCGGGCGGCTTGCAGCAAATTGGCGATGATCCAGCCGAACAGGAACACGAACACCAGCACCAGGCTTAAGGTTTCCTGGCCATGCTCATACACCGGCTTTTTCAATTGGAACCAGGTCAGGGCCAGCAGCCCGAGCACGCCGATGATCAGGTTCAGCCAGCCGTTGATCCGCAGCACGCGGCCACGGGCCTGGGCCAGCTTGTCGGCCAATGTGTGGCCCATCAGCAGCGCCAGCGGCAGCAGGCACGGCATGATGTAGGACGGCAGCTTGCCTTTGGCCAGGCTGAAGAACGCCAGCGGCATCAGCAGCCACAGCAGCAGGAAGGCGATTTTGGCGCTGCGTTTTTCCAGCCAGGCCTGTTTCACGGTGGACGGCAGCAACGCCATCCACGGCAGGCTGAACCCGACCAGCAGCGGCAGGTAGTACCAGAACGGCTCGGCGTGCTGGGCATCGTCGCCGGCGAAGCGCTGGATGTGCTCGTGCCAGAAGAAGAAGTTCCAGTAATCCGGTTCCTGGGCATGCACCATCAGCGCCCAGGGCAGGCTCACGATAATTGCCACCACCACGGCCACCAGGCCATAGGTGAGCAATTCACGTAGGCGCTTTTGCCAGATCATGTAGGGCAGGGCGATCAGCACCGGCAGCAACCAGGCGAGGAAACCCTTGGTCATGAAGCCCATGCCGCAGGCGAACCCGAGCAAGGCCCACGACCACAGGCGGCCACGGGTGGTGGTGCTGTCGAAGCAGAACCACAGCGCAGCCCCGGTCAGGTTGACCCAGAAGGTGAACTGCGGATCGAGGTTGGCGTAGCCCGCCAGGAACGCCACGCTGACGAAACTCATGTACAGCACGGCGCTGACCAGGCTCTTGCGCGGGTCGTTCCACAAACGCCGGGCCACGAAGTACACCAGCAGGATGCTCAAGCCGGTGCTCAAGGCCGAGGCGAAACGCACGCCGAACAGGTTCTGGCCGAAAATCGCCTGGCCCAGCGCGATCATCCAGTAGCCGGCTGCGGGTTTTTCGAAGTAGCGAATCCCCATAAAGTGCGGCGAGGCCCATTTGCCGGTCAGCAGCATTTCCTGGCTGATCTGCGCATAGCGGGTTTCATCGGGAATCCACAACCCGTGGGTGGCGAGCGGGATCAGGTAGAACACCCCGAAAGCCAGCAGGAGCAGGGGCAGGGCCCAGCGCCGGATCATGCCTTTTGCACTCCGAGCCAGCCTTCACGGCCGCTCAGTACACCGCGCACCAGCTGTTGCTGGGGCAAGGTGGCCGGGTCGGCGGGCAACAGGTCACCCAACGGTTTAAACGCGATGCCGCGCTGCCCTGCCTGGGCGAGCAACTGGCGAAAATCATTGGCCATCAGAATCCCTTCTACTTCTGCGTGGATCGTATAAACGTTGAGCTTCGACGGCTTGAAGCGGTCGAGGATGTACGCGTTGAAATCCTTGGCGGCCACCACCGGACCCACGACTTCGTCGAAGGTCGGCATGTCTACCGGAATTTGTGGCGTGCCGGCACTGCCATCCGCCAGGGTTGGCCGGAACAGGCTGGTACCACGGCAATCGCTGTTGTAACGGAAGTTGAATTGTTGCTTGGCTTGCACCACGCGCTCATCGGCACGCCAGCCAGCGGCGGCTGAACAGTCGATGCGCGCACCGAGAATGTCGCTCAAGGTATCGACGCCACGGCGAATCTGTTCGATCAGCTGTGCATCGCTCCAGCTTGCGGTGTTGGCTTGCCAGCCGTGGTGGTCCCAGGCGTGCAAACCGACTTCATGCCCGGCGGCCTTGGCCTGGCGCATCAAGTGCCCCAGGTCGCGACCAATGGGTTTGCCCGGCCAGGCAGTGCCGGCCAGCAAAATATCCCAGCCGTACAGGCCTGCAGCATTGGAGCGCAGCATCTTCCACAAAAACTGCGGGCGGATCAGGCGCCACAAGTGGCGCCCCATGTTGTCCGGCCCGACGCTGAAGAAGAAGGTCGCCTTGACCCCGGCCTCATCAAGCGACTCCAACAACCTCGGCACCCCTTCACGGGTGCCTCGGTAGGTGTCGACGTCGATGCGTAGACCTGCTTGCATCAACGCTTGTCCGCGATTTCGAGCATGGCTTCACGCAGGAAGAAATCCAGGGTGTTGCCGATGGTTTCGCTCATCTCCACGGTAGGCTCCCAGTTCAGCAGGCGCTTGGCGTTGTCGATGCTTGGCTTGCGGTGTGCCACGTCCTGGTAACCGGTGCCGTAGAACGCCTTGCTCTCCACGTCGCGGAACCCGGCGAACGGCGGGAAATTGCCGCGCAGCGGGTGAGCTTCGAACTGACGCAGCAGCTCTTCGCCCAACTGACGGATGCTGGCTTCGTTTTCCGGGTTGCCGATGTTGATGATCTGGCCGTTGCAGTTATCGTTGTCGTTATCAATGATGCGCGCCAGGGCTTCGATGCCGTCGGCGATATCAGTGAAGCAGCGCTTCTGCTCGCCACCGTCGAACAGACGGATAGGGGTGCCTTCCACCAGGTTCAGGATCAGCTGGGTGATGGCGCGGGAGCTGCCGATACGGGCCGAGTCCAGGCGGTCGAGGCGCGGGCCCATCCAGTTGAACGGACGGAACAGGGTGAACTTCAGGCCTTTGTCGCCGTAGGCCCAGATCACGCGGTCCAGCAGTTGCTTGGAGACCGAGTAGATCCAGCGCTGTTTGTTGACCGGGCCCACCACCAGGTTGGAGGTGTCTTCGTCGAAGTACTGGTCCTGGCACATGCCATACACTTCGGAGGTCGACGGGAAGATCACGCGCTTGTTGTACTTCACGCAGTAGCGAACCAGTTTCAGGTTCTCTTCGAAGTCCAGTTCAAATACGCGCAGCGGGTTACGGGTGTATTCGATCGGGGTAGCGATGGCCACCAGCGGTAGGACCACGTCGCACTTCTTGATGTGGTACTCGATCCACTCGGAGTGGATGCTGATGTCGCCTTCCACGTAGTGGAAGTTCGGGTGGCTGCGCAGGCGCTCGATGGCGTCGGAGCCGATGTCCAGGCCGTAGATTTCGTAACGGTCGTCACGCAGCAGGCGCTCGGACAAGTGGTTACCGATAAAGCCGTTCACACCCAGGATCAGTACGCGGGTACGGCGTGGCTTGCGGCCCGACTCGGCGCCGCGCAGTACGGAACCGTCCACCAGGCCCAGTTCATCTGCCAGGGAAGGGCCGGCCAGGTACAGGCCGTTTTCGTTGCGCTGGCCGAACTTGACCACTAGCGAGTCTTCACCGCAAGCGATGCGCAGCGGGTTGACGCTGATCACGCGGCCAGGGGCCAGGCCTTCGTTGCCCTTGACGACTTCGGCGCTCCAGACGATCAGCTTGTGCTCGCCCACGGCGCAGAACGCGCCCGGGTACGGCTGGGTAACGGCACGCACCAGGTTGAACAGTTCTTCAGCCGGCTTTTTCCAGTCCAGCTTGCCGTCTGCTGCGGTACGACGACCGAAGTAGGTGGCTTTGCTCTCGTCCTGGGCGGTTTCTGCCAGCTTGCCTTGGGCCAGTTGCGGCAGGGCATCGCGCAGCAGGCTGGTGGCCGCTTCACGCAGTTTGGCGTGCAGGGTCAGGCCGGTGTCGGTGCGGTCGATCACGACTTTTTGCTGGGCCAGGATCGCGCCGGCATCGGCACGCTTGACCATGCGGTGCAGGGTCACGCCGGTTTCGGTTTCGCCATTGACCAGCACCCAGTTGGCCGGTGCGCGGCCACGGTATTGCGGCAGCAGCGAGCCGTGCAGGTTGAACGCGCCTTTTTTGGCGGTGGCCAGCAGGGCTTCGCTCAACAGGTTGCGGTAGTAGAACGAGAAGATGTAGTCGGGGTTGAGCTTGGCGATGCGCTCGATCCACAGCGGGTGGTTGGCGTCTTCCGGGGCGTGCACCGGGATGCCGTTGCGGGCGCAAAGCTGTGCGACGGAGCCGTAGAAATTGTTTTCCTTGGGGTCATCGGCATGGGTGAACACGGCAGCAATTTCGTAACCCGCATTGAGCAGGGCTTCAATACCAGCACAGCCAATATCGTGGTAAGCGAAGACAACAGCTTTTGAATTCATGACGAAACCTGATCGGAAGGAGAAGTAGAAGTGTGGGAAGACGTCAGGCCATCGACCGTGAAGGCCTCGGCCGGTGCTGCCGGTTGGTTGCGCAGCACTTTTTCAATAAAGAACCGTGGGCGGGCCCGCACATCGCTGTACATGCGGCCCAGGTATTCACCCAAGAGGCCCATGCCGATGAACTGGCCACCCGTGAACACGAACAGCACCGCGAACAGCACGAACATGCCGTCGCCGGCCCAACCGGCGCCAAAGGCCAGGCGCAGCACGATCAGTGCGAAGGCGAAGATCATGCCCAGTGCCGCCAGGCTGAAACCAACGATGCTCAACAAGCGCAATGGCGTGGTGGTCATGCAGGTCAGCAGGTCGAACATCAGGCTGATCAGGCGCATCGGGCTGTACTTGGACTCGCCGTGTTCACGCTCGGCGTGATGCACCAGGATTTCCGTGGTGTGGCGCGCAAAGCTGTTGGCCAGGATCGGGATGAAGGTGCTGCGCTCGCGGCAGGCCAGCATCGCGTCGACGATGGTGCGCCGGTAAGCGCGCAGCATGCAGCCGTAGTCGCTCATGGCGACGCCGGTGGAGCGTTGTACCGCAAGGTTGATCAAACGCGACGGCCAGCGGCGGAAGGCCGAGTCCTGGCGGTTGTTGCGCACGGTGGCAACCACGTCGTAGCCCAGGGCGGCCTGCTCGACTAAACGCGGGATTTCTTCCGGCGGGTTCTGCAGGTCGGCGTCCAGGGTGATCACCACGTCGCCGCGGCAATGTTCGAAGCCGGCCATGATTGCGGCGTGCTGGCCGTAGTTGCGGTTGAGAATGACCGCGACCACGTTGCTGCGTTCTAGCGCGGCGGCGTCTTCCAGCAATTGCGCTGAGTTGTCGCGGCTGCCGTCATCCACCAGGACGATTTCGTATTCGTAAGCCAGTTGTTTGCAGGCGGCCATGGTGCGGCGCAGCAGTTCAGGCAGGCTTTCTTGTTCGTTGTAGACCGGGATAACGATCGACACGCAATGAATTGGGTAGGGTTTCAAAGATTCATTACCTCGGGGGTTAGAGCAACTTGGAGCGTAGAGACAGCAGTAATCATTAGCCTCGGCTGACGGGCATCCGATCGAGATTAGCGTTGATTTGTGGCATTCATTCGACAGTCCTGGCAGGTCACAGTGGGTCTTCCATGGCTTACGTGAGTAAAGACCAAAACGTGCAAAGGTAAAGCGGAATCAACGAGTTAACCTGCAAATTACAGTTCGTTCCCAAGTCGTAGCGCCAAGATTAAGCGCAAAAATGTATAACGAATATGAAACGCAGATGAAAAAGTCGTTTTTTTGGCAGGTAGACAGCTAGTGTTCAGGTAAACAGTAGGGCCACGCACAAAGCGGTCCTGGCTGCGCGCAGAGGGGTGCGTCGGGTTTTTCCGCACGCGGCAGCATTCCTGAAGAATCTTCTCTGCATTGCCCCGCAAGTGCCGGTAAAGTAAGCCATCTCTTGCCAGGGCAGTCGGATGAATAGCGTGCAGCGTTTACGGCCAATGTTGATGGTGTTGTTGATGACGGTAGCCTGGGCCGCGAGTGTGCGGGCCGATGAAGGCGTGGCCCTGACCGCCATCGACCCGGTCCCCGATGGCGTAGAAGTGCGGGGTAGGCAGGTGGGGGCCTATACCTGGACCGACCAGCAAGGCAAGAACCTGCTGGTGTTGGCGGAACAAGTCAGCGAGCGGGACGACGACGGCACCCAGTCGGCGTTTGTGTATGCCGCCCAGTATTTGCTCGATGGCGACCGGCCGCGGCGGCTCTGGATGCTCTATGACGATGTGCAGCATTGCCAGTTCGATGCCGGGGCGCATTTCAACACCGATGCCACCAGGGTCACGGATTTGCTCGGCGACGGCATCAGCCAGGTCACCGTGGGCTATGGCCGCACCTGCACCAGCGACGTGAGCCCCAATGACTTCAAGTTGATCATGCACATTGGCAAGTCTCAGAAGTACCGCCTGCGCGGCATGGACCGTTATGGCGCGAGCTGGTGGGATGAAGATGCCGGCGCCCTGCAGGGCATGCCCTTACCCAAGGATTGCAGCATTGCGGGGCAACAAGCGCTGGTCAGCCAGTACAAGGAGCAGGGCACCGAGTTGCCGTTGCCGGGTTGCTATGGCGATGAACAAGACTTTGCCAAGGCGCCCAAGCCGTATCTGGACTTCATGCGCCAGCACTGGTTTGCCTTGATGCAAAAGCAGGACACCGAGTGGAGCCAGCAACAGACGCCAGCCCCCACGGAAGACGATCAGGAATAGCCGTCGAGGATTGGCCGCGCTAGAATCGGCATTCGCCAATTCACTAAATATGTCGACTAAACAGATGGTTAGTCGACATATTTAATCCAAAGGCTGATCTACCTTGACTGAGTCTATCCGCAACCCGCTGACCCTCTACCTCACTCGCCTGGCGCCCTCCAGCCAGTTGACCATGCGCTATGTGCTGCAGGACGCGGCCGACCGCCTGGGCTTTGAAGACATCAACCTCGAAGACATCGACTGGCACCTGCTGCAACCCGAGCAGGTCATGGCACTGGTGGCAGTGCTGCGCGAAGACGGTTATGCACCGAACACGTCCTCGCTGTACGTCAATGCAGTGCGTGGGGTGATGAACGAGGCCTGGCGGATGAGCCTGATCAGCCAGGACCATCTGCTCAAAATGCGCTCGGTCAAGGCCACGGCTGGCACACGCTTGAGCCAGGGCCGTAACCTGCGGCGCACACTGATACGTGAGTTGATGGAAGTCTGCGCCGCCGACCCGCGCCCCCAGGGCCTGCGGGACGCGGCGGTGATCGGGATTCTGTATGGTTCGGGCATGCGCAAGTCGGAGTCGGTGAACATCGAGCTGGGCCAGGTCGACTTTGCCGAGCGCAGCCTGCGAGTCACCGGCAAGGGCAACAAACAACTGGTCAAGTACGCACCGGGCTGGGCCTTTGCCAAGCTGGAGGCATGGCTGGAGTTTCGCCGGAGCCAGTTGAAACCGGGCGAGCAGGACGACGCGTTCCTGTTCAACCGTATCCGCCGAGGCAGCCATATCACCCGCGAACGCATCACCAAACATGCGATTTACTACATTGCCCGCCAGCGTGGGCAACAGGTTGGCGTGAAGATCATGCCCCACGATTTCCGGCGTTCGTTCATCACTCGAGTGATTGAAGAGTACGACCTGTCCATTGCCCAGAAGCTGGCGCACCACACCAATATCCAGACCACCGCCAACTATGACGTGCGCGACGACAACGAGCGGCGCCGCGCGGTGGATCGGTTTGACCTGTAGGGCCGCCCGTAACCTCATGGGTCAACTGCCTTGAACTCTGCCCGACACCTGCGCTCGCAATAAACAGGGCGCGGGTTTTGCCGCGTGCCGAGTTCATTCAGTCAAGGGAGCAGACCATGGATACCTACAACATCAACAAAACCGGCACGGGTTGGGCACTGACCAGGCAGGGTTCGGCACGGCCGTCGAAAACGGCTGAGACCAAAGAGGCGATCATTGAATTGGCGAAAGAGTTTCTCAGCGACAAGACCGCCTCGCTGAGGATTCACAGCATGGACGGGCGGATTCAGGAAGAACGCACATACCCGCGCAAAGCTGACCCGACACGATCTCCAGGTTGAGCGAGTAAATCCAGTGTGGGAGCGAGCAAGCCCGCTCCCACACTGGATTTACCTCCTGCGTTAGAGAATCGGCTTGCCGCCCGTTACCGCATACCGCGAGCCGGAGATGTAGCTGGCCTCATCCGACGCCAGCAGGACATAGATCGGCGCGACTTCCACCGGCTGCCCGGGGCGGCCAAGTGGCGTCTCGCTGCCGAAGCTTTGCACATCTTCCTCGGTCATGGTCGAGACAATCAGTGGCGTCCAGATCGGGCCCGGAGCCACGCTGTTCACCCGGATGCCCTTGCTGCCCAGCAGTTGCGCCAGGCCGCCGGTGAAGTTGGCAATCGCGCCCTTGGTCGCGGCATACGCCAGCAACGTAGGCTTGGGCATATCGGAATTCACCGAGCTGGTATTGATGATCGAGCCGCCGGGCTTCATGTGCGGCAGCGCGGCCTTGCAGATGCGAAACATGGCGGTGATGTTGATATCGAAGGTCTTGACCCATTCCTCGTCGGGAATCTCCTCGAAGGTCTCGTGGGTCATTTGGAATGCTGCGTTATTGACCAGCACATCGATACGCCCGAATTGCTCTACGGTCTTGTCGACAATCATTTGGCAGTTGGCCTTTTGCGCGAGATCCCCAGGCAGCAGCAGGCATTGGCGGCCGGCTTCTTCCACCCAACGGGCGGTTTCTTTTGCGTCCTCGTGCTCATCCAGGTATGCGATGGCAACGTCGGCACCTTCGCGGGCGAAGGCAATCGCCACGGCACGCCCGATGCCGCTGTCGGCGCCGGTGACCAGGGCTATCTTGTTGGCCAGGCGGCCAGAGCCGGTGTAAGTCTTTTCGCCGCAGTCCGGGTACGGTTCCATTTTCTTCTGCGAACCGGGAACGGATTGGGCCTGGCTGGGGAAGGGTGGGCGCGGGTAATCAGTCATCTCAATCTCCATAGATCACAACGGGTTCTATGGATTAGTGATTTTGCGCGCGGAAATAGTTGTAACCGATTTCCGCCAGGCCCGACGAATGGTTAGCAGTCAACCGTGCTGGCACGCATCGCCCAGGCGCATGTAGTCCAGTTCGTGCCGTACGCCGTGGCTGTCGATATAAACCATGTGCCCCTTGACCGGCCCGCACTCGGTGGAGGATTCGGAACTCACGCGTACCACCTTGGCAATATCCAGGTCCTGGGAGTAATCGTACGCCTCGCTGGCGGGTACGCTGGCACTCGCCGCGGGCGCAGGGGGTTCACCCTGGGCGACGGCCAGGGTGCTGAACAGGCCCAGCAGGGCAATAAACAGGTAACGCATGACAACCTCCAGCGCCATGAGGGCGACTTGACTGTGGTTGGCATTCTACAAAGCGGGCCGCACGAGGCTGAACGGGTTCCGGCCAATAGAGCTCATCAGCGAAAACGATAGAAGCGCCCGTTGGGCCGTAATCAAAAGGTGATGCCGGCCCGGCAACCGCAGGGGATAGCCAGCGGTTATCGGCAGCGGCGCGCTTCTCATTACTCGTCCCGCATCAAGTGCAGTACTTTTCATTCGGCAGCCAACCACAGCGTCATGACGGCCTAGGGCCGTGGCTGATCACCCCAATGGAAGAGGTTCTTGCAATGCAAACAACTGGGCCGTACTCGGGGCTTTTTCCTGTTGCTCCCACGCCTTTCAACGATGCCGGCGAGCTCGATTTCGAGGGGCAGGGGCGTGTACTGGACTGCATGATCGACCAGGGCGTCGACGGTATCTGCATCCTGGCCAATTACTCGGAACAGTTTCTGCTTTCGGATGAAGAGCGCCGCCAATTGACTGAGTTCTGCCTGGAACATGTGCAGGGTCGTGTGCCGGTGATGGTCACCTGCAGCCACTTCAGTACCCAGGTCGCCAGCCAGCGCGCACGTCACGCCGCAGACCACGGGGCCAGGTTGATCATGATGATGCCGCCCTACCATGGCGCGGGCATCAAGCTGGAGCCGCGATTGATCAGCGAGCATTTCGCCCGGGTAGCAGAGGCATGCCAACTGTCGATCATGATCCAGGATGCACCGCTAAGTGGCGTGACGCTGTCCACCGCGTTTCTGGCGGAAGTGGCACGCACCTTGCCGCTGGTTCGTTACTTCAAAATCGAAGTGCCAGGCACCGCCGCCAAGCTGCGTCAGCTGATCGAACTGGGCGCAGGCAACATCGTCGGCCCGTTCAATGGTGAGGAGGCGATAACCCTTATGGCCGACCTGGATGCCGGGGCGCGTGGCGTCATGGCCAGCGCGATGATTCCCGACCTGATCCGGCCCGTGATGGCCGCCCATGCCGAAGGTCGTCGCCAGGATGCCATCCAGGCCTATGAGCGGATCTTGCCGCTGATCAATTACGAGAACCGTCAATGCGGCCTGCGTGCGGCGAAAACGGTGATGAAGGAGGGCGGGGTGATCAAGTCTGACGCTGTGCGCCATCCCCTGGAAATGCTGCACCCGAAAACACGCGAGGGCCTGCTTGAACTGGCCAGCGCGGCCAACCCGATTGCGTTGCAATGGGGGCGGTAAGAGGGCCCCCCGGCGTCAATCGACGGCGTGAAGGTGGCTGGGCTATAAGGTGTCTGACGTGTGCTGGTATTTGTCTAGGGCTCGGGTGAGAACAAGAAAAATGACTGTTTTAGCGAACGCTGTTTTGTCCACGGGTACGTCGGAACTGATTCGTCTCGTTGATGTGACGAAGTCATACGGCAGCATCAACGTGTTGAAGCCGGTTAACCTGGAGATCAAAGACGGGGAGTTTCTGACTATCCTGGGTCCATCCGGGTCCGGCAAGACAACCATTCTGCGCATGATTGGCGGGTTCACGACACCGACATCGGGGCAGGTGTTATTGCGCGGAACCGACATTGTCAGTTTGCCGATCTTCAAAAGACCGTTTAATACGGTGTTCCAGGACTACGCGCTCTTTCCGCACATGACCGTGGCGGGCAATGTGGGGTACGGGCTGCGTATTCGCCGCCTGCCAGCCGCTCAGATCAAGGCCAAGGTCAGGGCCGTACTGGAAACCGTCAACCTGGCAGACAAGGCCGACCGCTATCCTGCGGCACTTTCTGGCGGCCAGCGTCAACGCGTTGCCCTGGCACGGGCCATCGTCTGTGAACCGCAAGTGATCCTGCTCGACGAGCCCCTGGCGGCGCTGGACGCCGAACTGCGTCGATCCATGCAGGATTTTCTCAAGGACCTGCAACGAAGAATTCGCACCACCTTTGTGTTCATCACCCATGACCAGGAAGAGGCGATCGCCATGTCAGATCGCATCGCCGTGATGGACCATGGCCGCCTGATTCAAGTGGGCACCCCCCAAGAGATCTACTACAAGCCCAAAACCGAGTTTGTCGCCAAGTTCTTTGGAGAAAACAACTTGCTGCCGACCACCCCGAAGGGCGCCTCCTTCATTGAGAGCCCACTGGGTCAACACGCTTCGCCCGGGGGCATGGACAAGGCGCTGCAAATAGCCATCCGGCCTGAAAGTTTCAGCCTGCATGACGGCGCCGAATGCAGGGCGGACGAGCAGGTCACCACCGCGAAGCTTGAAGGCCTGACCTTCCTTGGGCCTACCACCCAGTTATCACTTTCTCTGGGCAGTGCGGCGGTGCATCGCATCAAAGTCCGCTTGCCGACTGCGCTGTGCGCCAATCATTTGAGTGTTGGCGCCCAGGTTTCGCTGCGCTGGTCAGCGTCCGATGTCAGCTTTGTGCCGAGAGAAGCCTAGATGACCACCCTGACTTTGGAAATGGAACCTGCCAGCCCGAAGCGGCTGCAGCTCACCAGGATCCTGGTGAAACTCCTGATTTATGGCGTTCCCACCGTCATGATCCTGGTACCGCTGGTGTCGTTCCTGGCGTATAGCTTTTTAGAGCAGAAGAATGGCGTTTTGACGGGGAGCCTGACCTGGGCGAACTATGCAGGCTTTTTTGCCGGCAGTTACCTCAAGGTCTTTCTCGGCACGCTGAAGCTGGCCTTCTTCGTTGCCCTGGTAGCGTTGGTGTTTGGCTACATTATTTCCTACTTGATATGGCGCCTGGAGGGTTCGGCACGCTACCTGCTGCTGTTGCTCAGTGCCTTGCCCCTGGTGATGAACTACGTCGTCAAGATTTACGCGATGCGCAGCATTCTGGGGTACAGCGGGTTTTTGAATTCGCTGTTGTTATCCCTGGGGGTAATAGACGCGCCCAGCCGGCTGTTTATTTTCAACCAGACCGCCGTAATGATCGCGATGGCGGTGATCTATCTGCCGTTTGGCATATTGCCGATATTCCTGGCGCTTGATCGTATTCCACCCTCGCTGATCGCCGCCGCTGCCGACCTGGGGGCCAAGCCCGGCTGGACGTTTTTAACCATCGTCCTTCCCTTAAGTTTGCCTGGGTCGATTGCCGGTGCGTTGTTTGTGATGGTGATCGCCATTGGTGACTACCTGACCCCGCAAATGGTCGGTGGCAGCGAGGGCTTCACGTTCGGGCGCGCCATCTGGAGCCAGTTCGGCATGGCGTTCAACTGGCCACTCGGTGCTGCGCTGGCGGTGGTGTTGTTGGTCGCGGTGATCGCAATCATCGGGCTTGCCTCCCTTGTTTCCCGTATCGGGAGAGTAAAATGACCCCCATGGAACGTGTCACGCTCACTGTACTGTGGGTGATCGGTATCTTGGCGTTTGCCGTGCTCTATGCGCCGGCAGCCATTGTGGTGACGCTGTCGTTCTTCAGCATTAAAAACCATCAGATTGACTGGTCGGATTTCAGCTTGCAGTGGTACGGCAAGTTTGCGCAAAACAGTCAGTTGCTCGACTCACTGGGTAACTCGTTGTGGGTGGGAGCTTGCGCTGTGGTGGCGGCGACGATTATTTCGCTGGCGCTGGCCTACTACATGAAGACTGGCGCGCGTAAGGGTCAAAAATATATCGAGTTCGTTATATTTTTGCCGTTCGTATTGCCCGCCATCATTACCGGTATCTCATTGCTGGTGGCCTTTAGAGAGGCAGGCCTGGAACGGAGCCTGGTGACCGTTACCATCGGCCACGTTGTGCTGATACTGGCGGTTATCTATCGCATGATCATGATCCGGCTGGACACACTTGAAGACTCACAAATCGAGGGTTCACTTGATTTGGGCGCCAACGGTTTTGAGACCTTTATCTATATCGTGTTCCCTCAGTTACGTTCGGCATTAGTGACAAGTTCCCTGCTGGCGTTTGCACTGTCGTTCGACGAAACATTGGTTACCTTCTTCCTGGTCGGAGGCGACAGCACACTCCCCATGCGGTTGTGGGCAATGATGCGAACCGGCTTCACCCCGGAAATCAATGCCCTGGTCTCGGTAGTGCTGTGCGTCACGCTGATGTGTGCAGCGCTGGGTGCACTGTCGTTACGTCAAAGTATTGAGCGCAAGGCATAACAACAATACGGCTTTACCGATATTGAATCATTTTTTACTGCTGGGCAGGTGTCGTGCAAGACGAGCGATCACTAAGCGGGCCAACTATCACGCCCAAGTAGTTCGCGCATAATAATTTAAAAGTATCGAGAGAGAACGACATGAAAAGACGTGATTTTTTGGCTTTAAGTACCGTCGTTGCGGCCAGCGCGCTTATTACTCCAGGTTTCATACGCACCGCTGGGGCGGCGAGTAAAGAACTCAGGGTGCTGACGTGGGAAGGTTACGCAGACGACCAGTGGGTGAAGGCGTTCGAGAAAAAAACCGGCGCTTCCGTCTCCGTCACTTACGCGGCCAGCGTGGATGAAATCTTCGCAAAAATGACCGCCTCCAAAGGTGCCGATTATGACGTGATCGCCATCGAGACTTCTTCTTATAAACGTCTGACCCAGGAAAAGCTGATCCAGCCGCTCGACGTGGCCAAGTTGCAAAACGCCAAGAACCTGATGCCTACTTTCCAGGACGTGTCAGCGATCAAGTTTGATGGCAAAACCTACGCGGCCCCCTTCGCCTGGGGCTCGATCCCACTGATATACAACGCCGACGTCTTTAAAGTGGCCCCGGACAGTTGGGAAGTGCTTTGGGATGAGAAATACAAAGGTCGGATGATTATTGTGGACGATGCCAACAACGCCATTGTGACGGCCGCGTTGACACTGGGCATTAAAGACCCGTTTAACTTGACCGATGATCAATTCACCCTGATCAAGAGCAAACTGCTTGCGCAAAAGTCCAATATCGCCAGTTATTATTCCGGCTTTGATGACGGGGTGAGCATCTTTGCCCAGGGCGGCATCGACTTCATGATGTCCATGGGCGAACCCCAGGCGGCCATGCTCAAGAAACGCGGGGTTAACGCCGAACTCACGATTCCCAAGGAAGGGGCAATTGGCTGGATTGATTGCTGGTGTATCAGTGTCAAAGCCCGGGACGTAGGCCTGGCGCACGCCTGGGTCGATGCCATGCTTGAAAAAGACGTGGGCACTTATATCAGGGCGGTTGCAGGAGCTGAGTGCAACACGGTCATTGAATTGAAGCTGGAGCATCATGCCGCATAGCCATGGCCTTCTGCATCACCTCGCCCATAACTTCG
>NZ_JBUZVP010000027.1:0-107427 GCF_055409485.1 Pseudomonas sp. A125
ACCCCCCGTAGCAGCTGTCGAGCCCTGGCGAGGCTGCGTCAGGCGCACCTCGGTCACCGTGCCTGGCTCAAACTCGGCAGCGCGGCCAACGCAGCCTCGCTAGGGCTCGACAGCTGCTACGGAATAAATTGTGGGTGATGCGCCGGATATGAACGCCGTTACGCTGCTCGCCGCATAACCTTCTCTCACCTCCCCGGAAAAATTCGCCACCAACCGCGTCCCATCGGCAAACGTGGTCTGCTGCACCTGTTTATCTTCCGTCAACCAGCGAAAATCGGTCATCGCCTGAGTCGCCAACCGCTCATGCAGCGGCCGGAAGAATCCATCCTGGCGCTGAATCACCGGCAAGCGCTGCTTCACCGTCGCCGCACTCAGGTGATACAGCGGCGGCACGTTGTAGAGCAGTTGCGTCAGTTCATTCTCGCGCCGCACATTGCTCAGTTTCAGGCTGTCGAATAGCCAGTGGTGCGTGGTGATAACCGAGCCGTGGAACACCGCCTGATACAACGGCAGGCGCATCGCCGGGTCGAAATAAACCGTGCGAAACGGCTCCTTCAACGGCACCGACTTGAAGAACACCGCCGGCTGTTCCGGCGGGTACCAGGCGCCAACGAAGTACGGCGACTGCTTGTCCTTAGTCATCTGCCGATCACCCCAGCCCAGCACCGGCGTTTGCATGCCGTGGGCAAACAGAATGCCCCGTGCGGTAATCGCATTACCGTCCTCCGAGCCTGCCGGCAACTTGAGCACGCTACTGATCCAGTGGGACGCGTCGATATTGCCTTCGGCATTCTGTGCCTGGGTCATGCTGGCGCCGGTGCGATAACTGTCGAACAGCATGCTGGTGGCGTAGGCGTCGAGGAACCACGCGTTGAACCCGGATTTGGCTTGCACCGCCTGGACCCGCGCTTCCAGCAACGGTCGCACGCAGCGCGGGTCGGTGTAGTGGCCAGACTTCTGGAAACCGGTCTTGAGCTGGCCACCCTTCAATACGATCGCGCACTCGCGGTAGGCCTTGCTGCCCAGGTGTGCGGTGATCCAGTCGGGGTTTTCAGTGGCAGACAGCGCCGTTTCATAAGAGTCGTAGGGCGCCATCAAGTAACCGGCGTCCACCCCGGCCTTGACCGCTTCAGGATGCCAAAGCCCGCCTTCCCAGCCTTCGCCCTGGGTTACCAGCAGCCGTTTGAGGCCGGCGTCTTTCAACGCGTTGGAGACCGACAAGGTGTTGCCCCAGGTCTGCGGCGTGGCGCTCAAGGCGCCGGCAAAGGCCACGGCCAACTCGCTGCGCAGTGCCCCATAGCCCTCAGCGAGTGCGGTCATGCCCGGCTCGGTGGAGCGCTGCCAGCCCTGCCGGGCTTTTTTGTTGATTGCTGCGTTCAATCCCCGCAGGAGCACGGCTTGCTCATACGGTTGCTTGACCTGCCGGACCTGCGCAGCCTCTTTGTCCAGCACGCCATTCAATTGCGCCGCCAGCCCTTTGCCGCTGCGCAGCAATTTGAGCAGTTGCGGCCAATCGCGCACATCCTCCGGGGCCAGCAGGTCGTTGCCCCACAGGTAGATATGGCTGGCACCCAGCAATTTTCCCGCTTCCGGGGTTTGCTGCAGTTTGTCCGCCAGCGACTCATAACGCCCCTGTGCTACCAGCCACTGGCGATAACGCTTGGCGCCGGCCAGCGGGTCGCTTTCGCCCAGGTGCAACAGCAGGGTCATCGGTGCCGCAGGGTCCAGCGTGGTGAACTCATGGGCCGCGGATAACGCCAACCCCGCACCATCTGCCCGCCAGTGCAGGCGGTTATTGTAGGGGTTGGTCATCAGCCAGTTAAGGCTGAACGTGCCGTGATCAACCCCCCACAGCGGCAGGCTGAGGTCTTGCGTGGTGTTGACGTCGCCCTGCTCCAGCAGGAATTTTTGCCATACGCCATTGCCGGCCGGCACGTAATGCCCCTCGGCCAGGGGCCAGATCAGGCCGCGGCCCATCGCGCTGGCCGGCTGTCGCAAGATCGCCAACTCACCGGCACCACGGGCGGTGATCGTCAGGGCCAGGTCGCGTTGATCAAGGGTAGCGCTCAGGCGATAAGCCCCATCGTCCCATTGCCAGCTGGCGTGTTTGGCGCTTTGCGTCAGTTGGCCAACCGTGTGCGCGTCGACTCCATCGCTGGCTTGCACGGCATCGTGGTCAGCAGGCTTGGCACGAATCGCCAGGGTGGCCGGGTCGAGCTCGATGCGCCACAGGTTGTTTTCCAGTACGGTCGTGGCGCCCGCAAGGGGCGATAAAACCAGGCTGCCAATCAGCAGCCCGTGGCGCAACCAGTGGGTCATATTCAGGCCTGTTCGTGCTTCGGCTCCCGAATCTTGTACCAGGCCACATACAGCGCCGGCAAAAACAGCAGCGTCAGCAACGTCGCAATGATTATGCCGCCGATCATCGCATAAGCCATCGGGCCCCAGAACACCTCCCGGGCGATAGGGATCATGCCCAGGCTGGCCGCCGCCGCGGTCAGCAGGATTGGCCGGCGCCGGTGTTCGGTGGCTTCCACCACCGCATCCCACGGCGTGTAGCCGTCGCGTTCGTAGGCGTCGATCTGCGTCACCAGGATCACCGAGTTGCGAATGATGATGCCGATCAACGCGAGAATCCCCAGGATCGCCACAAAGCCCATGGGCGTACCCGTGGGAATCAGCGCCAGTACCACGCCAATCAGCCCCAGCGGCGCAACGCTGGCCACCAGGAACATCTTCTGCACACTGTGCAGCTGGATCATCAGGAAGGTCGCCATCAAGAACAGCATCAGCGGCACCACCTTGGCGATCGGGCCCTGGGCCTTGCCGCTTTCTTCCACGGTGCCGCCGGTGGCGACCTTGTAGCCCACCGGCAACCCAGCACTGAACTTGTCGATGTCCGGCTTGAGCTGTTTCACCAGGTCGGTCGGTTGCATGTCGTCGCGTACCGCCGCCTTGATGGTGATGGTCGGTTTGCGATCCCGGCGCCACACCAACGGCTGTTCAAGCTCATAGCGCACGGTGGCGAATGCCAGCAGCGGAATCGAGGTGCCGTTGGGCGTGACGATCTGCAGGTTCTGCAAAGTCTCCGGCGTACCGCGCTCGGCATCTTCGGCGCGGCCGACGACGTTGATCAGGTAGATATCGTCATGCACCTGGGTCACCGACGCACCACTGACCACGCTGTTCATCAACTGCGCCACGTCTTCCGACGACAGCCCCAGTTGCCGCGCCTTGTCCTGGGCGATGTCCACCCGCAGGACTTTGCCCGGCTCGTTCCAGTCGTAGATGATCTCGCCCATGTGGGTGTTCTTATCGAGCATCGTCGCCAGTTCGATCGCGTGTTTGCGCACCTGGTCGATGTCCTTGCCAGACACCCGGTACTGGATCGGACGCCCCACCGGCGGGCCCATTTCCAGTGGCTGCACAAAGCTGCCGACGCCGACAAAATCTTCCCGCAGGCGTTTTTGCAGGCGCGCAATCAGCGCGCCACGCTCTTCCAGGCCCTTGCTGACAATCACCAACTGCGCGTAGTACGGGTTCTCCAGTTGCTGGTCCAGCGGCAGGTAGAAACGGATCGCGCCCTGGCCGATGTAGGTGCTCCAGCGCGCGATGTCCGGGTCGTCCTTGATGATCGCTTCAAGGCGGTCGACGGCCTTGCGGGTCTCGTTGATCGAGGCGTTTTGCGGCAGGTTCAGGTCGACGAGGATTTCCGGACGGTCCGAAGACGGGAAAAACTGGTTCTGCACGAACTGCATGGAAAACACCGACGCCACGAACAACAGCACGGTAATGCCGATGGCCCACCAGCGGTTGCGCATGGCCCAGAGCATGCCGCCATTGAAGGCCCGGCCCACCCGGCCCGGCTCGGCGCTGTGGGGTTTGACCTTGCTGCTGAGGATATGCACCCCCAGCACCGGCGCGAACAATACGGCGACCACCCACGACACCAGCATCGCCACGGCAATCACCGCGAACAAGGTGAAGGTGTATTCACCCGCCGAACTGGCGTTAAGGCCGATCGGTACAAAACCGGCGACGGTTACCAGCGTGCCGGTCAACATCGGGAACGCCGTGGAGGTATAGGCAAAGGTTGCCGCCTGCTCCTTGGTTTCGCCTTTTTCCAGGCGTGTGATCATCATCTCCACGGTGATCATCGCGTCGTCCACCAACAGGCCGAGGGCGATGATCAACGCACCCAGCGACACCCGTTGCATGGTGATGCCGCTGTATTCCATAAACACAAATACCAGCGCCAGCACCAACGGAATCGAACACGCCACCACCAAGCCCGCGCGCACACCGAGGCTGATAAAGCTCACCACCAGCACGATGATCACCGCTTCAAACAGCGCACTGGTGAAGCCGCCCACGGCCTCTTCCACCACTTCGGCCTGGTCGGACACCTTGTGCACGCCCACACCCACCGGCAGGTCGGCCGTCAGCTCATCCATGCGTTTGTGCAGGGCCTTGCCGAAGTCCTGGATGTTGCCGCCCTTTTGCATGGCGATGGCCAAGCCGATGGCAGGCTTGCCGTTGAACCGGAACATCGGCGTCGACGGGTCGACATAGCCACGGGTGATTTGCGCCACATCCGCCAGTCGATAAAAACGGTCGTTGAGCCGCAGGTTGACGTTGGCCAGGTCCTTCTCCGAGGCGAACTGCCCGGAGGTGCGCACCGAAATCCGCTCCGGCCCGGCCTCGATCACCCCGGCCGGCGTCACCGCATTCTGCGATTGCAGGCTTTGCACCACCTGGCGCTGATCAATCCCCAGCGCCGCAAGTTTGCGGGTGGAGAAGTTCAGGTAAATCACTTCGTCCTGCTGGCCGATCATCTCGACCTTGCCCAACCCCGGCACCGAACGAATCTCGGCGCGCGCTTGCTCGACGTAATCGCGCAACTGGCGCATCGACAAGCCATCGGCGGTAAACGCATACACCGAGCCGAACACATCACCGAACTCGTCGTTGAACGATGGCCCCTGCAATCCCTGGGGAAAGCTGCCGCGGATGTCGTCGATTTTCTTGCGTACCTGGTACCAGATCTCCGGGATCGCCTTGGCACTGGTGGTGTCCCGCAGGAACACAAACACCGTGGACTCACCCGGCCGGGTGTAGCTTTTTACGTAGTCGAGGGAGTCGAGCTCTTCGAGTTTTTTCTCGATGCGGTCGGTGACCTGCTTGAGGGTTTCTTCCTGGGTCGCGCCGGGCCAGCGGGTTTGGATCACCATGGTCTTGATGGTGAAAGACGGGTCTTCCTCGCGGCCAAGGTTCATGTACGAGAACACGCCCATCAACAGCGCGACGAACATCAGGTACCAGACGAAGGACTGATGCTTGAGGGCCCAGTCGGATAAGTTGAAGCTCCCTTTCATCGCGGGCTGTCCTCGTCGATTTTGACTTTTTGCCCAGGCTTCAGGCTGTTCACACCGGCACTCACCACGCGCTCGCCGGGTTTGACGCCGGCGTTGAGCAAGGCGCTGTCGGCGTCACGGCTGACGATGCTGACATCACGCGGTTGCACGGTCTGGCTTTGGGTGTCGATAACCCAGATGCGGGTCTTGCCGTCGGCTTCCTGCAAGGCGCTCAGGGGCAGCTCGATGCGCGGGGCGATGGCCGAACTCAGGGTCACGCTGATGGCGGTGCCGAGGCGAAACGCGGGCGGCGTTTCGGCCAGGGTCAGGCGCGCACGTCGGGTGCGGGTCGCGCTTTGGGCCTGGGGTTCGATCTCACGCACGGTGGCGGTGGTGCTGACGGTTGGGTCCATTTGCCCGGCGACCAGGAACACCACGTCGGGTGGCAGGCGCTCGGCGAGACCCGCAGGCAAATCGATGACGGCCTCCTTGATGTCCGGACGCGCCAGGGTCACCACTTGCTGCCCGGCGGCAACCACCTGGCCGGCCTCGGCATTCCAGGCGGTGACGATGCCCGCATGGTCGGTACGCAGCTCGCTGTAGTTGAGCTGGTCCTTGGCCTGGTTGACCGAGGCCTTGGCTTGGTCAAGGGAGGCCTGGGTGGTTTTAAGGTCCGTCTGGGCGATGTCCAGTTGGGCCTGGGCGCCGACGCCCCGGCTGAACAACTCTTGTTGTCGACGTGCGTTGGCCTGGGCGTTGATCCACTGGGCCTCAACACGGGCCAGGTCGCCCTGGGCGGCACGCAACTGGTTCTGTTGATCGGTGGGGTCGAGCACGGCCAGCAACGCGCCCTGCTCCACTTCAGCGCCCACGTCGACCGCGCGCCGGGCGATACGGCCGGGCACACGGAAACCGAGGTTGCTTTCATAACGGGCCTGGATGGTACCGGCGAAGCGGCCGAGGTTTTCCTGGTCTTCGGATTTCACTTCAATCGACAGTACCGGGCGCACCGGTTCCGGCGCCGGTTCTTCCTTGGAGCACGCCATCAACAGCAGGCTGGCGGCAAGCATACACGTCAGCCGCTTCATGGCTGCACCCCTTGGGCCTGGGCCTGATCCGGCGGCTGGGCGATTTCCACGAGCATGCCGGGGTGCAGCAATTGCCCGCCGGCCACCACGACTTTTTCGCCACCCTTGAGGCCGTCGCTGATGATCACCTTGCCGGTTAGATAGCGCGCCACGGTGACCTTGTGCAGCTGCGCCTTGCCGTCGCCGTCAATCAACCAAACTGCCGGCGCACTGATGTCTTTGGTCAACGCGGCCCACGGCAACTCGATACTGGCCTTGGCCGGGCCATTGGCGGTGGCGCTGACCACCGAGCCCAATTGCATGCCCTTGGGCAGTGCATCGAGGGCGATCTTGACTTGCACCGTGCCGGTATTCGCAGCCACGGCCGGGGTGACTTCGCGCACCTTGCCCACGGCGGTAATCTGCGGGTTTTCCAGCAGGCTGACGGTGATCGGTTTGTCCGGTGGCGGCTCCACCAGCAGTGATTCATAGACGTTGAACACCGCGTCGCGCTCGCCATCCCGGGCCAGGCTGAAAATCGGCACGGTGGCCTGCACCACCTGGCCCACCTCGGCCTGGCGCGCGGTGATGATGCCCGGCGCATCGGCGATCAGCGAGGTATAGCCCAACTGTTCACGGGCGTTGGCCAACTGCGCCTGGGCGGCGGTCAGCGCGCTTTGGCTGCTGCGCAACGCGGCTTGGGCGGAGTCGTATTCGCTGCGGCTGGTGTAGCCCTTAGGCAGGAGTTTCTCCTGGCGCACAAACGCGGCAGCGGTCTGTTTGACCCGCGCCTGCTCGGCGACCACCTGGGCCTGGGCGGAATCGACATTGGTCTGTAAGTCTTTCGGATCGAGCTTGGCCAACACCTGCCTGGCGCTGACGCGGTCACCGACATCCACCATGCGCTGGATGATCTTGCCGCCCACGCGGAATGACAGATCGGTCTGCACCCGCGCCTGGATATCGCCGGTCAAGGTCACGGCGGCCGCAAAGTCGGAAGACTTCACGGTCTGCACAAACACCCGGGAATGTTCTTTGGGTTCGGCTTTTTCCTGGCCGCAACCGCTCAACAGCGCCAGCAGGCCAAGGCCGAGGATAAATGTGGAGGTGGGACCGCCCATGCAGGCTCCTTTTGCGTGATGCCGCCGTGCCAGTGTCTATGCGACTGTGAGCTTAGAACAGGGTTCCTTATCTGCATGGAGAATCCCATACTCCAATGGTTCCCACGCCGATAATTTTTCCCATGCTCAAGACCCTCGCGGTGGCCAATTACCGCTCAATCAACAAATTGGTGGTGCCGCTGGATCGGTTGAACCTGATCACCGGCCCCAATGGCAGCGGCAAGTCCAACCTGTATCGCGCCCTGCGGTTGCTGGCGGAGACGGCCCAGGGCGGGGTGATCAACGCATTGGCCCGTGAGGGCGGGCTGGATTCAACCTTCTGGGCCGGGCCGGAAAACATCAGCCGGCGCATGCTCAATGGCGAGGTGGCGGTGGAGGCGAGCGTGTCGAAGGGAGCCAAGCGCTTGCGCCTGGGGTTTGCCGGGGAAGATTTCAGCTATGCGATCTCTCTCGGGTTGCCGGAGCCCGACAAACAGTCGTTCTTTACCCTGGACCCGCAGATCAAGAAGGAATGCATCTGGGCCGGCCACGTGTACCGCCCGGCGAGCCTGCTGGTACAGCGCTCCGGCCCGATGGTGCGAGCCCGGGATGGCCGCGCCTGGGATGTATTGGCCCAGCACACGCCGGACTACCACAGCCTGTTCGATCAGGTCGGCAGCCTGCGGGGTTCGCCGGAAGTGCTGCTGCTGCGCGAAAGCATTCGCGGCTGGCGCTTTTATGATCACTTTCGCAGCGACGTCGACGCCCCGGTGCGCCAACCGCAACTGGGCACGCGTACGCCGGTGTTGCATCACGACGGTCGGGACCTGGCAGCGGCGTTGCAGACCATCCGCGAGATTGGCGACCCCGAGGCATTGCAGCGGGCGATCAGCGATGCGTTTCCCGGGGCACGGTTGAATATCACGCCCTTGCAGGGTGGCCGCTTTGCCATCGAATTTTATCAGGAAGGGTTGCTGCGGCCATTGTCGGCGGCAGAGTTGTCGGACGGAACCTTGCGCTATCTGCTGCTGGTGGCGGCGCTGCTGACGCCGAGGCCGCCAACGATGATGGTACTCAACGAACCGGAAACCAGTTTGCACCCGGACCTGTTGCCGGCGTTGGCGCGTTTGATCATCCAGGTGTCGCAGCAGTGTCAGGTGTGGGTGGTGTCGCATGCCAGCCGCTTGATTGCGGCGTTGCAGCAGGATCACGGGTGCAACTCGATTGTGCTGGAGAAGGTGATGGGGCAGACGCAGGTGGTGGGGCAGCGGGTGCTGGATGAGCCGGCGTGGCATTGGCCGAGTTAGGCGGTGCCTGACATGGCCTCATCGCGGGCAAGCCCCCTCCCACATTTTGATTTGTGAATACATTCAAAGGTGGGAGCTGGCTTGCCTGCGATAGCGGTAGAACAGTTACCGCATAGTCAACCCTGCCACTTGCCGCCTTCAACAATCACGCTTTCCGGCTTGGTGTCATCGCTCAGTTCCTTGCGAACATACTGGTCATACAGCTTGAGCAAATACTTCTCTTCGCCCAGCTTGGCCAACTCGGTATTCACCCAGTCACGCAGTTCGATGTTGCCCTTCTTCACCGCCGGCGCAATCGGCGCTTCATCGCCCAATTTTTGCTCCAGCACACGGTAGCCCGGGTTCTGCTTGGCCCAGCTGAACAACACCAGGTTGTCTTGCGCATACGCATCACCACGGCCGGCCGACAGCGCTTGCAGCGACTCGGAGTTTTTCTCGAACTTCAGCAGTTTCCAGTCCGGGTGGTTCTTGGTCAGCCAGATATCAGCCGTGGTGCCGGTGGTGACGATGGTGGTGCGGGTCGCCAGGTCGTCCAGGTTTTTCACTTCGCTGGTGTTGGCCACCAGTGCCTGCACCGCCACTTTCAGGTTGGGGTTGGTGAAGTCCACCGCTTCCTTGCGCTCAGGTGTCACGGTCATGTTCGCGAGGATCAGGTCGACCTTGTCGCTTTGCAGGAACGGAATGCGGCTCGCCGGTTCCACCGCGACGAATTCAACCTTGTTCTCGTCGCCCAGCAGGTCCTTGGCAAAACGGCGGCCGATGTCGGTATCGAAGCCGACGTAGCGACCGGACTCGTCCACAAAACCAAACGGCGGCTTGTCGGTAAATACGCCGACGATCAGCTTGTCCCGCGCCTTGATCTTGTCGATGTAGCTCACCGCAGCCGGAGCCGGGGTGGCAGCAGCCGTCTTGGCGGGCTCTTCGGATTTGTTGCAGCCGGCCAGCAGAGCGAGGCCGAACAGGGGGAATAACAACGTGGCAGTTTTCATAGCAGCTCCAATTCCTTGGTTCTTTTGGGCAGTGTTGAAACGAAGGAGAACTTCTCCAGGAACTGCTGCGCGCGTGCGGTTTGCGGGTTCGTAAAGAATGCCTCAGGGGTGTTTTGTTCGAGGATGCGGCCGGCTTCCATAAACACCACGCGGTCGGCGACGGCGCGGGCGAAGGCCATTTCATGGGTGACGATCAGCAGGGTCATGCCGTCCCGGGCCAGGCCCTGGATCACTTCCAATACTTCCTTGACCATTTCCGGGTCGAGGGCGGCGGTGACTTCGTCAAACAGCATGACCTGTGGGTTCATGCACAACGAGCGGACGATGGCGATGCGTTGTTGCTGGCCGCCCGAGAGCTGGCGCGGGTAAGCGTCGCGTTTGTCGCAAAGGCCCACCCGCTCCAGCAGCTTTTCAGCCTGGGCACGGGCTTCGCGGGGCTCGCGTTTTTGTACTTTCAACGGGCCGAGCAAAATATTCTCGAGCACGCTCATGTGCGGGAACAGGTGGTAACTCTGGAACACCATGCCCACGTCCTGGCGTACCTGGCGCCAGTCGGTGGCCTTGTCCAGCAGCTCTTTACCGGCAAAACGCAGGCTGCCGCTGTGGGCCACTTCCAGGCCATTGAGGCAACGTAGCAAGGTGCTTTTGCCGCAGCCGCTGGGGCCGAGAATCACCACCACTTCGCCGCTTTGCACACTCAGGTCGATGCCCTTGAGCACCTGCTGGTCGCCGAAAAATTTATTGAAACCCTGGAACTCGATCAATGCGCTCATGCGTGGGCCCAGCGCCGTTCCAGCACCTTGGAGGCGGCCGACAACGGGTAGCAGATAAAGAAGAAAAACAGGAACAGCGCGCCGTAGATCAACACCGACTCGTAGGTGCGCTCGATGATTTGCTGGCCGACCTTGATCACGTCCACCACACCGATCAGCACCGCCAGCGAGCTGGTCTTGATAATGCGGGTGTAGACGTTGATGGTCGGCGGGGTCATGCGTTTCAGGGCCTGGGGCAGCAGCACGTAGCCGTACAGCTGCGGGTCCGACAGGCCAATCGACAGGCCGGCTTCACGCTGGCCGCGGGGCAACGAATGCAGGGCGCCGCGCACCACTTCGCCCACTTCACTGGCGCCCCACAGCGACAACACCAGCACCGCGCACCAGAAGCTTGGGATGCTCAGGCCGAAGAAAATCGGCAGGCCGAAGAACAGCAGGTACAACCACACCAGCACCGGGATGGCGCGGAACAGCTCCAGGTAAATGCGCAGCACCAGGTTGATGGCTTTCGAATTCAGCGTGCGCAATACGCCATACACCACGCCACCAACGGTGCTGAAGGCGATGCTCAAGAATGAGATCGACAGGGTTTGCGCAGCGCCCTTGCCCAGTTGCGGCAACGACACCCAGAGTAATTCAAGACCCGAACTGGCCATGCTGGAGCCTCCTTTCAAGGCGGTTGAGCAGCAGCGACAGCGGCAGGAATAACAGCACGCAGATCAGCGTCAGCACGGCGAGCATTTCGTAGGTTTTGTAGTAGAGGGCGATGTAGCTTTTGGTGGTGTAGAGAATCTCTGGCACCGCCACGGCTGACACGATCGTGGTTTCCTTGAGCAGGAAAATGAAGTTCGCAAACAGTGCCGGCAGGCTGAGGATCCCGGCCTGGGGCAGGATCACATGACGCAGTAGCTGCCAGTGGGACAGGCCGATGGACTTGCCCGACTCGATCTGTGCCAGCGGCACCGCCTCGACACCGGCGCGCAGCACTTCGGTGAGGTAGGCGCCGCCAAGAAAGGTCATGGTGATGATCGCCGCCCAGAACCCGGAGATATTCAGCCCCAGGGCCGGCAACGCGAAGTAGACGAAAAACAGCTGGATCAGCAGCGGTGTGTTGCGCGCCAGCTCGACGTACAGCGCCACCAGGCGCCACACGTAAGGCGTGCGAAATACCAGCAGCGCGGCGTTGATCAAGGCCACCAGCATGGAGGTGCCAATGGCGATCAAGCCGACTTGCAAGGTCACGCCCACGGCCTTGAGAAACGCCGGCAGCGTGCTGAGGATAAATGCGTAATCGAAGGTCATCTCAAATCCCTGACGCCACAAGGGTAATGCGGCGTTGGTGCGGTCCGGTTCAGCGTGGGTAACGCTGAGTAGCGCCGACTTTAAAGGTATAAAAAATAAAATTTAAATACCGAAATAGCATATTGATATCACCCAAATAGATAACCTGCGGATTCGCGGTGCAGGCGGATGACAGCTACTGTTCTGCGCAAGGTAGGAACATTCTGTTTATCGGTGCTGCACTACAGGGATGAGCGGCGCAAGGCCAGACTGAAGGCCAATCACAAGCGAGGGAATCAGCGATGACAGAGGCAAAACCGATTGATCCGCAGGAACTGGTGAAGTGGCTGGTGGCGTTGCGCAGGGCCATTAACAGTCGAAATATCTGAGCTGACACAGTCCCAATGGGGGAGCTGGCTTGCCTGCTCCCACAGTTTTGACCGCATTCCAACCATAAAAAACGCCGACGCTGTAGAAGCCGTCGGCGTTTAAACCTTGAAGGAGGTTTTGGGGCTCGATCAGAACGCCGGCACGACAGCGCCGTTGTATTTCTTCTCGATGAAGGCTTTGACTTCAGGGCTGGTCAGGGCTTTGGCCAGCTTCTGGATCGCATCGCTGTCCTTGTTGTCCGGGCGGGCAACCAGGAAGTTCACGTACGGCGACTTGGCGTCTTCGATGATCAACGCGTCCTTGGCCGGGTTCAGGCCAGCTTCCAGGGCGTAGTTGGTGTTGATCAGGTCCAGGTCAACCTGGTCCAGGACACGTGGCAGCAGGGCCGATTCCAGCTCTTTGAATTTCAGGTTTTTGGGGTTGCTGGCGATGTCTTTCGGCGTGGCCAGGGCGTTGGTTGGATCTTTCAGGGTGATCACGCCAGCTTTCTGCAGCAGCAGCAGGGCACGGCCGGAGTTGCTGCCTTCGTTCGGGATGGCCACGGTGGCGCCATCTTTGAGCTCAGAGATATTTTTGATTTTTTTCGAGTAACCGCCGAAGGGTTCTACGTGCACACCGACCACGGTGACCAGGTTGGTGCCTTTACCCTTGTTGAAGTTTTCCAGGTACGGCAGGGTCTGGAAGTAGTTGGCGTCCAGACGCTTCTCGGCAACCTGCACGTTTGGCTGTACGTAGTCGGTGAAGACTTTGATTTCCAGGTCCACGCCTTCTTTGGCCAGGGTCGGCTTGACCAGCTCAAGGATCTCGGCGTGCGGGATCGGCGTAGCGGCTACCACCAGTTTCTCGTTGGCCTGGGCGAAGCTTGCAGTCAGGGCAGCCGCCAGTGCGGTAAACAACAGAACCTTTTTCATGCAGTGTCCTTATCGAAAATCCGGGTCGTCTCTGACGGCCGCTTTTTAGTTGAGTGCCAGCGAAGTGCTATCGCGGCGTGAAGCGGACAATACCGAGGTTTTTTATTCCAGAACAATACTTTTTATTCACTTTGATATTCCATTTTGTTCATGTAGGAGCCCGGCTTGCCGGCGATGGCGGTCTTGAGCCTTGCGATGCTCCTGAGGACGCCATCTCCGGCAAGCCGGGCTCCTACAAAACAGCGTGTTCTTTCAGATAGCTTTTCAGGGCTTCAACCTCGGCAGCGCTGGCGTGGCCAAGAATTCGCCGCACCTGCTCCACAGGCGAACCCGCCACGGGCAGGTTCAAATGCGCCGGCAAAATCTCGTCGCCACTGCTGACCAGCAGGGCAAAGTGAATCACGTTCTCCAACTCCCGCGTGTTCCCCGGCCAGCTGTGATGCTCCAGTACGCGTTGGGCTTCGTCGCTGATCAGCGGTACCGGCAAGTCGAGGCGCTGGCTATAGATGCCGAGGAAATACTCGGCCAGTGACAGAATGTCGCCCACCCGCTCGCGCAGTGCCGGCAGCTCCAGCTGGCCTTCGCTTAGGTAATGAAACAAGCGCTCGTGAAACTTGCCGGCCGCCACGGCCTGGGCGAGGTCGATGCTGGTGGCGGCCACCAGCCGCACATCGACCGGGCTTGGCTGATGGGCACCGACACGGGTGACTTCGTGGTTTTCCAACGCCGCCAGGAGTTTGACCTGGATTGGCAACGGCAAGTCGCCGATTTCATCCAGGTACAGCGTGCCGCCGTTGGCCGAGCCGAACCAGCCGGCGCGGCTGCTGGCTGCGCCGCTGTGGGCGCCTGCGGCATAGCCGAACAATTCGGCGTCGGCGTAAGTCGGGCTGATGGCGCCGCAATTGACCGAGACAAACAAGCCGGTGCGGTCGCTGCCACGGTGGATGTGACGCGCGAGCAATTCCTTGCCGCTGCCGGTTTCGCCACGGATCAGCACGGGCAAGGCGCGGGGGGCGAGGTTTTCGAGGTCTTCACGCAGTTGGCGCGAACGCGGGTCGACAAACACCAGCGCCTTGGCGCGAATGCTCAGGGGGCTTTTTTCGGCGTCGGGGAAGGTCAACAGTGGCTGACCGAAGGTTTCATGCAGGCTCATGGCAGACTCCCGCCCCATCCACGAAGGGGAAGGGGCGTTTAAAAAATTTTATGCACGGCGCCGGGAGTGATGTTCCAGGCGATTTTGCAGGCGGTAGAGGTAGGCGAAGCCTTGTTCCCAGCGTTGATGGCCGGACTTCACATTGATGTGCCCGGCACCCGCGAGAATTCCCGATTCGGCGCCCCAGTTACGTGCCAGTTCCAGCGCACGAGGTGCGCTGACGGCGCTGTCGTTGTCGGAGCTGACGACCTGGCTTGGGAACGGCAACAGGTGGTTGGGGATTGGCGCGAAATTACGCAGGGCGGGGGCGCAGGCGGGGCGTTCGACATCTGCCGGGGCCACCAGCAAGGCGCCGCGGACCTGACGCAGAAACTGCACTGGGGCGGTGGCGGCCCAATGGGCAACGGTGATGCAGCCCAGGCTGTGGGCAATCAGAATTACCGGGGTGCTGTCGGCGGCGATGGCTTCGGCCAGTGCCGCCACCCAGTCTTCACGGCGTGGGGTGAGCCAGTCGGCCTGCTCCACGCGGGCGCTGTTGGGCAGGCTGTTCTGCCAATGACTTTGCCAATGATCTTCTGGCGATCCTTGCCAGCCCGGCACGATCAGATAACGAATCGACTCGCTGTGCATGGGTGTGCCCTCCTGCAGCGTTTAACGTTGTGGGTCAGTATAGGCACGGGGTATATATTCGTTAAGGAATAAGAAGCTATTTGTTAATAACCAAAATGACGGACTGAGGGAGGTGTGGGGGTTTAGGGTACATATCCGTTATTTAGGTAAGGGCTGCTATTGGTTCCGCTCTTACAGCGGGTCACTTTTGAAAAGCGCAAAAGTAACCAAAACGCTCTGCCCCGCCTGTCGGCACCTCGCCTAGGCTCGGTGTGCCCTCACTCCGGCATTGCTCCGCGGGCCGCCGCGACGGCCCGTCCCTGGCCCGTCGCGGCTAAACCGGCGTCCTGCCGGTTTACCCGCTCCTCAATCCCTGCGTTCGGCCTCGGGCTGAATGGGGCAGTCAGATCAAGATCAAAAGCAAGAGCACGGCGGCCTGAAAGCCGACCTGAGTGTTAAAAGCCAAGGCAAAAGCTGTAGGAGCTGGCTTGCCGGCGATGCAGGCGACTCGGTCTTTCAGATACACAGAGGCGATGCCATCGCAGGCAAGCCAGCTCCTACATTTGAACCGTGCCCCGGTGTCAGGGTAGTTGTCGTGCTCGCTGTTGATTTTGCTGTTGCTTTTAACACTCAAGCCGGCCTGTAGGCCGCTGTGTTCTTGATCTGCTTGTGATCTTGATCTTAGGCGCCCCGTTAAACCACGCTGGCCGAACGCAGGCTTTGGAGCGTGGGTAACCCGGCAGGACGCCGGGTTAGCCGTCCTGGGCCAGGGATGGCCCATGACGGCGGCCCACGCTCCAAAGCCGGAGTGAGGGCACACCGAGCCTAAGCGAGGTGCCGAGTGGTGGGGCAAGAGCGTTTTGCTTACTTTTGCGCTGTTCAAAAGTGAGCCGCTGTAAGAGCGGAACCCATATCAGCCATCACCCAAATAACGGATATGTACCCCCAACCCGCAGGCAAAAAAAAGGCCGCACCCTGCCAAGGAAACGGCCAAAAAAATTGTCGAGGCATTTGAAACTAACGCGCAGTAATCACCGACAGCTTGGTAATCCCCGCCCGTTCGATAGACGCCATGGCTCGCGCCACTTCGCCGTAGTTCACTCCATCGTCAGCCTGCAGTTGCACCCGAACATCCGGGTCCTTGGCCTTGGCCGACTGCAGGTTGAATTCCAGCAAATCAGGCTGGATTTCATCCTTGTTGATAAACAGTTTGCCGGCCGCATCAATACTCACCACCAGCGGGTCTTTCTGCTCCACCGGAGCCACCGCCTCAGTCTTGGGCAAGTTGATCGGAATCGCGTTGGTCAACAGCGGCGCGGTGACGATAAACACCACCAGCAGCACCAGCATCACGTCCACCAGCGGCGTGACGTTGATCTCGCTCAACACCTCATCACTGTCTTGCGTGGAGAAGGCCATCTCAGGACGCCTCCTTCACTTTTTGCGCGCCGCCCTGGGCACCCGCTTTGTTCAGCGTCGGGTGCAGCAGCACACGGAAGGAGTTCTTCTGCGCCAGGCTGTAGAAGTCGTGAGCGAAGTCATCAAGGTCAGCGGCGGTGAGTTTCAGACGACGCAGGAAGTAGTTGTAGACCAGCACCGCCGGTACTGCGACCGCAATACCCACGCCAGTGGCGACCAGCGCCGCACCGATCGGGCCAGCCACGGTTTCGAGGCTGGCGGAGCCGGCGGCGCTGATGCCCTTGAGGGCTTCCATGATGCCCCACACAGTGCCGAACAGGCCGATAAACGGCGAAGTGCTGCCGATACTCGCAACCACGGCCAGGCCGGTTTCCAGAGAACGACGCTCACGTACGATCTGTTGGCGCAGTGCTCGTTCGAGGCGGTCCTGGTGGTTGATCGCCTGGCTCAAGTCAGCGGCATGGGGCGCCTCACCGACCTGGATCGCGGCGTAACCGGCCTGGGCCACACGGGCAGCCGCGCCGGGCCTGGTTTCAGCGAGTTCGGCGGCCGAGTCCAGACTGGACGCGGCCCAAAACTGTTTGTGGAACTTGCGATCCTGGGACTTGAGGCGGCCGAACTGCACGCCCTTGAGCAGGGCCAAGCCCCAGGTGGCGACCGAAAAGACCACCAGCAGCCAGATGACCGCGCTTTCGATGGATTCAGTTGGAGATGCTAATGCCATGATGTTTCCCCTCTGTGCAGGTCGCGATGTGTCCAACACACCGCCTCCCAATAATTAATGAATCTTGAAATCGATCGGTACGCTGACCCAGCCGTCCTGGGCCACATCGCCCTGCTTGGCCGGTACAAAACTCCAGCGCTTCACGGCAGCCAACGCGGCTTCGTCGAGTTGCTGGCGACCACTGCTTTTCTGAATCTGGATCTCACCCGGCTTGCCGGTGGCCAATACATGCACCCGCAACAACACCGTGCCTTCCCAACCCCGGCGCTGGGCCAGTGACGGGTATTCGGGCGCCGGGTTCTTCAGGTAGGCGGCGTTGGCCGAGGCCGGTGTGACTGGCGCTGGTGCAGGCGGTGCTGGTGCCGGCGGCGCTGGTACCGGCGGCGCGGGCGGCTGCTCGGCGACAGGCTTGGGCGCCGGCTTGGGCACGGTTTTTTGTACCGGCTTGGGTTTCGGAATCTTTTTCGGCGCCGGCTTGGCGGCCAACTCATCGACCACCGGTGGCGGTGGCTCCACAACAGGTGGCGGCGGTGGCGGCGGCACGGGGGGTGGCGGCTCTACAACCGGCGGGGCCGGCTGGGAAAACTCGATCGTCATTGGCGGGATTTCCGGCGGCACAATCGGCAACGCCGGGGTTGGCTTCTGGCTGACCCAATAGATCACCGCACCATGCAAGGCCAACGCGAGAATCCCCAACAGGATCGCTTCACGCCGGCTTAACACACCCTTGGGGGTTTTCTGCGTACGCAACTGCCCCAACGGCGCGCGATGCGGCCGGCCAAGGTCGACCAACTCACCACCCGGTGCCTGGCGCCACTGCGCCTCTTGTGCACTGGCGGCGGTCTGGACATTGCCCATTGATTAACTCCCCTGCGGTCTTAAGCAAAAAAACCGACGGGCCTGCCTTGGCGGCCGTCGAGGGCTGAATCATCGGGGCCAGACGCTTATCTCTTAAAGTAACCTTTAAAGTTATACATAGATCCAAATTGAATAAACGAAACATCCAGATACGCCGAGGCCACGTCCTGCGCGGCCTGGCGCCGAGGGGCAAAATCCGAATGCTTTTAAGGCATACAAAATATTCACTGAAGGCATGAATCAGCGAGGATTACCGGCACATAAATCCAGCAATTGATGCAACAACGCCTGCCCCGCCGCGCCCAGGCCATTACGGCCATACAGCGCCAGCCGCACGCCCTGCACTGCCGGCAAACCGCTGTCTGTGCCCAACACCACATGCCCGGGCTGCACCACCCGCACCGGCAGTAAGCTGATGCCGAGCCCCGCCGCCACCGCCGAACATACGCTGGCCAGGCTCGCGCTGGAGTAACCGATGCGCCAGCGCCAGCCGCCCACCTCCAGGTGATGCAGCATTTCATTGCGGTACAGGCCGCCTGCGGGGAATGCCACCAGCGGCAGCGGATCACGCGCCAGGGACGGCGCGCTGCGGCTGTCGACCCAGCACAACGGCTCCGGCCAGGAGGCCAGGCAGTCATCGCTGTTGCCCATTTGCTTGACCAGCAGCACGTCGAATTCACCGCCGCGATAATCGCGCAGCAACTCCGGGCCCAACCCGCTGGTGACCTCCAGGCGCACCCGTGGATAAGCCTGCACAAACGCCGACAGCAGCGGCATCAAGCGTTCAGCTGCAAAATCCTCGGGCACCGCCAGGCGCAACACGCCGTCGCTCTGCTGATTGATCAGCACATCGGCAGCCTCTTCGTGCAGCGCCAGAATGCGCCGCGCGTAGGCCAGCAAGCGTTCGCCCTCGACCGTGGCCACCACGCGGCGCTGGTCGCGGTCCAGCACCTGGCTGCCCAAGGCGTCTTCGAGGCGGCGGATCTGCTGGCTGACCGTGGACTGGGTCAAATGCAGGCGTTCGGCGGCGCGGGTGAAATTGCCGCAATCGACGACGGCGACAAAGCTGCGCAATAACACGGGATCGAACATGGGTATCACCATTGCATTTGCCACTGATTGGCATGGTTATATTTAATTTCAGAATACCCTTGTGGCTGCCCATACTTCACGCCTCATTGCGCACGAGGGGTTTGGCATGACTGACGATCAACGGCATCTGCATCAGGCGGTGCAACTGGCCCAGGCCAACGTAGCCGCTGGAGGCCGCCCGTTTGGTGCGGTCCTGGTGCGCGACGGCGAGGTGCTGGCGGAGGCCGTCAACGAAATCCACCTCAGCCAGGACCCGACCGCCCACGCCGAAATGCTCGCCATCCGCGCTGCCAGTCAACAACTGGGCCCGCGCCTGGAAGGCTGCGTGATCTACGCCAGCGGCCAACCCTGCCCGATGTGCCTGAGTGCGATGTACCTGTGCGGCGTGTCCCGCGTGGTATTCGCTGCCAGCAATGAAGTGGCGACGCCCTTTGGCCTGTCAACAGCGGCGATTTACCAGCAAGTGGCGTTGCCACTGGCGGAGCAAAAATTGCCTGTGCAGCACTTGCCGCAAGCGGCGATGCAGACCCTTTACGCGCAATGGCACGCCCTGCATGACACTGAATAATTCGTTCGCCGGCAAACTCGCCGGCTGGGGCTTGCTGGTGGTGCTGGGCCTGAACCTGCGGCCGATCCTCAGTTCCATCAGCCCGCTGCTCGGGGAGATCCGCCTGGCCACCGGTCTGAGCTTTCAGAGCAGCGCCCTGCTCACCAGCCTGCCGGTGATTTGCATGGGCCTGGTGGCGCTGGTGGGCGTGCGCCTGGAGGCAAAGCTGGGGGAACGTCGCGGGATCGCCCTGGGGTTGATGATGATTCTGCTGGCGTGCCTCGCGCGCTGGCTGTTTGGCCAGGCGTCGGCGCTGCTGGCCACCGCATTGTTCGGCGGCGCGGGTGTGGCGCTGATCCAGGCGTTGGTGCCAGCGATGATCAAGCGTCAGTTTCACCAGCGTGTGCCGTTGGCAATGGGGGTTTATTCGGCGGCGCTGATGGGCGGAGGTGGTTTGGCGGCGTTGTTAAGCCCGTTGGTGGCAGGGCATTTCCAGCATTGGCAAGCCGGCCTCGGGATCTGGCTGCTACCGGCACTGGGAGCGTTGTTGCTGTGGGCGTGGCTGCCATTGGGCGCGGCGAAAAACCCGCAGGTGACGGCGCCGTTCCAGGGCCTGCGCAACCGTCGGGCGTGGTTGTTGGCGCTGTATTTCGGCCTGGTGAATTGCGGCTACATGAGCATGGTCGCGTGGCTGCCGGCCTACTATCAGCAACTGGGCTGGGACGTGCTGCCCAGTGGTTCACTGCTGGCGTTCATGACGATCTTCCAGGTGATCGCCGCGCTGTTGATGCCAGCACTGGCGCAACGAGGCATTGATCGTCGACCGTTATTGAGCATCAGCCTGCTGGCCCAGACCGCGGGCTATATCGGCCTGCTGACAGCCCCGCTGCAATTCCCGCACTTGTGGGTGGCGCTGATCGGTTTTGGCCTGGGTGCGTGTTTTGCCCTGAGCCTGCTGCTGACCCTGGATCACCGCCGCGACCCTCGGGAAGCCGGCCAGTTGGCGGCGTTCGTCCAGGGCGTGGGCTTTTTGATCAACGCTATCTCACCCTGGCTGACCGGCTGGCTGCGGGAGCAGACCGGCAGTTTCGTCAGCGCCTGGCTAGTGCTGACGCTGACGGTGGTGGCGATGCTGATACTCACGCGGGTATTCAGCCCCGCGACTTATCGTACCGGCTCTATAGATATGCATTTTGAGTCTAGATAAAGCAATAAAGCTTCGTTGACGGAATAAGTAAGGCTATTAGAATCCCGGTTCCCTCCAGGACGCCGGGAAGCCCCATGGACCTTCGCCAACTGCGCTACTTCATCGCTTTGAACGAGTACCGCAGTTTCGTGCGCGCCGCCGACGCCATGGGCATTACCCAGCCAGCGTTCAGCCGCAGTATCCAAAGCCTGGAACAAGCGTTCGGTTGCATACTGGTGGACCGAGCGCACAAGGACCTGCGCCCTACCCCCGAAGGCCAGGTGGTGTTGCAACACGCATTGTCACTGGTACAGGGCGCGGCGCGCCTGAGCCATGAAGTCACGCGCATGACCAAGCTCGACGCCGGCGAATTGCCCTTTGGCTGCGATGCAGTGGCGGCGGTGAACCTGGTACCCGAAGCGATCGCGCAATTTGTCGGCGCCCATCCCAGAATACGCTGCGGTTTACAGGTGGATAACTGGGAAAAACTCGGCCGCAGTTTAAGCCGCGAGGAGATCGAGTTTTTCGTCGCGGATGTGCGCCACTTCGAGGCCGATCCGAACTTCCAGACCCAAGCCCTGACACCCCGGCGCAATGTGTTTTTTTGCCGCGCCGGGCATCCGCTGCTGGCCAAGGACAGCCTCTCCACAAACGACTTGTTTGACTACCCATTGGCTACGCCCCTGATAGCTGCGGGGGTACGCAAGCTGCTGGCCAACCTGAGCGGGCGTATCGACTTTTCTCCCGCTATTGAGCTTGAGCAGTTTGCGGCGCTGGCAGCCATTGTGCGCCGCTCCAATGCAATTGGGCTGGGGGCGCAAGAGGCGTTTTCCAACGAATTTGCCAACGGTGAGCTGGCCGTATTGCATTGGCGTAATGTGCCCCACAGCCTCGACAGCTTGAACAATCGCTGCGGGATCGTCAGCCGCACCGGCTTTCGATTGTCACCGGCGGCCAAGGCGATGATTGAGACGCTGGTGCAGGTGGATAAGCAAACACTGGAGGTTGCCATTCAACTCGCCACAGTGTGAGGTTTGAAGCGGTTAGCCCGGGCAAAGGTGCCGAAGTCATTGAAGCGCACGCCCATTTCAGCCATCACCTTGTGCGCCGTTTTCACCGTCATTTGGCGAATGTAGAACGGTTCCTTGACCACGAAATGATGAATCCCGTGGGTGCTGCCGAAGTTGAAGCAGAACGCCTGCAACGGCCACAGCCACCAAGGGTTGAGCACCTGGGTTTGCTGGACCACATTGCCCGGCTCGATATCACCGTAGTAGTGCATGTTGGAGCTGACAAAGTGCAGGCAGAAGGTACGCAGCACATTGGGGCCGATGATCACCACCGCAGCGATGTCGATGACGTGCATCACCGCCAACGTATTCGCTGACCAGTCGATCGGCGCGCCCAGCAGGCTGGCAATGCCGTTGATGGCATGGAAGCCGAGAAACACATACCACGCGCCCCAATGCAGCAACGCCAGCGGTGCGTAGACCAGCGCCGTGCGCTTGAGAATGCTCAACTTGTGCTTCCAGGACGGTGCGCGCAGCACCCGGATCAGCGCCGACATGATGTTGTCGCCGACCATCAGCAACCGCGCCAGGCCCCACGGTTCACCGTTGGTAATCGCCCGCTCCTCAATGTCGGTTTCAGTGCCGGACACCTTGTGGTGGTTGAGGTGGATATGGCGGCGCACCCAAGGGTTGATGGTGCTGGGCCGAGCCAGCCACACCAGGCCCATCATCAGATTGTGAGGCAGGCGCTGCTTGCGAAAGTACATGCTGTGGATCAGGTCGTGCTCCAGCTCGTGGGTCAATGAGGCGAGGAACGCATTGAGCAGCAGGCACGCCCACCACGCCATGTGCCCGGTGATATAGAGCGCCGCCGAACCCAGCATGCCCACCAGCGCAAAGGCCAGGATGCCCGCGCCCAACGCGTCCTGATGCAGCAGCCACGGATGGCGCTGGCGCAATAACAGGCCCTCGGCAAGTACCACTTCACGAATATGCGCTGAACGCTGTAGTGCGTTCATCTGCTGGGGACTTGCACAAGTACCTTGCATGCTTCCATCCTCTTGTTTATTGATGCGTACATCCTGCCCTATGCGATCTGGCGGGACGCTAGCCCCACACGCCAACCTGTTGACCGCAAGCGCCAATCAACATGACCGAACCGACCTCCCTCGCCAGTTGGACCCGCGCCCTGCGCAAGCAGCTCGACGTGCTGGGCCTCGACAGCGCGGCGCTGTGCGTGCAGGCCGGGCTCGACCCACAGCTGATGGATGACCCCAACGCGCGCTATCCGTTGTCCGCTACCACGCGCCTGTGGGAACTGGCGGTGCAGGCCAGTGGCGATCCGGCGATTGGCCTGCGGGTGTCGCGGTATGTCAGCCCCACCACCTTTCATGCGCTGGGTTACGCGCTGGTGGCCAGCGCCAGCCTGCGGGAAGTGTTCGAACGGATCGTGCGCTATCACCAGGTGGTCAGCGACGCCCTGAGCCTGGAACTTAGCCGGGAGGGCGAGCGTTACCACTTTCGCTTGCAACAGCCTGCCGGCACGTCTGCGCCCGCGTTTGAAGCGATCGATGCGTTTGCCGCGATTTATGTGCGAACCTGCCGTAATCGGCTGGGCCGGGAATACGCGCCGCTGGCGGTGTACCTGCGCCGGCCCGAGCCGGCCGACCCCAAGCCGTGGCACACGGTGTTTCGCGCGCCAGTGTTTTTCGCCGCCGATGAGGACCGTTTGGAGTTTGCCGCCCAGGACTTTGACAGTCACTTGGATGACGCCAATCCAGAGTTGGCCGAACACAATGAAACCGTGCTTAAACGCACCTTGGCGCAATTGCGACCGCTGACCTGGGAGCGCAAGGTGCGTTCTGCCATCGAGGCACAGTTACCCGACGGTGAACCGAGCGCCGAGCGGATCGCCCAGGCGTTGCATTTGAGTTTGCGCAGCTTGCAGCGCCACCTGGCCGATGAGGGATGCCGGTTTGATGCGCTGCTGAATGAATGCCGGGAGAACCTGGCGTTGCTGCGTCTGCGCGATCCCGGATGTTCGCTGGCGCAGATCAGTCATTTGTTGGGGTTTGCCGATACCAGCAGTTTTAACCGGGCGTTCAAGCGTTGGACGGGGCTGACGCCCGGGCAGTTTCGGGATGGGTTGAAGTAGCTGGAGCTGGAGTTGCAGTGGGGGCCTCATCGCGGGCAAGCCCGGCTCCCACAGTTGACCGAGTGGTCTTGGGCAACTGTGATCAAGTGTGGGAGCCGGGCTTGCCCGCGATGGCGATGGCCCAGGCACTACAAGCGCCAGATCAGTCAGCGCCCCCGATCGCGGCGCAACACCTTCTTCACCCGTGCCACCAAGGCCCGGGCCTCAAACGGCTTGAGCAAATAATCATCCTCGTGCAATTCCAACCCACGCAGCCGGTCTTCAATCCCGTCGGGCGTGGTCAGGAACAGCATCGGCGTCTCGCCTTTCAGCCGAATCGCCTGTTGCAGCTTCCAGGCATTCAGCCCCGGCAGCATCACATCCAGGATCACCAGGTCGTATTCGGTGCTTTCCACAAAGCGCAGGGCCGCCATGCCATTGGCCGCCACCTCCACCGTGTAACTGGCCTCCTCAAGACTGCGGCCCATCGACTCGGCCGCCTCTGACTCGTGTTCCACTAGCAGGACGCGCATAACACACCTCGAATAATCGTGAGCGCAGGCTAACACCCTCAGGCGTGCGCCGCCTCGCGCAAACGCTGCGGGTCGAGGATTTCGATCTCGCCATAGCCCAGGCGCACGATGCCCTGGCCTTGCAGGTCCTTGAGCAACGCGTTGGTGGTCTGGCGCGACAGGCTCAACATCGCAGCGAGGTCTTCCTGGGGCAGTTGCAGCACCTGCCGCGCCTGCTCGATGTCGCCGTAGCCTTCGGCGATCATCAACAAGCGGTGTGCCACCCGCACCGACGCCGGCATCAGGCTCAATTGCTCGATATTGATAAAGGTCAGGCGCAGCTTCTGGCTCATCAACAAGGCCATGTCGCGCCAGTAACGCGGCGCGTCATCGAGGATCTGCAGCAACGCCACATGGGGCACCTGCAACAGCGTGCAAGGCCCGACAGCGCAGGCGTCGTGGGTGCGGGGCAACCCGTCGAACAGGGAAATCTCGCCGAACCAGTACGGCAACTCCGCCAGACTCAACACCGCTTCCTTGCCCTGCTCGTTCACCGCACTGATGCGCAGGGAGCCTTCCAGCACCGCGTACAACCCGCACGGTGGGTCGCCGCGCTTGAACAGGTACTGCCCCGCCGTCAGCTGCCGCAGCCGGGCGCTGGCCAGCAAGCTATTCTGTAAGTCAGCAGGCAGGTGGCTGTACCAGTGACCGGTGGCCAGCCGTGGGTGCCATTTCTCTACATCCATGAGAACTCCGAGATTGTCGGCCAACTGACAGTCTGCCGCAGGCCTACAGGGCATGATCAAACATCCTACAGGAGGAATAACAATGAAAAGCCTCGTCGACCACCTCAGTCAATACGCCGCCTACCACCGTGACCCACGCAATATCGCCAGCCACTTTATCGGCATTCCGCTGATTGTGGTGGCGGTGGCCGTGCTGCTGTCACGCCCCGAATGGACAGTGGCCGGGTTGTGGCTATCGCCGGCCGTAGTGGTGGCGCTGCTCTCGGCGTGGTTCTACCTGCGCCTGGAATTTGCCCTCGGTGTGCTGATGACGGTCCTGATGGGCCTGTCGGTGTGGGCCGGGCATGTGTTGGCAGCGCAAAGTACGCTGGTGTGGCTGGGCAGCGGCATCGGCCTGTTCGTGGTGGGCTGGGTGATCCAGTTTGTGGGGCATTACTACGAGGGCAAAAAACCGGCGTTTGTCGATGACGTGTCCGGGCTGATCGTAGGGCCGTTGTTTGTGGTGGCGGAGTTGGCGTTTCTGCTGGGGCTGCGGCATGACCTCAAGCAGCAGATTGAAGAGCGCTCGGGGCCGGTGGCCGTGCGGCACAAGAACGCCACGGCCTGACAAGCAACACAAACTCAATGTGGGAACCGGTTTTCTGTGGGAGCTGGCTTGCCTGCTCCCACACAAGCCAGCTCCCACATTGGGTTTTGCAGTGTTCTTAGGCTTTCTGCCAGACCTTGGGCTTGAAGAACAACGTCTCGCCCCGCGCCAAACCGGTCAGGCTGTCGTGATCCTTCACCACTTCAGCCTCGATCAGCTCGCTCTGGCCTTCGACTTTCAACGTCACCCGAGTGGTCGCACCCAGCGGGCGAATATCGCGTACTTCAGCCGCGTGGTGGTCTTCCAGCTCATGGCGCGACAGCGACACTTCATGCGGACGGAACAGCACGTGCTTGTCTTCACCCAAATGCAGGCGGTTGGAGTCACCGAGGAAGTGATAAACGAAATCGCTGGCCGGGTTTTCGTAGACTTCACCCGGTGAGCCAATCTGCTCGATCACGCCCTTGTTCATCACCACGATGCGGTCCGCCACTTCCATGGCTTCTTCCTGGTCGTGGGTCACGAACACCGAGGTCAGGTTGATGTCTTCGTGCAGGCGCGCCAGCCAGCGGCGCAGCTCTTTACGGACCTTGGCATCGAGGGCGCCGAACGGCTCATCCAGCAGCAGCACTTTAGGTTCTACCGCCAGGGCGCGAGCCAGGGCGATACGCTGGCGCTGGCCGCCGGAGAGTTGTTCCGGGTAGCGATCCGACAACCAATCAAGCTGCACCATGTTCAGCAGCTCGTGGACTTTTACCGCGATCTGGCTTTCGGTGGGGCGCTGGTTTTTCGGCTTCATGCGCAGGCCGAACGCGACGTTGTCGAACACCGTCATGTGGCGGAACAGCGCGTAGTGCTGGAACACAAAGCCGACGTTGCGATCACGCACATCGTGGCCGGAGACGTCTTCACCGTGGAACACGATGCTGCCGTCATCCGGGGTTTCAAGACCGGCAATGATGCGCAGCAAGGTGGTCTTGCCGCAGCCGGACGGGCCCAGCAACGCCACCAGCTCGCCACTCTGGATGTCCAGATTGATGCTGTTCAGGGCCTTGAAGGCGTTGAAGTTCTTGCTGACATTACGGACTTCGATCGACATGACTTATTCCTCACCGGCGCTTTTGCGCAGGCGGTTGATACGGTTCTCGCTCCACTGCTTGAGCAGCAGGATGAAGAGCGCCAGGATCAGCAACAGGCTCGCAACGGCAAACGCGGCGACGTGGTTGTATTCGTTGTAGAGGATCTCGACGTGCAGCGGCAAGGTGTTGGTCACGCCGCGAATGTGGCCGGACACCACCGACACCGCGCCGAACTCACCCATGGCCCGCGCGGTACACAGCACCACGCCGTAGATCAGGCCCCACTTGATGTTGGGCACGGTGACGTGCCAGAACATCTGCCAGCCGTTGGCGCCCAGCAGGCGCGCGGCCTCTTCTTCCTGGGTGCCTTGTTCCTGCATCAGCGGGATCAGCTCACGGGCCACGAACGGCACGGTGACGAAGATCGTCGCCAGCACGATGCCCGGCAAGGCGAACACGATCTGGATGTCATGGTCTTGCAACCACGGGCCAAAGAAGCCCTGGGCGCCGAACATCAACACATAGACCAGGCCGGCGATCACCGGCGATACCGAGAACGGCAGGTCGATCAGGGTCACCAGGATACTTTTGCCACGGAACGAGTACTTGCTCACGCACCACGCGGCGCTGACGCCGAACACCACGTTGAGCGGCACCGAAATTACCACGGCGATCACCGTGAGTTTCAGCGCCGACAGTGCGTCCGGCTCAAGGATCGCGGTGAAGAACGCACCCAGGCCATTCTTCAGGCCTTGGGACACCACGATAAACAGCGGCAGCAGCAAAAACAGCGCAAAAACCAACCAGCCGAGGCTGATCAGGATGCGCCGGGATACGGCACTGCCACGGCGGGCAGCGTTCGCCGACGAGGCGGCGGAAATAGACGATTGGGACATGTTCCGCGCCTCCTTATGGGGTTTCGATGCGCCGCTGCAACAAGTTGATCAGCAGCAGCAGGACAAAGGAAACCACCAGCATCATGACGCCGATGGCGGTAGCGCCGGTGTAGTCGTATTGGTCGAGCTTGACCATGATCAACAGCGGCAGGATCTCGGTTTTCATCGGCATGTTGCCGGCGATGAAAATCACCGAGCCGTACTCACCCACACCTCGTGCGAAGGCCAACGCAAAGCCGGTCAACCAGGCCGGCAGCAACGCCGGCACCAGGATGTAGCGGAACACTTGCAAGGGCTTGGCGCCGAGGCAGGCGGCGGCTTCTTCGATTTCCCGGGGGATGTCGGCCAATACCGGCTGCACGGTACGCACCACGAATGGCAGCGTGACGAAGGTCAGCGCCAGGGTGATACCCAAGGGGGTGTACGCGATCTTGAAGCCCAGGTCGGCGGCAAACTGGCCGACCAGGCCGGTGGGCGTGTACAGCGCGGTGAGCGCGATACCGGCAACGGCGGTGGGCAGGGCGAATGGCAGGTCGATCATTGCATCAATGATCTTGCGGCCAGGGAAGGTGTAGCGCACCAGCACCCAGGCCAGCAGGGTTCCGATGATGCCGTTGATGATCGCCGCGCAAAACGCGGTGCCGAAGCTCAGTTTCAACGCCGCCAGCACACGGGGTGCGGTGATGATGTTCCAGAACTGATCCCAGGTGAGTTGAGCGGCATGTACAAACATCGCCGCGAGGGGGATGAGTACGATCAGGCTGAGGTACACCACGGTGTAGCCCAGCGTCAGCCCGAAGCCGGGTATGACGGGGGAAATACGACGCGACATAAGAGTCCTTGGTTAGCGGGTAGATACCACTGTAGGAACGAGCTTCTGTGGGAGCCGGCTCTTCTGTGGGAGCCGGGCTTGCCCGCGATAGCATCACCTCGGGGTGTCAGCCACACCGCAGTGATGCTATCGCAGGCAAGCCAGCTCCCACACAAGCCAGCTCCCACAGAAAGGCGCGCTCCTACAGGTAGTTTGGCTTACTGCGCCGAGTAGATCTGGTCGAACACGCCACCGTCATTGAAGAATTTCGGTTGGGCAGTTTTCCAGCCGCCGAAGTCTTTGTCGATAGTCACCAGGTCCAGTTTCGGGAACTGCTGGGCGTATTTGGCGGCGACTTTTTCATCGCGTGGGCGGTAGAAGTTCTTCGCCGCAATCTCCTGGCCAGCCGGGCTGTACAGGTGCTTGAGGTATTCGGTGGCGATCTCGGTATTGCCCTTTTTCTCGGCGTTCTTGTCGACCACGGCCACTGGCGGCTCGGCGAGGATCGACAGCGAAGGCACGACGATGTCGAACTTGTCGGCGCCGCCGTCTTCTTTCAGGGCCAGGAAGGCTTCGTTTTCCCAGGCCAGCAACACGTCACCCTGGCCATTGTTGACGAAGGTGATGGTCGAACCGCGCGCGCCGGTGTCGAGGATCGGCACGTGCTTGAACAGCTCTTTTACGTATTCCTGGGCCTTGGCTTCGCTGCCACCGGCTTTCAGGCCATAGGCCCAGGCAGCCAGGAAGTTCCAGCGGGCACCGCCGGAGGTTTTCGGGTTCGGGGTGATCACGGAAACGTCTTTCTTGATCAGGTCGCCCCAATCCTTGATGCCTTTAGGGTTGCCCTTGCGCACCAGGAACACGATGGTCGAGGTGTACGGGGTGCTGGCGTCCGGCAGGCGGGTTTGCCAGTTTTCCGGCAGGGTCTTGCCCAGTTTTGCGATTTCGTCGATGTCGCCGGCCAGCGCCAGGGTCACGACGTCGGCACGCAGGCCGTCGATCACTGCGCGGCCTTGCTTGCCCGAACCACCGTGAGACTGTTGGATCTTGACGGTGTCACCCGGGTGCGACTGCTTCCAGAAGCTGGTGAATTCAGCGTTGTAGTCCTGGTACAGCTCGCGAGTCGGGTCGTAAGACACGTTGAGCAGTTCGTAATCCTTGGCAACAGCGGAACCGGCAAACACGGCACTGGCCAGTGCTGCCAGGGCATAACGGCGAATCGACGACATAGAAGGCTCCTGAAATTCTTGGGTGTTGGCTTTTTTCTTATAGTTGCGGGTCTTGCAATCGAATCGCCGATCTTGTTCAGCTCGGTTTGTTGCCCGGGTTCTGCAAACGGAATTTTTCTTTGCGTTCGATCTGGACTACCTGGGCGTTGTGCACAGTGATTTCCACCGCACCAAACCGCAGATCGCGCAGGGCGCTCTGGATCTCGCGCAAAATGGCTGCTTCGTCCTGGCCGTCAACGCTACGTAGAGATGCGCTCATGGTGGTGCTCCTGAAATGAGAAGTGCCTCGCAGTGGCGGCACTGCTTGCGGCGTGAGGGCGATAGTAGATAAGCGCGGATATTCTTAAAAATACTATTTAAGAATGTTTATATAACCAGAAAGAATTTTCTGACGGGGGCGAGGGGTTGCAGCGGTTTTCAGGATGAAAATACTCATGCATGGCTGCACAAAACCCTGTGGGAGCCGGGCTTGCCCGCGATGGCGGTGTATCAGCCAACAGGGATGTCGCCTGTGATGGCCTCATCGCGGGCAAGCCCGGCCCACATTGACCGCGTTGTGTCTAACGAATCGCAGGCGCCTTAGCCCAATCCAGCTCACTGGCCGGCATCGGCCGACCAAACCAGTACCCTTGGCCCAGGTCGCACTGCTGCTCCAGCAGAAACCGCGCCTGCTCAACCTGCTCGATGCCCTCGGCATGCACCTGCATGCCCATGCTTTGCGCCAACGCAATCACCACGCGCACGATTGCCGCGTCATCCTCATCCCACGGCAACCCGGCGACAAACCCCTGGTCGATCTTGAGCTTCTGCACCGGCAAGCGCTTGAGCCGCAGCAGCGATGAATAGCCGGTGCCAAAGTCGTCAATTGCCAGGCGCAGGCCAAGCTCGCGCAAGCGGTGCATTTGCTCCAGGGCCACTTCCGGGTCTTCCATCACCGCGCTTTCGGTAACTTCCAGCTCTAGAAACGCCGGGTCCAGCCCCGTGTCGTGCAGCACCTTGGCCACTTGCTCGTACAGCTCGCGCCGGGCGAACAATCGGCTGGACACATTCACCGCAAGAAACGTAAGCGGCGCGCCGTCGGCCAGCCACTGGCACATCTGGCGACAGGCCTGGTCCATGACCCAGGCGTCGATATCGGCAATCTGCCCGGTACGCTCGGCAATCGGGATGAACTCCGCCGGCGACACCAGCCCGCGCTCCGGGTGCTGCCAGCGCACCAAGGCTTCGACACCGATCAGGCGGCTGTTTTGCAAATCGTGCACCGGCTGGTAGTACACCCGCAGTTCCTGCTGCTCGAGCGCGCGGCGCAGTTCGCCGGCTATTTCCACCCGGTGCTGGGCGTGGGCAGTCAGTTCTTCGGTGTACAAGGCGTAGCCTTCGCGGCCGGCGCTCTTGGCCTTGAACAGCGCAGAGTCGGCGTTGCGCAGCAGTTGTTCGGCGCTCTGGGCATCGCTGGGGAACAGGCTGATGCCAATGCTGGCATTGATAAACAGTTGATGACCATCGAAGATGAACGGCTCTTTCATCGCATCAAGGATTCTTTGCGCCAACGCCGCGGCCTGGACCAGCTGTGGGCAACTTTCCGCCAGCACCGCGAACTCGTCGCCACCCAGGCGCGCCAGGGTCACGCCGGGGCCGAACAGGCCTTGCAGGCGTTCACCGACGGCCTTGAGCAACTGGTCGCCGACGTTATGGCCGAGGCTGTCATTGATGATCTTGAAGTGGTCAAGGTCGAGCAGCAGCAAGGCGCAACCCCGTTTATGGATCTGCGCCGAAGCCAGGGCCTGTTCGGCGCGGTCGGTGAACAGCAGGCGGTTAGGCAGGTCCGTCAGCGCGTCGTGGTGGGCCAGGTGCGCCAACTCGTGCTCGGAGTGCTTGATGGCGCTGATGTCGGAGAATACCGCGACGTAGTGACTGAGCTGATCCTGCTCGTCGCGGATCACCCGGATGGTCTGCCACTGGGGGTATATTTCGCCGCTTTTGCGGCGATTCCAGATTTCGCCGCTCCATTCGCCGTCGCGTTCCAGGGTCTGGAACATCTGCTGATAAAAGCCCGCCGAATGGCGGCCGGACTTGAACAGGCTCGGTTGGCGGCCCATGACGTCTTCGCGCTGGTAACCGGTGATTTCGATAAAGGCCCGGTTAACATGAACAATCAACCCCTTGGCATCCGTGACCAACACCCCTTCGCGGGTGCAATCGAACACGGCAGCCGCCTGGCGCAGGCGCTCGCGGTTTTCCTTCAGCGGCTGCTGGATCAGGTTCGCCCGGGCAAAATGCGCGCATAGCAGGTAGATCGCCAGGGCACTGAGGCTGACCCACAGGTAACCGCGCATCTGAAGCCAGCGGCCCAGCTCCACGGGTTCATCGATAAAGTTGATCAATACCTGATGACTGAGCTGAATCCACACAATCGAAACCAGCAGGTACATCAGCCCGACACGCAGGGCACCTCGGTATGAAAACAGCATATGCTCAGTAATCCTTACTAAAAAACCAAATTCGCCCTACAAAGGCTACGGATTATAGAATAAGAAACATCCAGTCACTCCTATCTGAAAGGGCGGCTGGTTTTATCTGTAGGCTTAGTGATAATGCGCAAGCTGGTTTTTTCTTTATCTGAGGGCCATACAGCCTATGTGGTACAACGGTTTTCTTGACTTGTCGGCCTGGCAACTGGTTGCAGTCACCCTGTTGATGACCCACGTGACCATTGTCGGGGTCACGGTCTATCTGCACCGCTATTCAGCCCACCGCTCCCTGGAGCTCAATGCTGGCCTGAAACACTTCTTCCGCTTCTGGCTGTGGCTCACCACGGCGCAGAACACCCGCGAGTGGACTGCTATCCACCGCAAACACCACGCCAAATGCGAAACCGTCGACGATCCCCACAGCCCGGTGATCAAAGGCTTGTCCACCGTGCTGCGCAAAGGCGCCGAGCTGTACCGCGCCGAAGCCGAAAACCCCGAGACCCTGCGCATCTACGGCAAGAACTGCCCGGAAGACTGGATCGAGCGCAACCTGTATACCCGCTTCCCGCTGCTGGGTGTGGCGATCATGGGCGTGATCGACCTGCTGCTGTTCGGCACCATCGGCATCACCATCTGGGCGATCCAGATGATGTGGATCCCGTTCTGGGCCGCCGGCGTGATCAACGGCCTGGGCCATGCCATCGGCTACCGCAACTTCGAATGCCGCGACGCGGCGACCAACCTGATCCCGTGGGGCATCATCGTGGGTGGCGAAGAGCTGCATAACAACCATCACACCTACCCCAACTCCGCCAAGCTGTCGGTGAAGAAGTGGGAATTCGACCTGGGCTGGGCCTGGATCAAAGTGTTCAGTTTCCTGCGCCTGGCCAAGGTGCAACGGGTGGCGCCAATCGCCCACCGGGTCGAAGGCAAGGGCCACCTGGACATGGACACCGCCATGGCGATCCTCAACAACCGCTTCCAGATCATGGCCCAGTACCGCAAGTTGGTGATTGGCCCGCTGGTCAAGCAGGAACTGGAGAAGGTCGACCACTCGGTGCGCCACCAATTCCATCGCGCCAAGCGCCTGCTGTCGCGGGAAACCAGCCTGCTGGATGACCGCCATCACGTGCGCATCCAAAGCCTGCTGGAACACAGCCAGGCCCTGAAGGTGATCTACGAGAAGCGCCTGGCGCTGCAACAGATCTGGCTGAAAACCAGCACCAACGGGCATGACATGCTGGCGGCGATCAAGGAATGGGTACACGAGGCCGAGGCCAGCGGGATTCAGTCCCTGCGGGACTTTGCCCATCAGTTGAAGACCTATTCGCTGCGCCCCGCCGCAGTCTGACACGGCTGTAGCGCGCCGATTTTTTGTGGCAGGGGAGCTGCTGTGGCGAGGGAGCTTGCTCCCGCTGGGCTGCGTAGCGGCCCCAAAATCTTGGGAGCGCTGCGCACTCCAGCGGGAGCAAGCTCCCTCGCCACAGCAAGCTCCCTCCCCACAGCAAGCTCCCTCCCCACAGCAACCTCCCTCCCCACAGCAAGCCCCTCACCCCGATAAGCTCGCGCCTACAGGTTTCTGGCGCCATTTCTTGGTCGCCTCAAATCGACGCCGATAACGGAACTTCGCTGCAAATTCCCCCTCTCAAACAACACTTCGCCATCCCGGCGGCCCTTGTTGTGACCGCTGCCCGACCCTGCGGCACGCCCAGAGAGAATTGTGCCGATGGTCCACGAAAAGACCTTCTCCGATACCCCCGTCCACGACCAGCCACGACCCGCAGCCGCCGCTACGTTGCTGGCGCTGATGCATGCCCAGGGTGAAGTGGAACGCTTGAGTGAACGCGAGCAACTGCTGAGTTCATTGCTGGTCAGTGTGAATGCCGTGCTCTGGGCCATGGAATGGGAGACGCGGCGCGTGCTGTACGTCAGCCCGGCCTATGAACGGGTTTTCGGACGTACGGCGGGCATGCTGCTGGCCGACCACCGGGAATGGCGCAACAGCATTCACCCCGAAGACCTCGACTACGCCGAGCACAGCCTGGCCCAGGTGCTGCACAGCGGCGCCGTGGAAGACCGCGAATACCGCATCATCACCGCCGACGGGCAGATCCGCTGGCTCAGCGACAAGTGCTACATCAACCAGCATGCCGAACCCGGCCAGCCGGTAATCGTGGTGGGCATGGCCGAGGACATCACCGAAAAGAAGCAGCTGGAGCTCGAGCTGCATCGCCTCGCCACCACCGACGTACTGACCCGCAGCAGCAACCGCCGTCACTTCTTCGAATGCGCCCACCACGAGTTCGAACGCGCGTGCCTGCAGGGCACGCCGTTGGCATTCCTGCTGCTGGACATCGATGACTTCAAGGTCGTCAACGACACCTACGGCCACCTGGAGGGCGATCAGGTGCTGCAGCGTATCGCCGAATGCGGTCGAGGAGTTCTGCGCCGTGGCGACCTGTTCGGGCGCATTGGCGGCGAAGAATTTGCCGCCGTGCTGCCCGGTTGCGCACCGGGGATGGCAATGCAGGTAGCCGAACGCCTGGGGCACGAGATTGCGCAACTGCGCTTCAGCCATGAAGGTGAGAGCTACGCGGTCACCGTCAGCCAGGGTTTGGCCAGCCTGACTGCCGAGGACGCCCACGTCGACAGCCTGTTCGCCCGCGCCGATGCGGCCATGTACGAGGCCAAGCGCCAGGGCAAAAACCGCGTGCTCGCAGGCTGACGCTACACGACTCCCTGTGGGAGCCGGGCTTGCCCGCGATGCAGGCACCTCGGTGTGTCAGTTGTACCGAGATGACGCTATCGCAGGCAAGCCAGCTCCCACACTGGCCCGCATCGCCTGCTAGGTTTTGCGCATACGTGTCAATTCCGGCAAACCCACCTTGAGCAAGCGTGCCGTCTTGCCTTTCGCCAACACCTCCACGCCTTCATGCTCGGTCAGCCGCGCCAGTTGCGCCGCCAGGTTCACCACCAGCGCCTCCCGGGAATACACCCCGCCCTCCAGCGAATAAATCGCCGCGATCAACTGGCGTAGCTCCAGCGGCAAGCGCCAGCGGGTGCGCAGTGCCGAGCCATAGGCCGCACCGAAGGTGTAGAGGGACTCGCCAATCAGTTCGTCATCCAGTTCGCCGCCGCCCTGCAGCCAGTCTTGCAGGCACCGCAGCAAGGCCAGGTCGCCGAGGCGATGGAGGATGCCGGCGCTGTAGCAGCGCTCGTGATCCAGGTCGAGCATCCGCGCCAGGCTGCGGGCGTAGTCGGCGGTGTGCTGCGACAGCTGCCAGTAACGCTGGGCGTAATCCTTGAGGCTCGGGTCGCTCAGTACCACGTTGTGCTTGAGGGCAAGCCCCAGGATCAGGTTCATGCTCTGCCCGGCCGCCAGCTTGTGCAGGGCCATGGGCAGGGTTTGCACCGGCGAGCCGTGATGGCCGGCACTGTTGGCGGCGGCGATCAGCACGGCGGTGATTTGCGGGTCGATGCGCACCTGTTCTTCCAGGCGCTTGAGGTCCAGGCCTTCCGGTTGCAGGCTGTGCTGCACCGCAGCCTTTACGTCGACTCGCAGCGGCGCGCCGTCGGACGCTTCGCGGCGGCGCTCCAGAAACACCGCCAAGGTCATGCCCGGCGCCAGGGCCGGGACTTCGCAATACACCGTCTCACCTTCGTTCAGCAGCAAGTCTTGCAGGCGCTGGGTCAGGCTTTCCATGTTCAGGGGCTTGGTCAGGTACGCCGTGGGCGCCAGGGGCAAGGCTTCGCGCACGCTGGCGCTGTCGTTGCGGGTACTCAGCAGGATAAACGGCAACAGTGGCGAACGCCGTTGCTGGCGCACACTGCGCAACAGGCTCAGGCCATCGACGCCGGGAAGCTCCCAGTCGGCGATGATCAGGTCATAGGGTTTCTCGCGCAGCAGCTCGGCGGCACGCTGGCCATCGGCGCACACATCCAGCCGTGCGTCGCAGCGCACATTCAACAGCACCTGCTTGAGCAAATCCCGCGACCAAGGGTCGGCCTCGGCAATCAACACACGGGGTACAGCCGGTAAATCAACAGCAGTCATCCAGCACGCTCCATCGGCAATACCAGCACCTTAGACAAAGGAGCCGCCTGCGTACATGAACAAGCGCTGAATACCGTTCATCGGGCATAAAAAAACCCGCCGAAGCGGGTTTTTTTGTCGATCAGGTCAACATTCGATCACAACTCGCAGAAGCACTCTTCGATGATCGCCAAGCCTTTGTCCAACTGCTCGTCCGGCGAGGTCAGCGGGACCAGCACACGCAACACGTTGCCGTAGGTGCCGCACGACAGCAGGATCAAGCCTTTGTCGCGTGCCTTGGCCACCACAGAAGCCACTGCTGCAGCGTTCGGCTTGTGGCTGTCGCCATCTTCGAACAGCTCGACCGCGATCATCGCGCCCAGGGCACGCACTTCGCCGATCACCGGGTACTTGGCCTGGATAGCTTTCAGGCCGGTGACCAGGCGCTCGCCGACAGCTTTGCAGCGGTCCAGCAGGTGTTCTTCTTCAAACACTTCCATCACGGCCAGGGCCGCGGCGCAAGCGATCGGGCTACCGGCGTAGGTGCCGCCCAGGCCACCTGGCGCGATGGCATCCATGTATTCAGCCTTGCCGCACACACCGGCCAGCGGGAAGCCGCCCGCGATGGATTTGGCGAAGGTTGTCAGGTCGGCAGCAACGCCCATCTGTTCCATGGCGAAGAAGGTACCGGTGCGGCCGGCGCCGGTTTGCACTTCGTCGGCGATCAGCAGGATGCCGTGCTTGTCGCACAGTTCGCGCAGGCGCTTCATGAAGGATTTAGGCGCAACGTAGAAACCGCCTTCGCCCTGCACCGGCTCGATGATGATGGCAGCGATATCACGCGGCTCGGCATCGTTTTTGAAGATGCGTTCGATGCTGGCGATGGAGTCATCATCGCTCACACCGTGCAGTTCGTTCGGGAACAGCGCACGGAACACGCCGCCTGGCATCAGGCCCATGCCGGCCGAGTACGGTACGACTTTACCGGTCAGGCCCAGGGTCATCATGGTGCGGCCGTGGTAGGCGCCGGTGAACGCGATTACGCCGGCGCGGCCAGTGGCAGCACGGGCGATCTTCACGGCGTTTTCTACCGCTTCGGAACCGGTGGTGACCAGCAGGGTTTTCTTGGTGAAATCACCTGGCACCTTGGCGTTGATCTTTTCGCACACTTCAACATACGGCTCGTACGCCAGCACCTGGAAGCAGGTGTGGGTCAGCTTGTTGAGTTGCTCGGTCACGGCCGCGATAATTTTCGGGTGTACGTGACCGGTGTTCAGCACAGCGATACCGCCGGCGAAGTCGATGAACTCGCGACCTTCAACGTCGGTCACGGTGGCGTTCTTCGCCGATTCGGCGAAGATCGGGTGAATCTGGCCAACACCGCGCGGTACAGCGGCTTCGCGGCGTTTCATCAGGGATGCGTTGGTCTTGCTCATAAAGTCCTCATTCGCCACTCATCGGGTGGCGTGGTCCAAGGAATACGTGGCGGGGAGGCAACTACGGCAGCATGCGATGATCGACTGCCACAGCTTTCCCGGCCACTACGAATAACGGTGTGAAACACGCAAAGGGACAGCGCTCTCGTGCCCTTTGCGTTTACTGCAATCTCGCGCCGGGCTTAGATGCCCAGGCAGAGGTATTTGATTTCCAGGTAGTCCTCGATCCCGTACTTGGAACCTTCACGGCCCAGGCCCGACGCCTTGATGCCGCCGAACGGCGCCACTTCGTTGGAGATCAGCCCGGTGTTGACGCCGACCATGCCGTATTCCAGGGCTTCGGCCACACGGAACACACGACCCAAGTCGCGGGCATAGAAGTAGGAAGCCAGGCCGAACTCGGTGTCGTTGGACATCGCGATCACTTCGGCTTCGTCTTTGAAGCGGAACAGCGGCGCCAGCGGGCCGAAGGTTTCTTCCTTGGCCACGGCAGCATTCTTCGGCACGTTGACCAGGATGGTCGGCTCGAAGAAGTTGCCTTCCATCACCTTGCCACCCGCCAACAGGGTTGCGCCTTTGCTCAGGGCATCAGCGATATGCTCCTGAACCTTGGCCACGGCCTTCTCGTCGATCAGCGGGCCGGTGGTGGTGCCTTCTTCCAGACCGTTGCCGATCTTCAGCTTGGCCACCGCCACTTTCAGTTTCTCGGCGAACGCGTCGTACACCGAATCCTGAATGTACAGACGGTTGGCGCAGACGCAGGTCTGACCGTTGTTGCGGTACTTGGAAATGATCGCGCCTTCGACGGCCTTATCCAGGTCGGCGTCGTCGAACACGATGAACGGCGCGTTGCCGCCCAGTTCCAGGGAGACTTTCTTGATGTCCTTGGCGCATTCGGCCATCAGCTGGCGACCGATTTCGGTGGAGCCGGTGAAAGACAATTTACGCACGATCGGGTTGCTGGTCAGCTCGCTGCCGATATCGCCGGCGCTGCCGGAGACCACGCTGAACACGCCTTTCGGGATGCCGGCACGCTGGGCCAGTTCAGCCAGGGCGAACGCGGAGAACGGGGTTTGCGACGCAGGCTTGAGCACCATGGTGCAACCGGCGGCCAGGGCCGGGCCGGCTTTACGGGTAATCATCGCGGCCGGGAAGTTCCACGGCGTGATGGCGGCGGTAACGCCGATCGGTTGCTTGATCACGATCAGGCGCTTGTCCGGCTGGTGGCCGGGAATCACATCACCGTAGACGCGCTTGGCTTCTTCGGCGAACCACTCGATGAACGACGCGGCGTAGACGATTTCGCCCTTGGCTTCGGCCAGCGGCTTGCCTTGCTCCAGGGTCATCAGGCGAGCCAGGTCGTCCTGGTTCTCGATGATCAGTTCGAACCAGCGACGCAGCTTGTTGGCGCGGTCCTTGGCGGTGAGTGCACGCCAGGCCGGAAGGGCCTTGTCAGCTGCTTCAATGGCGCGACGGGTTTCGGCGGCGCCCATTTTTGGCACGGTACCGAGAATTTCGCCGGTAGCGGGGTTATTGACCTTGATCGTTTGACCGTTGTCCGCATCGACCCAAGCGCCATCAATGAAGGCTTGCTGGCGGAACAACTGGGTGTCTTTGAGCTGCATGTCGGCTTTCCTTAACAGCACCGCGCACGCGCGGAGCGAATTAGAGTTGTTGAAAGGCGCCTTTAAGGCTGCCGTCAGGGAAATCATTCACTGGGCGCAAGCACGTAAATGGCGCACGTAAGGGCAAATGTGCGGTTCAGCACCCAGGCAGGAGCGTTTGAAATCTCAAACGAATCCTAGGATCAATGGGGGTTCAGGGCAATAGTCTGTTCGAAAAAAAGAACGAAAACGGCGCATTTGCTCCATTTTTCTGATCAGCGTATTTCGGCCGAGTTCAACCGCATTAAGTCGAGACGCCCGGCACAGGGCGCCGGCGGTACGTATTCCTACTGGCAGGAGGCCGAAAAGCGGCATGGACGCCCAAGGTCGACATGGGTATGATGTCGCCCGCACAAGCATCCGTAGCTCAGCTGGATAGAGTACTGCCCTCCGAAGGCAGGGGTCGTGGGTTCGAATCCCGCCGGGTGCACCATATAGCAGTCTCGGGCTGTCTCAGACAGTCTACGAAACACCCCAAGAAGCCCGCCCTGTGCGGGCTTTCTTGTTTCTAGCTATCCGTCCCTGTCTACCCCTATAACTTCCCGCCGTGTATGCCCACGTGTATGCCTTGAGATTCCTATAACTGGAGGCATACAGGAAGTGAAGCGCACTGAAATCAAACGTCGCCCCTTAGCAGACACCACGCTTGCAGGCCTGGAGCCTGAGCACACAACGTATCGGGAGCAGGACGGGAATGGCCTGTACTTCCGGGTGAAACCTAACGGGCAGAAATCATGGGAGCTGCGCTACAAAAAGCCAGACGGAAAATGGTCTTGGCTGGGTCTCGGCTTGTAATATTCAGAATCTCAACTTACTCACCGCTTCTAACATCGCTTTGGATGTGGCGGACTTTTCCTACCACAGTTCATTTGGTAGGTTTTGGTTCGAAGTACACGCCAGACGGTACGCATGCAAGGAATCCATCAAGCCCTTGTTCGTGCTGGGCGATGATCCACGCAGATTGCTTACGCTCCCGCGCCCTGTCGCACCCATCCGGTCCACTGGCGACGTACAAGCCGTCAAGATGGTTGTACGTCTCGCACTCGGTGGCGTTACACGCCACGGCCACAAGATGCACTGGACGCGTTACCTCCCTATGGCGGTCTATCAGATACACAACGGCAAATGGCAATGTGCAGGCAAGTACAAGAGCGATGGATGACTTATTCATTGGTCGTTTCCGGGGTATCAATACGACGAACAGGTCGTATGGCCATAATCGGTCATGCCGTTGGTGTAGACCGGGTAGGGCGGCACAGTCGCCCATGGTGGTCCTTTCGGGCAGGCCAAGACGGTACCGCCGAAGACGCCCAGCGCCAAGCCCGCTTTGTCGGCCTGGACCATTGCCAACCGGAGTGCTTCTGTTGCCTTGCGCTGCGCAGCGTTCATAGGTCAAACCCCTAATACAAAAAGTCTTTCAGGGAAGTATTATTGACCAAACTTTATTGATGTAAGTGTTTTTTTACCAACAGATTGGTATTCTTTAATATTCTTCTCGGTCATATTAAATGTTGCAATTATTAGGCTATCATCTGATAGCACATATAACTGCATATTGAATATATCAGCATCAAGCCCCTTTGATGTGAATGTTATCAACCATGCTTTATAACCCTCAACCGTGACCGGTGATGCTTGAGGCGCCAAGTTTCTCATGGAGTTCAACATTCCATCCTTGATTTCATCAATCCCAACTAGCTCTGGTTTTTTAAACCTTGATATACCAAAAGACACTGTGCCGTTTTCATTAGCGTAAATAACCTGAGGTCTTTTTTTTGATGGGTATTTAATTTCAGCTAGCTTTTCAGGTAACAGCGTAAATTTACTTGGAATTTCGACACTTAAATCCAAGGATTGAATATCCTCACTTCTCATGTCCATATTTAATGCTGAAACATTTACCGAGACCATTAATACGAAGACAGATAGCGCTAGATTTTTCCGGAGTTTAATCATATTTTTAATCCTTAATCTTGCCATCATTTATCCGTTTAGGCTTCAATCGTAACGGCTGCAGGGTTGGGGCGCGCGTGCTTTTTCTACGGTATTCGGTAATGAAATTCCGACTTTGGTCAAATTACATCAAATTGATAGAAACAACTTCGACAAATCGAAATTTTTTCCTGGCCGCCTTAGTAGCGTCTTGCTCAGCTAGGAGAGTACTCAACGTATCTGCTTCATGGACCATCTCATACGTCTTGCCTTCAAACTCATTGCCCACCCGCAGCGTGACTCTCAGCCTGGGCGTGAAGGCTTTCGCGAATTTCTTTTTATCTGTCGCCTTAGTCGGCTGCGTGTCCAAGATATCTGGGAGAGGCTCATGCTCGGGAGATGTGCTGTACTGCGCAATTTGCTCGGCACCACCGAACAGTGCACGACGCATCTCTTCTTCAGCTAATTTTGGGGCACCAGATACAGATGAAAAAGCCCCAGGTCGAAAGACCTGGGGCTTTTTTGTGGGCGCCGATTCAGGGTTTCTGCAACGCCTCCAACCGCGCCGGCAGGTCTTCCTTGGGAAAGCGCTTATGCAACTCCAGCAGCTTCTCATCCGCCACCTTCGCCTCTCCCGCCTGCCGCAACCGCAGGATTTCCTGCAGCCCTTGCTCCAGCGGCGGCAGCACAACAGCCGCGCGTTTGCTCATCTTCGCCACCGGCTCATCCGCCAGCGAGCCCGCGACTTCTGCCTGCACCTGCGGCGCGCTATCGGCCTGCGGCGCCACGGAGAATCGAGCCATCGGCGCGGCTGCCGGGGCCGGGTGGGCCAGTTCCTGCGGAGCCGCCGCGTAAGTGCCTGTAGATAAGTCTGGCTGGGGCACCGGCGAGCGCGTGACCAAGCCAATCATCAGCGCCACACCCGCGACGGTGGCAAATGCCATCTGCCAGCGCGGCCGTTGGCAGGCCTGCAACCAGCGCTGCCACAGGCCGGGTTGCCGCACGGGCGCTTCGCGGTGGGCGGTGGCCAGGATGAAGGCGTCCAGGGAAGCCGGCGGCTCGCCGCTGGTGTGTTGACGGAAATGCTCGATCAGCACGTCGTCGTTCGAGTCCTGGGTAGGTCGGGGATCAGTCATGCGGGTACCTCCTCGGCCAGCAGTCGGCGCAGTTTCTGCTGGGCGTAACGCAAGCGGCTTTTTACCGTTTCCAGTGGGGCGCCGGTGAGCGCGGCGATTTGTGGTACTTCCAGCTCGCCGTGCAGGCGCAGCAGGAACACTTCGCGCTGGTCTTCGGGCAAGTCTTGCAACGCGCTGTCCAGGCGCGCCTGGTCGCGGCTCAGGCTAAGTAGTTGCTCAGGCCCGGCGCTGTCGTCGGGCTGGCCGTGAAGCTGCTCATCGTAGCTGTCGTGCAGCGGGTTGTGGACGCCGTGCTTGCGCCAGTGGTCGATCAGGCGGTTGCGGGCAATCTGGAACAACCAGGTGCGAAAACTCGCCCGGCCCTGTGGCTCACTGGTGCTGCGGATCAGGCTGACCCAGGTGTCCTGGAACACTTCCTCGGCCAGTTCGGCCTTGTTGCTCAAGGACACGAGAAACCGGTACAGGCCCTGTCGATGCCGCGCGTACAGGGCCTCGAACGCTGCACCGTCGCCGCTGCGGTAGCGGGACAGCAGGGCTTCGTCGCTGGGTGAATCCATCAGGTGGCGCACTCCTTTGAGGTGGGTCAGTGTTTGGCCGGGGCCTGGAGGCTCTGGGCCAATTCGACCAGTTGCACAAATTCGCCGCGCAAACCGAAGGGGTCGTCGCCCCGGGCGGAGCGGGCCAATGCGGCGGTGTCCTTGAAACTCATGCTGCCAGTGTAGCGGCCATCACCCTTGAGTTGCTGGGCGAAGGCGGCCACGGCGGCAGAGAAGCGCAAGTCGTCGCTGGGTTTGTCGCTCTGCTCGCGGCTGATCGGGTGTTCGATCAGTCGGCTATCGCCGCCTTCCGCTGGTTTGTAGCGTACCCGCAACATCGCCAACTCATCAGTTTTACCGTCAGCCTTGGCCGCCGATGCGTAGCGCAGTGGGTCCAGCCAACCCTGTTCACCCTTCGGGACAATTTCATACAACGCCGTCACCGTGTGCCCTGCACCGATCTCTCCGGCATCGACTTTGTCGTTGTTGAAATCCTCACGCTTCAAGGCGCGGTTTTCATAGCCCAGCAATCGGTATTCGCTGACCTGTGCCGGGTTGAATTCCACTTGCAGTTTCACGTCCCGGGCCACCACGGCGAGGGTCGAGCTGAGCTGATCTACCAACACTTTGCGGGCTTCACGCAGGTTGTCGATGTAGGCGTAGTTGCCATCACCAGCGTCGGCCAGTTGTTCCATCAGGTGTTCGTTGTAGTTATCCACACCAAAGCCGAGGGTGGTCAGTGACACACCGCTTTTGCGCTGGTCCACCGCCATCTGCTTGAGGCTGTCGAAGTCGCTCACGCCTACGTTGAAGTCACCGTCGGTGGCCAGCAGGATCCGGTTGATGCCTTTGTCGATAAACCCTTCGCGGGCCATTTGGTAGGCCATTTCGATACCCGAAGCGCCGGCGGTGGAGCCACCTGCCGTCAGCTGGTCGATGGCGTTGCGGATCGTGGTTTTGTCCCGGCCCGAGGTGGGCTTGAGTACCACCCGCGACTCGCCGGCATAGACCACCAGCGACACGCGGTCCTGGTCGCGCAATTGGTCCACAAGCAACTTCAGGGTGCTCTTGACCAGCGGCAGGCCTTCGCGGCGATTCATCGAGCCGGACACGTCTACCAGGAACACCAGGTTGGCCGGTGCCAGGTCCGCCACGGCGCGGTCCGAGGCCTTGATGCCGATGCGCAATAGTCGGGTGTGAGGGTTCCACGGCGACGGTGCAACTTCCGTAGTCACGCCAAAGGGCGAGCCGTCGGTAGGCAGGGCGTAGTCGTAGGGAAAATAATTGACCATTTCCTCCAGTCGCACAGCACCTTCGGGCGGCAGGCTGCCTTGATTGAGGAAACGTCGTACGTTGGCATAGCTGCCGGTGTCGACGTCAACGCTGAAGGTGGAAACCGGCGTTTCGGCCACGCTGCGGATCGGGTTGTCCGGGAGGTTCTGATATTGCTCCCGAGGCTCGGCCTGGTATTGCATGGCGACGGCGTCGTTCATGACCAACCGCGACGCCATCGGTGCAGGAGCAACCATCCGCTTGACCATGGCCCCCTGAACGCTGGCGGGCTCCCTTTGCAGCGGCGCGACAGGTGCCGATTCAGCAGGCTTGGCCACATCACGGGATGAAGAAAGCCCACACCCGGCAAGCGCCACCAGCAGGGTCACGGCAAAGCCTTGGGCGGCAGGACGCAACAGCAGAATTGGACGGGACATGGTCTGAACCTCGTGAGTGAATGATCCGTTCACAAGGTCAGACGCAAGGGATTGGTGATTCGGGTTAAAGCAACTTAGCGTGACGGAATATCGCGCAAATCATCGACGATAAAGCGGCTCAACACGCCCGTGTAAAACGGCTCGACGCTGGTGTTGCCGGTATTGCTGACGATCCCGCCGATCGTCTTGTATTGCTGCCATTGGCCAAACAAGCCCGCGGGAACCAGGCTGTCGCGGTCTTTGGCGAAGTGTAATACCTCGGCACCGGCCTTCTTGACCTTGACCAGGTAGTTGAAATCCACACTGGTCAGGACCGTGTTGTCATCAACGAGCACGGTGGCGATCCCGCCCTTCGAATCCTGGAAATGACGGGCGTAGACGACCTTCACATCCAACAGATAGTCGGCGCTTTCCTTGCTGGTGGCGTAGCGCTTGGCCGTGATCAGGCGGTTGACCAGGTCGACACCCAGTTGCTCGCGGACTTTGTCATCAGGCAGGAAGCGTGGGTTCTTGCCCACGACTTCAACGTCGAAGGTATCGAGCCAATAGGTGGCGGTCTTGGGGATGTGAACCGGTGCGGGGGAAATGTAGTAAGCCGGCTTAGAGGCGCAGCCAGCCAGAAAGCTGAATGCCAGGAGTAAAGCAACAACGCGCATGTCTGAACTCTTCCCTGAATGATGTCAATTTGACTTCATTTTACGGCGTTGCCGGCGCCTTTTCGAGTCCTGCTTCAATTTGAAGCAATAGCCCCAGCGGCCAGCAAGCCAATACCGGCGTACCACCCCCAAAGGAACGGCCTGGCCTGGCGATCCTTTCTGGCATAAACATACACATAACAAGGGATAAACAGGCACAGCAGCGCATGCACCAGCGAGTTTTTTACGGCCACACAAAAAATGGCCAGCTGCATCAAAATTGCCAGTCCCAGTCCAACCATGACCAATGTCATTACCACGGTATTTCTCCTGCGCGGGTGCGTGTGTTACTTCGAGTGGGGCACGACGGCACTGGCCAACTTATCGCCAAGGCGACGAAGCTAACCCTCCATCAGGCGTACAACGCCCAAAAGTCCATGCCATCCACAACCCAATACCTTTGCTCTTTCGGGATCAGCTCCGCGAATGAGCCAGACGGCTGCCCGTCCCAGTCCGAGGGCACATAGGACTCATGAAACCTGTCCCAATCAACATGCCGGAACACCTTGCTATCCAGGTCCACATAAAAGCGGGGCAGCCTCATTCGCATTTTTTCGCATTCATCCAGACGAGGCTTCGTGTGGCCAGATAGAACGGCCTCGATATGGTTATGAAATTCGCCAAGGTAGGCAGCGGAGTAACCGTAGGTGAAGAAACTGACCATCCACTCCAGCGAATAAACGTTGACGCTGTCGCTATCCAGATAGCGCTGAAAGGTATTCACCTCCAGGACCGGAACGCCTCCTCTGAACTCGGAAACGGCCTGGTCATAGAGGCTACTGTCCATGACGCCACTCTCGACATAGCTCCTGTATTCAGCCCTGACATCGATACAGAAATTTCCCTTGTCGTCTGCCAGGTAGTAGTACCTGCCATCAGCGACAAACACCGCCAAATCCTTGCGCCCCTCGAAAATATCTTCAAGCAGGCCATCAACGTCATCTGCAGAAATCATCAGCGCCTCTTCAGTTGCCATGGAGCCCGGCGGTACCCGTCGATACCTGAGCGACTATCGGATTTGCATTGGCGCCAGGCTCTGGCTCACGCCGCAGGAGCCACAGTCGCCACGGGGACACGCTCGTTAGGCGCAGTCACGTCATACACATGCTGCTCACACCCCTTCCCGATAATCACGAACTCCACCAGGTAAACCTTTTGCTTCTCAGGCTTGAAGCTCGAACTCATGGGGCCGCATTCATATACATAGGTTTTGACGAGGCCGACGTAGTTGGCGTTGTAGACCCGTGACTCGCCGATCACTTCAAAGGGCTGCCCCGGGTCAGCCTGCACTTCCAACTGAGGGAAGCGTTTGGCGACGGCGCTGTTGCCCACTTCGTTCATCTTGGCGATCCAGCCGAATACCTTGCCACGGCCGGAATCCACCACCGTCCCGAGGATTTCCGGACGCTGGTCCACATCGGAACTACGGCGTACGGAGAACTGCACCGGATAGGTAAAGCCGGTCGCCTTCATGATGACTTTGGCGTGCTCGGCATCCACCTCGACCTTGTTTTGCTGCAACTGGACGCCGTCCTTGAGCAGGGTTGGCGAGGAGTTCCTGGCAGTGGAGTGGCAGCCGGCCAAGGCCAGGGCGAGGATTAGCAGTGAGGTCTTTTTCATGGTTACTTCCTTGAACACAGTTAAAAATCTGGCTCGGGCTACGTGGGAGAACCGCAGCCCGACGCCGTTTCCTATCGGCTGTAAAACTTAAAACGCGTACCGCGCCTTGAGCATCACCCCATCGGCATCAAACCCACTGCGGGCCTGGCGGGTGTAGCTGGCACCCACGGTAAAGTCCGACACCTGATAGTTCACGCCGACACTGGCTTCATAGCTGTCACGCGCCACCGAAGCGCCGGTGACGGTGAACGCAGAACCGCCGAGCACATAGCTGGAGGTTTGTGCGACGCGATCACCCATCAGGTCGTGATACGCCATCAAGGTTGCTTCCGGCTGCAGGCTGCCGGCGCCCATTGGCAAGTTGCCCGCCAAGCGCACACCAGCGCCCAGCTCGCCCACTTCATAGCGTTGCGACTGGGTGCTCAGTGCGGCCGAAGAACCCTTCTCGTCGAAACCGTCCATGCGCACGTTGGCGTAACGCGCTGCCACGCGCGGCTCGATCACCACGGCCTGCGACGGCTTGAAGCTGTAGCCGCCGATCACACTGGCAGACAGCACATTGCTGTCGTAACTGCCCTTGGCTGTGGTGCCGGCGATATGACGTTTGCTGTCGTTGTCGTTATGGCCATAGCTGAGGCTGCCGTCGACAAACCAGTTTTGCAGCGACCAGTTGCCGTACAGCGACAGCGCATGGCCCTCCACATCGGTCTTGTTGCCGAGGTCGGAATGGATGTTGGAGTTAAGGTAGCTGTACGCCACGCCCAACGTGGTGGTGTCGTTCAAACGCCCGTCCACACCCACGGCCATGCCGCTGCTGTTGGCCGAGTAGCCGTTGTTGCCGCCACGCCCGTCCTGGTCCATGTTGCTGCTCAGGCCCTGCACCCACACGCCGCCGGTTTGATGGCTTTCGCGCTGGTCGGTGAGGCGGTTGAAGATCGCGCCGTTGATCACGGTTTGACCCGACAGCGCCACGTCCAGCGCGCCGCGGTTGACGTCCGGCTTGAGCTGTTCGCTGACTTGCGCCAGTTGCTGCGCAGTACCGGCGTTGGCCAGGGCCTGGAACACTTGATCGTTCTGGTTGAGGCCGCCGAGCACATCATTTTTGAAGGTATTGACCGCCGTGGCTGCTGCGGCACTGGCGCCCACGCCGGCCAGCTCTTGCTGCACTTGCTGGTTGTCCTTGACCGCCACCACCGCCTTGACGGTTTGCGCGTCGGCCGAGTAACTGAGCACGTCGAGCAACGACGACGAACTGGCGACCGACAGGCCGTTGTTCTGCACGCTGGTGGCTTGCAACAAGGTGTATTGGGTGCCGTTGTTAGTGCGCGCGAAGTCGCCTGGCTGCGCGCTCACCGTCAGCTTCGAGGCCTGGGCGAACGTGGCGTTGCCATTCACGTTCAGGTACGGCGTGGTCGGCACGACGCTGTCGGACAGGTGCATATCGATGCCCGCGCCGTTGGCAACGTTAAGGTCGCCGGTGATCGTGGTGCCCGGGGCGGAAAGGTTCAGCGAGCCGGAGTTGATCGAGACCGGCGCGATGATGCGGCTGCCGGTGAAATCGGCTTGGCCTGCGACATTCACCGCGCTCAAGTTGAGCAGGTCGCCGGTGATTTTGCCGCCGGTCCAGTTCAGCGTGGCGAGGTTGGCGGCGTCGATGGCGGTGCCGGAGTTGCTGCGGATCTCGCCGGCTTGCTGGTTGATCTCAAACGCCGAAGCCTGATCGGCAGCGTCCACGTGAATGGCTGTGCCATCGGCGCTGATCGTGCCGCGGTTAACGATGCCGCGCGCGCCGGTCGCGCTGTTCTGGGCAAAGGTTGCCCCGGCAAACTCGAAGGCATTGGCGTTGGTGCCCGTGGCCTCAAGGGTGCCGGTGTTGAGGATGTAGTCGACCTTACCGTTTAGAAACATCACCGTCTTGGCGTCATTGCCGTTGGCGGAAAGCAGGCCGCTGTTTTCAATGCGCAGAGGGTTGGTGTCGGTTTCCACCTCGATGCCCCAGGCGCCCTCGCCCGTCGCTTTGAGCGTGCCGGCGTTGAGGATTTTGCCACCGACGGTGGTGCCCAGATTGTTCTGACGGTCGAGGATCAGGCCGATGGAGTAATCACCGTTCAAGTCGATTACGCCGGTGTTGGAGACGTCGCCGGCGACGGTGGTGCCATGCAGGTAAATGCCTTCGCCGCCATCCACGTAGGAAGGTGAAGCCGGCGGCGTCAGGGGCAGCGTGGAACGGATGGTGCCGGAGTTGATGACACTTCCACCGATGGTCGTCGCGCCGATCTCAAGCCCCTCGTAACCCCCATTCTTCATAAGAATGTTGCCCGCCTGGACCACGTCCCCGGTGACAGTTCCCGGGCTCAGGTTTTGCGGGCCCGACCAGAACAGCGGGTCCAGGGCAATCGCACGGATGGCGGCGCCCTGGGAATCCAGAGTGATGTCGGCACGGTTGATCAACGAACCCTGGATAGTGGTGTTGGCCACACCCAGTCCGGCAGGGTTGGTGGTGGTCGGCACCACTACTTCGGAGAACGTCCCGTTGATAATCAATGACTCATTGAAGGTCTCGCCGACCCAAATGTTCTTGCCCTGCCCCAGGTCGAATTCCACCGCCAGCGCTTGCGCACTGATTGCGCCGACCATGAGTGCCAACAGGCTTTTCTGGAACTGCTTACGCTTCATTTCAAACTCCATGAACTACATTAAAAGCCGCCAATAGGCCCGGCGGCAGTAGGTGTACTGAGAAGGATCAATTGATCCGAATGCATTGCCCCGCGGCGCCTTCCTGAAACGCAGGCGCGCGCCTGTGCACCGCAGCGGGCGGTGACAGAAAAGAGGTTTGGGGGGCAAGGTTCACATTAATCCTTAATGTCATTTGAAAACGCTGCAGTCCATGCAGCCCGACCGGTTGCGGGTGGGCGAGGTAAAGACACTGGGATATACAAAATGTTCAAGGTGCTCGGCGGGTTCTATCAATAACCACCGCGTTGAGATCAGCCACCGCAAGCCACGCGGCAACCTCTCGCTGGTCTACTTGAGCTCCTTCACCAGATAACTCCCGGAGATCTGCGTGATACCCGTCAACGCGCGGCGCAATGCCTCAGGATCAGTGCGATAAGTGAGCGGTGTGTAGCCGTAGACATTCTGGCCATTGAACGGCGTGACCGTCTCCACCGTGCGCCAGAGCATCTCGTCACCACGGTCCATGCGCGCCACCACGGTTAGCGTTGGGTAGACCACGCTGCTGAAACCCTGGGTCAGGCGAAAACCCCACTCGCCCACCGTCAGTTGAATCTGCGCATCGGCCGGCTCGTCGTCACCCACCACCTTGAGCGATGACGTCTTACCCAAGGCATCGATAAAGGCCTGCTTGAGCAACACGCCCAAGTCGATATTTTCGGCGTCCATCACCGTGAGGATCGCCGCCGGCGTCGACATCTCGGCCAGTTGCCCCGCCTTCATGCCGGCGGCAAACCCCGCGCCGCTCAAGGCCGCCGTGCCCAGCTTGGACGCGCCGCTGGCCATGCCGACGCCCGCGCCGAGCCCGGCACCCAGGGCTGCACCCCAGGCTTGTTCACGCCCCATGTAGACCATGTTCTTTTCCCATTTTACGGGCAGCACTTTGACCGTCTTGACCTGCGCACGATGCTCGGGCGTGAGGGGCTGGCTGACGCAGCCGCCGAGGATGAGGGTGGAGAGGAGAATCAGGAGAAGGTTTTTCACATCAGTCCTTTAATGTTGGTGGTGGGTGGATGCGTTTAATCATCGCCAGGGTGTCGGCGATGGGGGTGAAGACATGAGGCATTGGGAGTGGGCCAGTACTTTGCTGCCTTGCGTGGGTTTGGGTGCGGGCTTATAGTCCGGGCCGTCGCCCACATGGCGATTCAGGTTTGGCGACCTGACGGTAGAGAATGCGTAAGCTGGTGGCTTTTTGCAGCCACTTGCTCGCCTGCAAAGTCGTTCTATGACGGCTGTGCGCGGGAGACCTTAGGGTCTGCCGGTTTTCTCTACTGCCGGTTCGCCAACCTGCGTACAGCTGTCACCCATTCGTTTGGCGACGTTTGAGTGATTGCCTCAATCACTTAAGTAGAGAGTCAAAGATGAACCAATATATGCCCCTAACGGGCCACGACTGCACCGTCCCCGCCCTGCTTATCGATACCCATGCGCCCCTCGATGTCCTCCACGACGCCGCTGTGTACAGGATTCGCGCCGTCACCCAACTGCTGGAAAACCTGGCCTTCCGCGACCCGCTCAGCAGCGATGCCGTGGTGCTTCAAGACTTCGCCCAATTGCTGGCCATTCCGCTGCGCGATGGGTGTGATTTGCTGGATGTCATCAGTCGCCGGCTCACTGCCGATCCCTCCTGAGTAAAAGCCGGGCGGCGGTAGCGCCGCCCCCTTGATGGCCAGGGCGGAGATAAAAACGGGGCTTTGACTGCTTTCATGTTCCACCAAAAAAACGCCTGTAAGCGGATTCAACCCTTACGACCAGTTCGTCAGGTGAGAACACCAAGTGTCTCGATGCCGCCGTTCCCACGTAAAGCAGCGGGTTCGTCACGGTAGGTGATGGCAGGCCAAGCTGTTGGCGCGCCCGGTAAATCGCGCCAACCTCCACCAACAACAAATCAAACGGCGGGCTTTTGAATTCGGGTTTCCAGGCGCCGCCATTGTCCTGCGCATTGGCCAGGTGATACCGACCAAGCTCCTCCAGCACCACTGCCAACTGTTGCTCGTCATTCCAGTTGTCTATCACCGACTGATAAATGCCCAGGTTCATCGACTCGATTTGTGCAACGGCGCCTTGCTGCGAATAAACGGAGTAAAGCCACAACATGAAAGGCTCAAAGTGGCGTGCTTTCATAAAACGCGCATCAACGGCGCCCGGCACAGACAGCATCCCGGCCAACACATCGGCCGTCGATGACGCCAGGTCACGCCGGTCTGCCGCCATGAAGGCCGCGAGCAGACACGCGGCATGGCTCAGATGATTGCTCAGGTCAGGCACCGTCTTGATGCCTTGAAGAAAACGCGTGTTGGAGAAGGACCTGGCTTTTAACATCAGTGCCCAGTAGCGATACATCATCGAACGGGCGACGTTCTCCCAGCCGGTTTCATCGCCGTCGAAAATGGCAACTTCCCCCTGAATGCCATAATGAACCGCAAGCATTCCCAGTGAGTCCGAAACGTTGTCAAACCCCAGCAAAGAATCACTGGCCAAGTCCTCGTCCAGAAACTCAAGCTCTTGAGCAACCACGACAGGCGAACGGGACAGCCAGTGTCGGTGCTTTCCAAGAATGCTGCTTACTTTCTTCACTCTCGTTTTCCTCATGGAAACAGGGAAAATAGGAGTCAGACCACTATTCTACTAACTCTGGTGTTTTTAAAGAGCATCTCTGCCAGCCTTAAACGTGGTCTGACCCCAGTTTTCTGTGATTACAAAATTACTAACTTTGACTCACTAACGTTACCGACGCGCAAAAACTCTTTGAAGCACGAGCAGATAAAATTTATATCTTTCGTCATTGACCTCGCAGGATATCGGTCGCCTAAAATCTCTATCATTTCTGCTCCTGCACGCTGATTACTGATAGTTTTTACATCATGCTCACCATCTTCGAGATATTGGGACAACATGAGGAAAAAGTTTCCAGAATCCGTGTACAGATTTAATTTATATGGACCGTACTCAGGTTCGGGATCGATTACTAAGCTAATAACGCCATCACGAGAAGCATATTGTCGGACAATGGCTTCGACCGCTTCAGCTGTCGGCTGATGGAGGATAGGTATCTGTAGTCTTCCTTGCTCAGGGTCCAAGACATATCCTCCTATCAACATCATTTTTTCTCCTTGATAGATTTCATGCCCGGCTCCCAATAGTATCTTTTCGGCAATCCTGTTATATCATCGACCGAGAAATAGGGGTCAGACCACCATTAATACTTTAATTAGAAAACCGTGGCCTGAACCCTATTTCCCGCGCCCGACTCTCGCTCTAATTCACGCGTTAAACAAAACTTTTCTCAGCAAGGCCTGCCTCTCTGCCTGAGCCCCTACCGCTGTAGTGAAGCACTGGTTATAGGCAGCAATTTTCAAAACGCCGCCCAAATCTTCTACTGCAAAGCAGTCGATATCCATTAACTTTTTTTCGTCGACACCCACTACCTGAAGCAAGGATTTGCTTACCCACATGAAAGCGCCAACCGCCTCAATGTAGCCGTTTCTTAAAACCCAACGCCCAGGATTTTTTGATATATCTACGATCTCTTGGGTTAGCGGAAAAGGCAGCCCATTACTTTTCTTGGGCAGATGAGCGTGTTCAACGCGCTCAACTTCAAAGAGCGTAAGACTCTCGGCATTTTGCCATCGATCATACTCGGCATCGTAAATTCGAGCCTGAACAAAGCCGGGGTCATCAATTAAAGCTTCAATCAAGAGCTGTGCAACTTCAATCGAATTCGCCAAGCGTTTTATATCAAGCCGATAAAACGCTTTATCTGCCACATACGAAAACTCGACAGAACCGTTCGCCAGCTCAATAAAAAAACTCTGGCACTTGTTTTTCTTCAAGTAATTCGAAACATCCGCCAACCCCATTTTCTTGCCGGTAAAGCCATCAATGACGGCATCCTCATTAAAGTTTTTGAGCTGTTGTATCAGCCGCCCCCATACAACTGAAGCGCCATCATGTAGCCTCTCGCTAAAAACAACTTCAATTTCAGCCATATGATTAGCCACCGAACTCTTTAATAATCACAGTAATATTACGTTGCTTTCCATACTCTATAAGCTTGCTCGCGTCAGCCATCCCGCCCGGTTGAACTCGGATGTCCAAAACTTTCGTTGCCGGTACGCCATCCACGGTAATTTTTGAACTTTGCAAGGTATCCATATGGGTTCTCATGTCATAAGACCACCCTTTACCTCGGGTATCAATCGTTTTCAAACTCACCACATTAGTGTCGAGCTGGAAGTCAATAACTGGGAAGTTATTGGATTTAAAGGGTTGCCCGGTCTTGGGATTGATGAGGTTGTCCGTTCGGGCCCAGTCCTTATAGTCCGTATCCGTAAGTGTTGTCTCAATCTGCCTACCTCTCGTCCGAGGTTCAAGATCCCAAACATTTTTGCCGTTTTCCGGCGGCATGAGATCCGGCCTTGAAGGTGGCGGGGTCTCTCTCTTGCTGGCCGCAACGGCGCGCTTGTAAGCCAAGGCTCCCGCCGCTGTACCTAACCCAACTGCAAGCGCGATTTTGAGATCGTTCGTAATTTCCTGCGCCTGCGCGTCGCTCAAATTCCATTTTGCTTTAAGCGTATCGACCATCGCCCCGACCGTATGCTCAGTCGTCGCTGTCGCTAACATCTCCTGGAATTCAAAGTTCGAATTGATGAGGTTTTGTACTGCTTCTCGAGCCTTCGGCGAGCCGTACTCCACGATGTCTTTGATTGGGTTGAGATCCGCCATGGTATTGGCGACTTCTTTAGACCGCGCTGCACACGTCGAAGGATCAGCCTTACAGCCGGCGATCGCGTCAATATCTTGTTGAAGACTCAACTCTTTGAATTTACGTGTGGTGTCTTCAATGCAGGAAGTGTCCGTGCACGCCGCTATCTTCTTGGCTGCTCTCTCAAGCTGATTGTGGTTCAGATAGTTATATTGCGTTGCGTTTTGCGCCACCCAACTACCTTTTTCCAGCGTAGCCGCGTCCGCGTCGCCTTGTGCTGCTGCTGCCAGCACGCCGACAATCTGCGAACTCATCGTAAGCAAGTTATCGTCACCTTTAACCAAGCCGTCCAGATGGGTGACCAATGCCTCGCTTGCCCCTGCTGCCAAGGCGCCGGTCTTGAAGTCTCCTCCAGTGGCCTCTGCCAGCAACCCACCGACCATGGCGTGAATCGCAACCTTCGGTGCGGAACCGTCTGCGAACACATTCTTGGTGTAATTACCCAACAAATTGAAACTGGCAGCCGCCAAGGTATTAAACAACGCGTTTTTCAGCGCATCGCTGGCACTGCCACCTTGTCCGAGCGCCTTGCTCAACAGCATGGACGTACCGCTCTGCAGCGTTTGGTTGGCTGCGAATTGACCAACACCGCTCCAGCTATTCAGGATGCCCGGCGTTGTAATTTTCCCAGTCGCCGTGTTTGTTTCGGTTCCAGTCCAATCACCGAAAAACTCTGCCGTCAGACCTGCCGTAACGCCAGAAATGACGTACCCCTTCATCGCATCCGAAGAAGTCACGTCCTTGAGCACCGCGCCAAGATTGCCTCGATTATTAATAACACTGACGGTCGCGTTCGTTGAGGCACCCGCCGCCACCGCGCCTGCGACGGCGCCCACCGTACTTCCGCCTGCGGCGACGGCGGCCATAGGCCCGACGACTGCTGCCATCACAATTGCAATGATGATTTGCGAAGCCGGCCCCAACCCCGAGTTGCTGTACTTGAAGCTGTCGTGGATTTCCTTGACCTGACGCCAATCCACATCACCGCGCTTTTCCGCTTCCTTGATCCACGCCAACTGCGGATCCGCCTTGACCATCGCATCAATGGACTGGCTAACGGTTTGCTGGTTAACCTGGTTGATGTCGATTTTCAAACCATCGACGGCCTTGATTGCCACGTTGCCTTCGGCAATCAACTGGCTCTGACGCAGGGTTTCATCTGTATTGCCCTTGCCTTTGGAAGACACCCAAAACGCATTGTTATTGGTCTTCTCGTGGCTTTCCTGATGCAGGTCCTTTACCGCCTCAAAGGTGATGGCACCACCACTGTCCAGGGTGATGTCTTTCCCACTCTGAAGCTTGGCGAGCTGGTAAGTCTGATCACCACCACTCTTAAGCACGAGGTCACCACCGGTCTTGATTTCAGTACCGACGTTGGTCACGCGAGTCACTTCGTCACGCTGGGTCTTTTTGTTGCCCCAACCGCTGACCTTTTTCATGTCATACAACGTATGCGTACTGTTCTCAGCCGCCAGCAAATTCAACTTATCCCCGCTATACAGATAAGCCTCATTCCCCGCACTGATCTTGCTCGCCACCAGCGTGGTGTCGCGTCCGGCCTGGCTCTTAAAGTCCCCTCCCGCCGTCAGCACACTGGCCAGCTGCGTGGTTTGCTCGTCCGCCGTCTTGATGCGTTTTTTGCCGTCCTTTTCCTTGCCTTCGACGTTGTGCGTTTCGCTGACGGAGGCGACGTTGAGGTCGCGCCCGGCCTGAATGTTCAGGTCCTTGCCCGCGGTGGCGTTGCTGCCGATGATGTTGACGTCTTGCCCCGCCACCATGCTCAGGTTGCCGCCGGCCGTGACCGTGGCCGCTTGGTTTTTCACGTCGGTGGTGATGCTGGATTTGTGCCCGCCGTCGCTGAAGGCGTGGATCTCGCTGGTGTCGCTGACGGCGATCAGGTTGAGGTCGCGCCCGGCTTTCAGGTCGGCATCGCCGCCGGCGGTGAGTGCGCCGTGGTTGGTGAGGTCGCGGCCAGCGTCGATGGCCAGGTTTTCGCGGGCGGTGATGGTGCCGGCGCTGCTGTCGGTGAGGGTGCGCATGCCGGCGCCCTGGCGCACCTGGATGGCGGTGTTGTCGTTGGTGATGTCGCCCTTCAGGGTGGTGAGGCTGACCTGGGTGCCGCGTATCTCGCCAGCCATGGAATTGCGGATGCTGTCCTGGGCCAGCAGGCTGAGGTTGTTGCCGGCCTCGATCAGGCCGCCGGTGTAGAGGCTGCCGCTGCTGGCCACCGAGAGGTTGTTGCTGGCGCGCAGGGTGCCGACGTTGATCAGGTCGCCGCCGGTCATCAGGTTGAGGTCGCGGCCCTGGATCAGGCTGTTGCCGCGCACGTTGCGGGAGTCGGCCTGGGCCAGGTAGAGCACCGGCACGAGCACGGTCTGGCCGTCGACCACGCGGTTTTCCATCCACACGATGTCGTGGGTCAGGGCGCCGACTTGCTGGTCAGTCAGGGACACGCCGACGCTCAGGCGCAAGGCGTCCTTGCTGGCCAGGGCGTTGTCCATCAGGTAGCGGAACTGGTCGTAGTCGCTGGTCAGTCCACCGGCGAGGAAGCGTTGCCCGGTTTGCGCCAGCACGGCATCGCGGATCAGCCGTGACTCGTATTGCCCGTCACCCAGGCGACGCCAGGCGTTGTCGGGGCTGTAGCCGAGCTTGCCGAGCATGTAGTCGGAGCTGAAGAAGCCCGCCACGGTGGTGAGGTTCGGGTTGGTCTCGATCAGGTAGTGGCTGGTGGGGTCGGCGTTTTTGATGAACAGGCCGTAGTCGCCCTTGGGCAACTGGAAGCCGGGCGCGGTGGTGGGGTCGACCGGGGTGAAGGACTCGCCGGTGTAGTCCACGGGTACGTAGCGGCCGTCCGGCGCGATGCTGGTCACCGGCAATACGCTGCTCGGCGCCTGGGCCGTGGCGTCGTTGACGTGCTTGCTCAGGTTGATATTGATGCCGCCGACGGGGACGCCGGTCTGGTCGTCACCGAGGGTGCCGGTCAGTTGCTCCAGGGTATTTGTGTGCAACGTGCCATTTTGCAGGCTACGCGCAACGTTGAGGTTGACCGCGCCACCAGCCTGTATCGTCGCGGTGTAGCCCGGGCCGCCGTTGTCGGTCCAGGTAGTGACGTTGCTTTGTTCGGAGAAGCGCCAGTCGCTGGACCGGGCTTTGAGCACCTCAAAGCGCGCCTTATCGAAATTACCCGCCGCCACCGCTGCGTTGAAGGCGGGTACGTCGAGGTATTCCATCTGGTCCCACTCACCGGTGTCGATGCGCTCCGGGGTGCCGATGACGATGGTGTTCTGCCCGGTGCGGGTTGCGGCGCCCTGGTTGAGCAGGTCGTTGGCGGTGATGCTCAGGTTGCCATTGGCCGCCAGCAGGCTGTAGCGGTTCTGGACGTTGTCGCCCTGGATCAGCAGGTCTTTACCCGCCACCAGGCGCGCAGAGGCCGAGTCCTTGATCGCGGATTCAAGGTAGGTCTGGTTGATGGTGATTTGACCGCGCTTGAACGAGTCGTGCCCGCCGCAGTGCTGGCCGCACTGCCAATTGAGGCTGCCGGTGGTGACGGTCTGGCCCAACTCGAATTCAGCCTTGGCGTTCTCCACATTCCGCGCACTGATGCCGATATTGCCTTCGCTTTCAACCGTGCCGGAAAGGTTGCTGAAGCCCGCCGCCATGCCGCCATCGAGCGCCGCGAAACTCAGGTTGCCCTTGCTGTAGACGTCGCCGTACAGGTTGCTGAAGCTGTTCCCGCGCAGGGTCAGATCACCGCCGCTGAACAGCAGCGTGTCCGCGCCATTGCTGATGCCATTGCTGGCGCTGAGGTTGACGCTGCCTTGTGAACCGAGGGTGCCGCGGTTGTTGATGTGTGCGGCGGCAATGTCGAGTTGCTGGCGTGCGGTGAGGTAACCAAGGTTATCCAGCGTACCGCCCAGGGTGATCCGGGTGGTGGTGCCGCCGGCCAGGCGCCCGCCGTTCTGGCTGAGGTTGTTGGCGACCACGCTCAGTTTTTGCTGGGCCGAAAGGCGGCCGCTGTTGGTCATGTCGCCGGTCAGGGTGACGCTCAGGTCACCGTCGCTGAGCAACTCGCCCGCGTTATCCAGGCTGGCGACATCCAGGGTCAGGCCCTTGGCGCTGGCCAGGCGGTCGCCGGCCTTGAGGCTCAGGCCCTGGGTGCTGGTGTAGTGCAAGGCTTCATTGAGTTGCACGCGGCCGAGGCCATCGACCCGGCCAAACGACCAGTCGGCGGTGCCCAGGCCATTGATGCTGCCCTGGCTGCCGCTGAGGCTGCTGGTATTGAGGCTGAACACGCCGGCGCCGGCGTGCTGCAGTTGCCCGGCCTGGTTATTCAAATGCCCGGCATTGAGGCTGAAGGCCTGGCTGGCGAATTCAAGAATGCCGTTCTGGTTATTCAGTTGGTCGGTGACCGTCAGCGTGCTGCTGGCGCCTTCCATCGCCCGCAATTGGCCGCCCGCGCTGTTGTCGAGGTTGGCGCCATTGAAGGTCAGGCCCTGGTTGGACTCAATCAGGCCGCCCTGGTTGGTCAGTTGGGCACGCGAGGTCAGGGTGAGCTGGTTGCCGCTGATCTGGCCGTTGGCGCTGTTGTCCAGTGTGGCGCCGGAGACGGTGACGTGCTCCTTGCCGAACAGTTTGCCGCCACGGTTGGTCAAGGCTTCGACCGTCAGTTGCAGGTCACTCTTCAAGGCAGTCATCGAGCCGGCCTTGGTGCCGTCGTGGCTGTTGTCGACGCTGTCGGCGGTGAGCGTCAGGCTGTCGCCCTGCACGGTGCCGCCCTGGTTGTTCAAGGTGCCCAGCGTCAGGTCTGCCGCCGCACCACCGCTGAGGATCATGCCCTGACGGTTGCTCAGGTCCTGGCCACGGTAGCTCACGCCCTGGTTGCCGGCCAGGAGTTGGCCCTGGTCGTTGTTGAGGGTTTGCGCCGCGATATCCAGGCGCTTGCCCCGCAAGGTGCCACCCTGGTTGTTGAGAGTGGTCAGGGCCTTGACCAGCACACTGCGCTCGGCGGCATCGATCACGCCGTGGGTGTTGGTCAGCAGGTTGCTGATGTTTAGGGTGATGTCGCCGTCATTGCTGACCAGCGCGCCCTTGCTGCTGTTGTCGAGGTCTTGCGCGCTGACAGTCAGGGCCTTGCCCAGCAGGATCCCGGCGCTGTTGCCCAGGCGCTTGCCGGTCAGCAGCAAGTCACCCTCACTTTGAATACGGCCCTGGGTATTGAGCAATTGATCACCCAGCACCACGCTCACACCCGGCGCACCGCCGGCCAACAACCCGGCATTGCGGTTGTCGAGGCTGCCGGCGCGCACGTCCAGTTGGTCACCGACGATACGCCCGGCGCGGTTGTCGATCTGCCCGTTCCGAGCCTCCAGCAGCAACTGCTTGCCGATGATCGCGCCACCCTGGTTATCCAGGCTCGCGGCGTGCAGTTCGATGTCGCCTTGGGCGGCCTGCAGATGGCCTTTGGCGTTGTTCAAGTGTTGGGCGACGGTCAAGGTCAGCTTGCCGGCATCCGCGCTGAACACGCCAGCGTCGTTGTTGCTGAGGCTGCCGAGGGTCGCGGTGAGTTGCCCACCCACCAGCTTGCCGTCCTGGTTGGCGAGGTCGCCGGCGGTGAGGTTCACGTCAGTGCCAGCCTGGGCATGACCCTGGCTGTTGTTGAAAGCGTTGGTGACGGTGAGGTTGAGCGCGCCTTTTTCGGCACTGATCAAGCCCTTGCCACTGTTGTCGAGGCTGGCGGCGTTCACCGTCACGGCGTCGGCGACAATCTGCCCGCCGTTGTTATTCAGCGCGCCGCTGTTGAGGGTCAAGCTGCCGCCCGCCACCTGGATACGGCCCTGACGGTTATCCAGCGAATCGGTTTGCAGCGTCGCCGCCTGCTCGGCACCGAAGCGAATCAACCCGCCCAGGTTGACGATCGCCGGCGCGCTGATCGCCAGGCTCTGCTCGCCGAACAGGCGCGCGGTGGCGCCCTGGTTGGTCAGCTTGGCGGTGCTGACGCTGACGGTCTTGGCCTGGATGATGCTGCCCTGGTTGGTCAGCGCCTGCGCGGCGGTGATCGCCAACGCGCGGCTGGCCAGCAGGTTACCGCTGGTGTTCACGGTCTGCGCGTTCACCACCAGGTCGCCGGTGGCATTGCGGCTGTTGTCTACCTGTACGCCCGCTTCGATGGTGCCTGGGTTGGTGACCTTGATCGCGTTGAGTTCGATGCGTTGGCCGGCGGCCAGGCTCTTCTGGTTGACCAATTCTTCGGCGCTGCTCACCTGCACATTGCCGGTGGCGTAAACCTTGTCGGTCAGGTTGACGCTTTGTGCGGTGACCTTGAGGTTACCGGTGGCCGCTGTCTGCGCCATGCTCAGGTGCCCATTGGCATCGAGCTGGATATCGCCGCCGCTGGCAGCCAGTGTGCCGTCGAGCTTCACGCCCACGCCGGCCTCGGTGCCCACCAGTTTGATCGCGCCGGCATACATGCCGCCCAGCGCCGAGGAGTCGATGGCCAGTTCGGGCTTGGCGCTGCCGTCATCGGCGCGCGCGGTGGCTTTCAAACTTTTGGCATCGACGTCGTTACGCCCGGCGATCACGGTCAATTCCCGTGCGTTGATCTGCGCATTGATCTTGGCCGAGCGGGTGATGATTTCGAAGCGGTCGACGTTGCTTGCATTCAGGCCCTGGCCGTCGATGGTCACGGCGCCGCCGTCAACCTGATAGCGCTGCAACTGGCCACTCGCGTCGAGCACCGGTTTGCCGGTGGTGAGGGTTACGTTGGGGGTGTTGATAAAGCCGCAACCGCTGCACGTAACGCCATACGGGTTGGCAACGATGACCTTGGCCGACTGGCCCGCCACTTCGGTGTAGCCGCGCAATTGGCTGGGGCTGCCGCCGTTGACTTCGTTGAGGATGACGCTGGCCGCGCCGCCCTTGAGGTTGGGGTTGCCGACGATGTAACCACCCAGCTGGGTATTCGTCATGGGGCCGTTGGCGTTGTTGAGGATCACGCCGTTGGGGCCGACGTTGTAGTCCTTGAATTGGTTATGGGACAAGCCACTGCCATTGGGGGTGGCGATGTTCACCACCGGTACGCCATTGCCGGCCTGGCCGACGGTGGTGCCCGGCGCGCTGACCACAATGCCTTCGGCCTGGGCCAGCAGCGGCTGCCAGAACAGCGCGTTGGCCAGGATCAGCACCAGGCCACGCTTGGGCAGGCCGAAGAACGAGTCTCGCGGTTTCAGCGCAGCAGAAGGCTGGCGGGCCAGGAAGGCAAAGTGGCGAACATCCATTGTCATATTCTCGATGTAACGGGGCGTTGAATTACAGGAAGAAATCCATGCGGAAGTAGATCGGCGCTTCGCGCTCGCTCATCACTGCCGGGCGTTCCAGGGAATGGGCAAAGGTCACGCTGGTGCTGACGTATTTGCCACGGGCGAACAGCTCCAGGGAGTTGCTCGAAACCCGGCCGTGCAGGTTGTCGTTGTAGCGGTCGTTGCGGATAACGCCCTGGTCATAGCCGACGCTGGCACCGTATTCGGCGAAGGCCGGGCGCATCCAGTCCCAGGTCACCGGGCGCGCCCAGCGCACGTCGTTGCGCCAGTAGCCGCCGCTGTCGCCGGTGAGCTGCTGGTCTTTAAAACCGCGCACCGAGGCCGAACCGCCGAGGCTCATGCGCTGCGGGCTGAACAGGATGTCTTCACTGCGTTGGCCGGTGGCCAGGCTGGAAAAACTGAACGACTCGCCCCACAGCGTGAACGGCTGCAAGTAGCTGACAGTGGCGGTGTACTTGCGGTAGCGCGCGTTGGGCAGGCGATTGCCGTACTGATCGCGCTCGTTTTCGGCTTGGGCGTCGAAGGCGCCGATACCGTTCTGCATGCCCAGGTCGAGGTTGACGAAAGCATTGCCGATGCGTCGGCCGTGATTGATGCCCAGTTGCAGTTCGCTGAGGCGGTTACTGCTGGGCTCGGTGCGGATGTCGAGGATGTAGTTGTTGGTGCGCAGGTGCGACAGGCCGACGTTCACCGAGGTCTTGCTCACGTCGTCACGATGGATCACCCGCTCGGCGCGCAATTGGTGGTTCTCGTTGTCGCCGTTCTGCTTGAATTTAAAGGCGTTGGTCACGCCATAGGTGCGGTAATCACTCTCGCTGTAGGTGTAGCTGAAGTTCCACCAGCCCCACGGCACGTTGTAGTAGAGCATGGTGTTTTTCGAGGTTTTCTGGTGGTCGCTGACGGCATCGTGGCCGCCACGCAACACCAACTGGTCGGCCAGGCCCAGGGGGCTGTCCCACTCAAGACCCGCGCCCCATTGCTGTTCGCCGGTGCTTTTCTGCCCGTCGTTATTGCGCGACAGGCTCGCGCGCCAGGGCTTTTGCGGGACGTTCTTGACCTGTACTTCACTGCCGCCCACCTGGCTGCCGGGGGTCAGTTCCATTTGCGCCTGCTTGGACGGCAAGCGGTTCAACTGGTCCACCAACTGCTCGATTTCCCGCAGGTTGAGCTGCTCGCCGACCTTGCCGGGAAACGCCATGGCCAGCTCGCGTTGGGACAGGTTGCTGCCGTCGGCACCCTTCAGGCCTTCGAGTTTGCCTTCCACCACCAACACCTGGAGGTGGCCCGTGGAAAGGTCCTGCTGCGGCAGGTAGGCACGGCTGGTGACCATGCCTTTGTCGATGTAGTAGTCAGTGATCGCCTTGAGCACTTGATTGAGCTGGGAGACGCCCAGGCACTGGCCGATATAAGGCTTGAGCAGGCGCTCGCGATCCGTCGCGGGCAGGCTGTCGGCGCCCTTGAGCTCGATGTCTTTGATCGGGAAGCAACGGGTGTCGGCCGGGGTCGCAGGCGCCTGGGGTTTGGCTTCTTTACCGGGCAGGTCCTTGAGTTCTTCAAGGCGCCGGCGCTGTTCTTCCAGCAGACGGTTTTGCCGGTCGCGGATCAGGTCCTGATCGCCAGGCGTAGGCGCCGCCACCGCACTATTGAGTGCGAAGCAAGTCAGCAGGCAAACGCCCAGCAGCAGCCGAGTCCGTGGCAGTAATAAAGACATGTTCGATCCGTCGAAAAAGCGGGGGCCGGCAAACTAACATCGAACTTCCGGTGGGCCAAGATTCTGGCTTAGTTGGAAACTATGATTAGCAGGCCTATAAGTTGCTGATTATTAACAATAAATAAATCATGCAACGCTTAATCGCTTGCAATTGGAATTTTTATTCCGACAAGCGGTAACAGTTTTGATACACCTTCAACCGTGGCGCTTACAGCTGCTACTACTTGGCCATCAATCCGGTATCAAGACTGGTTAGTAGCCAAAAGATGAGAAAAGTTCGCGGTTGTTTTGTGAATTGGATCCCATATTTCGGCATCCAGGCTAACCGACTTCCTTGGCCCGCTCCTGCCCCGGCACCCGTTTCAGCCCCGGCCGCTCCACATGCCGCGACACGTGCGCCGTCACTTCCTGCACACCGCCCTCCTGGTCGTTATGAATCACCAGCACACCCGGGCGACGCAGTTGTTCCAGGTCGCCTTCCCCCAGGCTGAAACTGTCGCTCAAGCGCTGGTCGCTCAAGGCCTTGGCCGCCGAGCGCCGCTGGGCAAAGTGCTTGCCACGTCGCTGCTGGTAGCGTGCCCAACTGATCAGCACCACTGCGTTGAACACGGCAATCCACAGGTAGATCTGCAAGGTATCCAGTGCCGCAAAAATCGGCGCATCGATCCGCGGGCCGCCGTGGCTGTCGAGCATCGGCACCAGCCCGCGCATCAGCAAGATAATCAGCCCGGCCCAGGCCAGCAGGGTCAGGAATACGTCGATGGCCCACATCACCGGGCGCTGTTGGGTACGGATCAGGTTCATGGTTGCAGTTCCTTGATGGGGGCTTTGATACCGCGATCCGGGCTGACCCAGCGCGCGCGTTTCTGGTGTTGGCGGAACAGCACTTTGGGGAAGCTGACCAGGGTGGTGAACAGGCTCACCAGCCAGAACACCAGCGGGTACCAGACAGTCCAGAACAGGGTTTTCCACAGGCCCTTTTCATAGCGCCGGTCGATCATGATGCTCACCGCGAACTGCACCAGGCACACCACCGCCAGCAGCAGGCCGGTGAAGGCCGGCGGCATCAGCGAGTCGACGGCGATGGCGGCAGGCAGCGTCACGACTTTGCCCACGGCCCAGAAAATCACCGAGAGCAAAAAGGTGAAGGCCCAGCCGGTGGACAGGCAGTACTCGAACAGCAGCGGCCACAGGTAGCGATGGCGCCATTGCCAGATGCCCCGGATGTTCTTGAACAGCACTTCGGCGCCGCCCTGGGCCCAGCGCAGGCGTTGCTTCCACAGGCCGCCGAGGGTTTCCGGCATCAGGATCCAGCACAGCGCGCGGGGCTCGTAGAAGATGCTCCAGTGGTCCAGTTGCAGCTTCCAGCTCACGTCAATGTCTTCGGTGATCATGTCGGTGCTCCAGTAGTCGACCCGGTCCAGGGCCGCCCGCCGAAACGCTACCACCACGCCGGAAACGGTGAAGATCCGCCCGAAGACCCGCTGGGTGCGCTTGATCAAACCGATGATCGAAGAGAACTCGCCCACCTGCACCCGGCCGATCAAGGTGGAGCGCGTGCGAATGCGCGGGTTGCCGGTGACGGCACCGAGACGCGGGTTGTCGAGCATGGGCGCCACCAGGTACGCCGCAGTGTTCGGCGAGAGCAACGCATCGCCGTCGATGCACACCAGGTATTCGCTGCGCGCTGCTACCGCGCCCATGCGCAAGGCCACCGCCTTGCCTTGGTTTTGCGCCAGGTGCAGCACCCGCAGGCGCGGCTCTTTCAGCGCCAGCGCATCAAGCACGGCGGCGGTGTTGTCGCTGGAGCCGTCGTTGATCGCGATCACTTCAATGTTGCGGTATTGCTGGGCCAACGCGGCGCCGATGGTCTCGGCGGCGTTGTCACCTTCGTTGTAGCAAGGGATCAGGATCGAGATCAGCGGTTCGCCGGCCAATACCGGCGCCGGCGTGTCGTCCGCCCATGGCCAGTGGCGTTCCCAGTGCAGCCAGAAGTACAGGCCGCCGGCGATCCACAAGCCGGACATGAACAACGGATAGAAGAATACGAAGTCCATCAGGAACTGCCCGGTGACCAGAAAGATCAGGCCAAGGGGCACACCCAATACCAACGACAAAACGATAAGCGCGAGGATTCTGTCGAACATGAGTCAAGGATTCCACTGGTTGGAAAGGGCCGGACGCACGGTTTTCAGGTCCGGCGAATTCTCCAGGAAGTTGTCGGGGTAGTAGCCAAAACTGGTCACGCCCTGGCGCTTGAGCACGCCCATCCACTCGGCCATTTGCGCGCCGGAAAGGTCCGGGGCGGCCTGGGTGCGCCAGTCCTTGGCTTGTAGCTCGAAGACGGTGCGTTGCAGTGCGCCGGGACGTGCCTTGACGGTGGCCACGAGTTTTTCCAGCCAGGCATTGGAGCCTTTGAGGTCCTGGCCTTCCATCAGCGGCATGGCCATCGGCGCGGTCCAGTCGTAGCTGGTGAGGAAGTCGTCGAGGTTCTGCGCGAACCAGGCTTCACTGCCCGGATTGAGCATCGGCTCGGCGAAGATATTGCGTGCGGTCTGTACTTGCGGGCCGCGCAGCGTGCGGACCTTGGCCGCCAGTTCGTGGGTGAAGTCGATGAGGTAGCGGCTCTTGAAACGGGTCCAGCGTTGCATCACTGCCGGGTCGGCGCGCAGGGCTTCGAGGGTGTCCGGCAGGCCGTTGGCGGCGTAGGCCTTGAGCGCCAACGGGCTGGCATCTTCAAAGTCCGACAGCACCGCGTCGTCGTGGAACAGCACGCCGTCGATGGCACTGGTGCGGGCCAGGTCTTCGTAGATCTCACCGATGATCTGCCGCACTTTTGGGTCAAACGGCGACAGGCGCTGGTACTGGTCCGGGTCGATGGCGACCTTGCCGGTTTGCGGGTCCCAACGGGTAACGCGGGGCAGCTTCGAATCGAGGGCGAAACTGAGCACCGGCATCCAGGCAAATACGTTCACGTGGGCCCGGGTGCGCAGTTGCCAGGTGACGCGGTTGAACAGGTCGGCGCGCACCGGCAAATGGCGGTTGGGGAAGTACAGCGAACGCACCAGGCCATCGCCCTTGGGGTCGGCGAAAGCCTGCAGGAACACGGTGCTGGCGCCCATGTCGACCACGCGCTGGATCAGCTTGTCGAGGTTGCGCACCTGCTGTTCCGGGTCCGGGTCGTAGACGTTGTCCAGGTCCACATGCAGCACCCGCAGTGGCGCTTCTGTCTGGGTCGCGACGATGGCGTTGGCGTAGTGTTCGCCGTCCGGGTCGGAGGCCACCAGGAAACGCGGGCTGCTCATCAGGTTGCCGAGGCTGTCGAGACCGTCTTCCAGGGTCAGGGCCATCTGGTAGCCCTGCTCGCCCACCACCGCCAATGAGGTACCGTCGGCCGCGCCATAAGGCCACACCCACACACGCGGCGCCTTGCCAGTGACGGCGCGGATCTTGTTGGAGATAGCCGTCACGTCGGTGCGCATCCGCGCCTGGAACTGCGCTTCGGTTTCGTAGCGATTGGTGGCCGGGTCAAAGCGTCGGGTGGTGGCCGCCGGTTGCAGGTTGCCCTGTGGGTTGGCCAGCACGCCTTTGTGATTGGCGTCGGTGTGCGCGGCGATTTCTACCAGGCCGGATTGGGCGATTTCGCGCACCTGCTGCCAGGTCAGGAAGTCCGAACGCGGCCGTGGCGTGCCGGCGAAATCCACTGGCTGGTTCAGCGGCGTATCCACCCACGAACCCACCGGCGCCAGCAGCGCATGCCAGTTGTAGCTGCGCAGGATCGGCATCACACGGGTGTAGAAGCTCGCGTAGCCGTCATCGAAACTGAGCATGATCGCCTTCGCCGGCAGCTCCGGGCCGCCGTTGCGGGCGGCCAAAATCTGGTCAACGGTGACCGGCTGGTAGCCGTTCTCCCGCAGCCACGCCAACTGCTCGATCAAGCGCTCGGTGCGCACCGCCACCACAGCCTGGTCGGGGTCGCGGTCCTCGATGTCGTGGTAGGCAATCCCGAGAAAATGGTTCTTCGGCCACGCGGCTTCATTGGCAGGCTTGAGCCGCTCGGCGGGTGGAGTGAAAGGCGCGGGTTGCTGGGCGCAAGCGCTACTCAGCATTAACCCCAGGGCCAACAGGCAACGGGACAAGACAGGCATGATCGGACTCTTCTAGAAGCGGTAGGTGAGGTCGACGATCAGGCGCAGGTCGCTTTCGCGCTCACCGTCATAAGGTCGGCTGATCCAGCTGAGGTTGGCGCCGGTTTCGAGCACGTCGTTCCAGCGAAACCGCTGGCCGTAGCCCACCAATGCAACGCCGCCAGTGCCGTAGTCGCGCTGGCTGTAGGTGCCCGCCCCCACCTGGAACTGCTGGCTCCACTGGGTTTCGTAGCGGTGGTAGAGCACGTGGTTGACGGTGGCCGTGGGCAGCACGCTTACGTCCGAGCGCGGGTTGAAGTACGGCGTGTCTTGCTTGGTGTTGCGGCTGGTGCCGACTTCCAGGCCCAGGTCGACTTGCACACCTGGCGAGCTGTACACGCCCTGGCGACCAGTGAGCAGCGCTTCGAGGCGGCTGTTGCCGTCGCTGAAGTGGGACGGGCTCAGGGCCAGTTTCCATTCGCGGCTTTCGTTGGCGCGCCAGCGGATAAAACCGCTGCCGCCGTTGGCAGTAATGTCGGCATTCAGTGCCCGCAACGGGGTGCTGGCGGACAGGTAGTCGAGGCTGGCGCCGTACTGCCATTGGTCATTGATGTCGCGGGCAATCGCGATGCGTGCGCCCTGCTTATCGCCAAAGCCGTAGGAGTGATTGGACACCTCGGCTTCCAGGGTCATATCGCGGGTGCGCCGCTCTACACCGAGGCGCTGCCAGCGGTGTTGGCCGGTGCCTTCTTCGAAATCGGCGGTGGCATAGCCGGCCCCGCCGAACACGCGCCAGTCTTCGTCGATGGGCGGGCTGTAGAGCAAGGTTTCGATGCCGAAATCGCGGCTGCCCGAGACCGCGCCCGCGCCGTTATCGCCGCCGCCGTTGCTTTTGCCGGTGTAGGCCTCTACGCGCAATTCGGCCGTGTCGTGCACATCCCGCAGGCGGCTGAGGCGCTGCACCTGGCGGTTGTCCGGGGCGCGGTCGACCACGTCGTCGGTGAGTGCGTCGAGCTGGCGCCACTCCTGTAAATCCAGCGCGGTGTGGCCTTGGGAGACTTCCAGGCCGATGTCGCGCGGGGCCTGGGCTTCGGTTTCCTTGAGGGTGTTTTCGGCGCGCCGTGGCCAGTCGCGGGCACGGTACATATCGGCCTGGGCCAGGCGCAGGCCGATATTGCCGGGCGCCTGTTGCACCAGGGCTTCCAGGCCTGTTTCGCTGGCGGGCAGGTCGGCGCCATAGGTGCCGGCCTGGGCGGCCAATTGTTGGGCGTCCATCCAGGCATCGTTGGGGTTGCCAATGGGCAAGCCCTTGAGCTCGACCCGGGGTTTCTGGGTGCTCGCCAGGTTGTCCGCGACTTCGCGGGCTTCCACCACTTGATCGTTTTCGAGCAAGGCGTAGAACAGCGCGGTGCTGTCTTCGACGTGATCGCCAGCATCGGCGTCGCTTGCTGCAAGTGCCTGGCGATACAGCGGCGCTGCGTTTTCCGGCAGGCGCTGGTCGAGGTAGGCCGCGGCGACCCAGCGCAGCGCGTAGGTCGGCAGTTGCACGCCTTCACTCTTGAGCACTTCGTAATCGCGGATCACCTCGGCGGTGCGCGCCCGGGCTTTCAGCGCGCCCAGGCGGTCGATGCGCCAGCGCACCACGTCGTCATGGGCGCTGGCATCCGGTGTCCAGGTGGTGAGTAGTTGGTCGTAATCCTTGAGGGCACGGTCGGCGATGACGTAGCGCTCTTTTTCACCGCGAGTCGCGAACTCAGCCATGCGCACACGCTCGGCAGCCAGGTCCCCTTCGAGGCGGCGTTGGGTGACCGGGTCCAACAGGCCTGGGCGCCGGGCAGCGAGGCGCAAGGCCGGCTCCGGCAGACGCGCGCGTTGCAGGGCGACGATGTATTCGCGGGCGACTTCAGGTGTGTTGCCGGCACGGATAAAGGCCTGGTCGAATTCGAACAGCGCGTCATAGGTGGAACCGGCACGGGTCAAGGCGTAACCCAGGGCCATGCGGCGGTCAACATCGTCGGGTTTGGCAGCCACCAGGGCGCGAGTGCGCTGCACAGCTTCGGCAGTTTGCCCGGCGTCTGCCTGGGTCAGGGCCAGGCCCAGTTGCAGGTCCGGGTTATTCGGCACGCGCAGCAACGCCTGGCGATACACGGCAATCGCCGGTTCCCAACGCTGTTGGTTGCGATAAGTGCGGGCGACGGTGGCCAGCGCCTGGGTGGTGAGGACGCGACTGCGGCCCTGGGCCTCGTAGACCGTCAGTACCTCGGCGTCCTGGCGCGCCCAGCTGGCAATCAACAGGTGATCGCTGACCTGCCCCGGCGTCTGGCGCTCGGCGGGCAATTGACGCAACAGATTAAGGGCCGGGCCGTAGTTGCCGCTGCGGGCCTGGTTGATCAGCGAATCATAGGCAGCATCGGCCGACGCCACGACGGGCCACAGCAGCTGGCTGCACAGGGCCAGGCGGATAAACGGATGAACATTACGCGACATATCGTCAGCTTCCTTCCACGGAAAGCTGTAGCGATAAATTCACCTGGAGGGCACACCAGGCGACCGGTATCTAATGACCCGGCCAAGCTTTCCTGGGGCGCAATATCCTTGAGAGGGGTACAAAAAAGGCCAATTCAGAACAATTGTTCAGAATTGGCCTACATCACTTTGAGCCGAGTCTTATTGAGCGCCGCTGACCGCGCCGATCTTGCCCAGCACGAAGCCAATGAATTGCTCGACGGTCATTTTCTGCCCGTTGAAGGTCACTTCATTGTTGGCGTAGTGCAGCTTGGACACGATATCGGTGCCCACCAAAGTCGCCAGTTGAGTGCCCACGGCCATGCCGCTGATCATCTCGCTGGCCATCTGGGCTTGCTGCTCGATGGCTTTCGGGTCGGTCACACCACCGATCTGCGCCTGCAGGCCGGCGACGTCCTGGATCATCGGCTTGGACAGCGTCAGGTTGGCGTCCAGCAGCGCAACGATCTGCTTGCCCAGCTCAACCGACGGCAGGTCCATGCTCGACGGCTTGGCCAGGTCTACCACCAGGTTGAAGCGGCTCTCGCCATTGGTGGTTTTCAGCGACAGGTTTTCCACCGCCACTTGCGGCTTGGCAGACAGCAGTTGGTCGACATTGGCCTGGGCGAGGGTCTGCTCGGCTTCAGTCAGTTGCAGCTCAGGCACGGGCTGGCCGGCAGCGGCTGCCGCTTGAGCCGGCTGCACTTTTTCCTGGTAGAGCTTGGTCAGCACCAGCATCGAGGGGATGTCGACGTTCTTCATGCTCACCGCCATGGCCGCCGAACCGACAGGCTTGCCCTGGTAACCGATCTCGTCGATCTTGTAGTCGACACGGCCAGCCAGGTTGTTGTCCTTGGTTTCGCTGCTGTCTTTCTGCTCAAAGTTCTTGAGGGTCAGCACGGCTTGCTGCGGGCCGAAGGTGACCTTAGTGTTGGTCAGCTCGACAGTGTTTTGCCCGGTGTAGAAACCAAAAGTGGTTTTTTCCAGGTTACTGGCGATGGTCAGGCCACTCAGTTCAGCGTCCAGCTTGGCGTTGTTGGCGTCGATGACCGAGACCTTGAGGCTGTCCATGTAGCCGCTGGCCTTGACCTTCTTGCCTTCGGCAGTGGAGTCGAAGTCCAGGTTGGCGCCGGAGAAGCTCACGGCCGACTTGTCGTCCTTGAGGTCCAGGGGCAGCAGTTCGATGTTGCCGGTCACCGAGCGGTCATAGCCGATGTTGGCCACGCCTTTGAGCGGTGATACGTCTTTGCTGGCGGCGAACCATTTTTCGGTGGTGGGGTTTTTCTCAAGTTCGTAGTGACTGGTGGCCATCACCGGCAGCCACTTCAGCGACACCAGGCGCGAGAACGGCAGCGGGCCGTGTTCGATATGGTCGACGAACAGCAGTTCGGTGTCCTGGTGGTTTTCGCCGAACACCGCGCCCTGGGCCTTCAGGCGATAGTGGGCGGTGCTGCTGAACAGCTGGCGGTCGAGGGAGACCAGTTCCAGGGTCACGGTACCGTCGACGCCGGCCATGGAGGTCTGCAGTTCCTTGTTGGCATCCTGGATGGCAGTTTGCAGTACCGGCTCCAGTTGCTTGCCGGTGTACCAGGCACCGCCTGCGCTGATTGCACCGATGGCGACGACGATACCCAAGAGAACGACTGCTGGCTTATTCATGTAGTGACCTGATCAAATCCTGTGAAGTGGGCTGTCTTCCCTGAACCCCGAAGGGTGTCGGCTCAAGCCCGCCGAAATCCGGGGAAGATTAGCATAGGCACCCAATCACAATGAAAGGTCCCTCAGGAATACTCGGTTTCGATCTCATCGAGCTGATGATCAAAGCTCTTCAGGCGCGCCGTCCACGTATACACCAGCACTTCAAACTCGCGGTGAATCACAGCATTGCCCGGCGTATCCGACTTGGGATCATAAAAATCCAGCTGGTAACGCTCCCGCGCCATCGCGGTGGCCACGTCGGATAATTCCCGCGCGTTATTCAGCCAATGCCGTCCGTCGGCGACCTGCCGGTCGAGCATCACGCATTGTTTCTTCAGGGCTTCGAGGCTTTTTTCCAGCGGCGTGCCGGTCAGTTCACCCATGACTTCCTGAAAGGTGCGCCCCGGCTGCCAGTAGCTGCCCCAGAAGTAGCGGTCGAACACCGTCTCGACCCGGCGCAGGGCGACTTTGGTGTCCCAGATCGCCACGCGGGTCTTGCCTTGTTCGAGCAGTCGTCGCTTGATTCGCTGGCCTTGGTAGGTGGCCCAAGCCACCACGCCGATGGACAGCACCGCAATCAGCGCGCTGGCGCTGTCGAGGAACACCATGGCCTTGTCGATTTGATGGGCCAGCATGATGCCGTAGAAGTAAGTCGCCGATAGCAACACCAGTGCGAAGAACACGCACCAGAAAGCGGGAGCATAAGGGTTTTTCATTATTGTAATCCCCATGAGCAAACGCGAGCAGTGACCAGCAGGCCGTCACGGCAGCCTGCTGTTCAAAGCATAGCAATCAGCTCAGGGTTTGCTGGCTTGTGTGGCTTGCGTTCGTCCACTTTCCCAGCCGCCGCCCAGGGCCAGGAACAAATCGATCTGGCTCATGGCAACCTGAGTGTTTGCCGCTGCCAACTGCGCCCGCACATCGGTGTAGGTGCGAGTGGCTTGCAGGTCGGCCAGGAACGACGCACGGCCGGCCTGGAAGAACCGGTGTGTCTGCTCTGCCGCCTCTTTGGCCGACGCGCCGGCATCGGCCAACGCGTCGCGGCGTTGCAGTTGCGCGGTGTATTGCGCCAGGCCCGTCTGGGTTTCGCGGATGGCGTTGAGCACCACGCCGTCAAAGTGCGCCAGGGCGCCCTGGGTCGCGGCTTCGGCTTCGTGGATGCGCGCTCGTGCACCGTTGGTCGGCAGCGTCCAGCTGATCAGCGGGCCAAAGCCCCAACGGTTGGTGGCCGGCGTGCCCAGGTCATCCAGGATACCGACGGTGCCCACGGTGGCGCCGATGCTGATATCCGGGTACAGCGCGCCGGTGGCCACACCGATGCGTGCGGTGGCAGCCGCCAGTTGGCGTTCGGCCTGGCGCACATCAGGGCGGCGCTTGAGCAGCATGGCGCCGTCGCCTACCGGCAGTAACTGCGCGATATGCGGCAGCTCGGCGCATTGAGCGGTGCCGGCCGGCAGTTGATTCAGCGGCTTGGCCAGCAACATCGACAGGCGGAACAACCCGGCCTGGCGCAGTGCTTCATAACGCGGCATTTCGGCGCGCAAGGATTTGTATTGGGTTTGCGAACGGGTGACCTGGGTTTCATCGCCGCGCCCGGCGTCCCGCAGGCGCTGGGTCAGGTGCGTGCTCTGGGCTTGCAGGTCCAGTGATTCGTTGGCAATCGCCAGCTCTTCGTTGGCCGCGCACACTTGGGTGTAGGAGCGCACCACATCCGCCACCAAGGTGATGCGGGCGATATCGGCAGCCGCCTGGGCCGCATCGGCAGTGGCCTGGGAGCTTTCGATGCCGCGCTGCAAGGTGCCGAACAAATCGAACTGGTAGGAAGTGCTGATGCTGGCACTGCCGATATTCGCCACCGGGACTTTTTCCGTCAGTAAGTAGGCCTCACCGGACTCTTGCAGGCGCTGGGCTTCCGCCTTGGCGCCAGCACTCCACCCCCCGGCAGACTCGGCTTGCTGCACCTGATAGCGCGAGCGCTGCAAGTTGGCCGCGGCCACCCGCAAGTCGGTGTTGGAGGCCATGGCCTGCTCCACCAGCTTATCCAAACGTGGGTCTTGATAGAGCTTCCACCAATCCGCCGGCACCGGCGCCGACACCACATTGTTGCCCTCCCCGGCCAACTGGCCCTGAAGGTCACCGCGGTTCACGGCCGCCTTGTCGGGCAGCGTGTAATCGGGCCCCACCACTTGGCAGGCCGACAGCAACAACCCCAGCCCGGCGGTTGCTAAAAGCCGTTTCATGGCTGGTTCTCCGACGTGGGTTTGTCACCGATGATCGACACGGTGGCGGTACGCCCGGCAATCATGCGGAAGTCTGCCGGTACGTCGTCAAACGCGATGCGCACCGGAATCCGCTGGGCCAGGCGCACCCAGCTGAACGCCGGGTTGACGTTGGGCAGCAGGTTGGAGCCGCTGGTGCGGTCGCGGTCTTCGATCCCGGCCACGATGCTTTGCACATGCCCGCGCAGGCGAGCGTTGTCGCCGATCACGCGGATGTCGACGCTCTGGCCAACGTGAATGCCATCGAGCTTGGTCTCTTCAAAATAACCATCGATGTGGAAGGAGTTGCTGTCCACCACCGACAACACCGGGCGCCCAGCGGTCACGAACTCCTGGTTACGCGGTGCACGGTCGTTGATGTAGCCGTCCACGGGGCTGCGGATCACCGAACGGTCCAGGTTGAGCTGCGCGGCATCCACCGCCACTTGCGACTCGGCCAGGGCCGATTGGGCACGGGCCACGCGGGACTGGCTTTCTTCCAGTTGCTCGCTGGCCACCAGGTTGCCAAGGCCGCGGTTACGCTTGTTCTCGCGCACGGCCTGGGCCAGGGTTTCCTGGCGGTCGGCCACAGCGGCCTGAGCTTGGCGCAAGGCCAGCTTGAAGCGGTCCTGGTCGACGGAGAACAACACCTGGCCGCGCACCACCAACTGGTTGTCGCGCACGTCCACTTGCTGGATCAGCCCGGACACGTCCGGGGCGATCTGCACGATGTCGGCACGGATGTGACCGTCACGGGTCCACGGCGCGAACATGTAGTACATCACCATGCGCCACACCACGACGCAGGCGAAGGTCACCACCAATAACGTCAGGACTACACGGCCGATGGTCAAAAAAGGTTTTTTCATGTCATGAGGTATCGACTGAGTGAGTCCACTGCGCCCAGCAACAGAGCGTAGAGACCCACATTGAACAATGCCCGGTGCCAGACCAGGCGATAGAAGTGGACGCGGGTCAACAGCCCGTGCACCACCAGGTACAACACGTACGTAATGCCCATCAGCACCAACAGCGTGGGCAGGAACACCCCGCTGATATCCAGATCACCGATCATAAAGGCGCTCCATCGGGTAACGGCGCTTCCATCTCTGTGCCGCCAAGAAATTCCACGCCGGGCAACAACGCCAGGCGCAAGCCGCTGAGGGCGTGCAGCAAGTGCAGGCGGGTTTCGTCCTCGCCTTGCAGGCCCTGGCCGTTGAGGGCGCGGCGGGTACGGTCGAGGGTCATCAGCAGACCACTGGGGGCCGGCAGACGTTCACCGGCCTTGAGGCAGGCCTTGAAGTAACCGCCGACGCCTTCCACCACCTGATTCAACAGCACCCGCGGGACGCCGAGGATGCGCGGCGAGTACGCCAGCAGGTCCAGCAGGTTCAGCGCCACCCGAACTTCGCGCAGGGCGATGCCGGTGTCTTGGCCGGTCATGGCCAGGCGCGGCAAATGTTGCATCAGGCGGTCGAGCATTTGCACGCCCATCTTGCGGTGCTCGGCCAACGTCGCAGGCTCGGTGAGGGTGACGATGTCACGCCAACTGAAACGGGTCAGGCGCTTGGCCGCCAGTTCGGCGCCGAACGGCCGGGCGATCAGGGTCCAGACGAAGGCGAACAACAAGCCCACCGGGCCCGCCAGGTTGGAGTTGGCGAAGGCCAGGAAGTCTGCGTCATAGGCGCCCTGGATGCTGATGAACGACGAGGTGTTGACCAGCGTCAGCAGCATGCCGAGGTAGAAACGCGGCTGTACCGTGAGCGTGCCGATGCAGATAAAGGGCACCGCAAACGCCAACACCAGCATCGGGAAATCGTGCAGGTTGGGCAGCACCAGAAACAGGTACAGGCTGGCGAACAGCACCGACATCGCCGTCCAGAAAAAGAACCGGTAGATCTGCGGCGCAGGGTCGTCCATGGAGGCGAAGAAGCTGCAGGCGACTGCCGCCAGGATCACCGCGCTGCCGCCGTCGGTCCAGCCCAGCAGGATCCACAGCACCGAGGCGACGATGATCGCCGTGACGGTGGAAAACGCCGAGTAGAACATCAGGCCACGGTCGAGAAATGGCGTCAGCCGGCCCAGGCGCCAGTGGCGGTAGACTGCGCGCCAGCTGTCCTGGCTTTCGCACTGGATAGCGGCCTGCAGGCTGCGGCAGTCTTGCCACAAATCCACCCACTCGCCCAGGCGATACAGGGCGTTGGAGAACAGCAACTGGTGGCGATCGTCCAGGGCTTCGGCGTCGGGTTGCAGGGCTTCGATCTGGTCACGCAAGGCGCGCCAGCGTTCGATAGGCGCGTCCTGTCGCGTGCCATCCAGCCACTCGATGGCGGCGTTCAGCAGCGGCGTGAAGCGCTCGAGCAGTTCCGGGGCGCGGTGTTCCAGGGCGTACACGGCGTCGTCCAGTGCGTCGATCACCGGCAGCAGGTGGATCATCCGCCCGCGCAGTTCCTTGGTATTACGCACTGTTTGCGGCCGCGAGCCCTCGTGGGGCAGTTGGCCGATCATCAATTCCAGGGTGTTGAAGGTGGCGACCATGCCGCCGCGCAGGGTGCTGATTTCTTCGGGCTGCACGTTACGGCTGAGAAAGCGTTGGCTGTAGACCTGCGCGTCGGCGAACCACTTGCTGACCGAGTCATCGAACACCGGCGCCAGGCGCCGCGGCCAGAACATCGCCCCCACCACCGCCGCCACGGCGATGCCGAGGAAGATTTCTTCGGTACGCGCTTCGGCCACATCCCACACCGCCAGCGGGTTATCCACCACCGGCAGGGCGATCAGCGGCAAAGTGTAGCCGGCCAGCATCAGCGCATAGCTGTTGGCAGTGCGCAGGTGCAGGGACAGGAACAACAGGATCCCGGTCCACAGCGCGATCACCACCACCAGCACGTAGGGCGTCTGCACAAACATCGGCACAAAAAACACCGCAGCGGCCGCGCCCATGAAGGTACCGACCGCGCGGTACAGCGCCTTGGAACTGGTAGGGCCGACAAACGGGCTGGAAACGATGTACACCGTGGCCATCGCCCAGTATGGACGCGGCATCTGCATCAACATGGCGATGTACAACGCGATCATTGAGGCGGCGAATGTCCTGACGCCGTAGAACCAATCCCTGGCCGGCGGCATGCCGGTAAAAAATCCGTTCAAGAACTCACAACCATGGGATGTTGATTGGCGCCTTCGAAGGCCCGCAGTACACGCAAAGCAGCTTCCAGGTCATCGGGGGCGATCGTCGCCAGCACTTCGCGGCGCAGGCGCACCAGTTGCTCTTCCACCGCCTGCACCAGCTCGCGGCCACGCTCGGTGAGGCTCAAGGCCTTGGCGCGGCGGTCGTGGATGTCTTCGGTGCGGCACACGTAGCCGGAGCCGCACAGCTGGTCCAACAGGCGCACCAGGGACGGGCTTTCCATCCCGGCGGCCTGGGCCACCTTGACCTGATGTACACCGTCGCCGAGGCGGCCGATCATCAGCAGCGGCACGGCGCAGGCTTCGGAGATGCCATAGCTCACAAGCGTGGTCTGGCAGATTTTGCGCCAGGTCCTGGCACCTACCACCATGCTGCTGCTGATGTTCATCTGGAGTTGTTCGAGGGTCTGGGACACTGGACTCTTCGCATACAGTTAGTTTGCTAACTATCAATATGGTCGATGGATCCAAAGCAGTCAAGTTTTGATACAAATTTGCGGATAGGTGGCGAGCAGATTCGTTTTGATTTTTGTGATCCATCGCTCAACGTTTCTTCGCGCGCTCATAAACGGCACTGCGTTCACGCTTACCAACGGCAACAACCGAAACTACAACCCTCTCTTCAATGACTTGGTACACCAGTCGATACCCGGAGGCCTGCAACTTGATTTTGTAGCAATCAGGCATCCCATGCAGTGAGTCTGAAGGGACTCGGGGCAGTCCGATGCGCTCTGCCAGTTTCTTTTTGAATTGCTCGCGTAACGTATGCCCCAGCTTGTCCCATTCCTTTCGCGCAGAAGGCAGGAACTCAAGTTTATAGGTCATCCAGGTTCACTGGCACGGGTGTCTCGTGGCGGCGAGAGCGAACCAGATCCGCCAGATCCAGATCGTCCAGCCGCTCCATCATCGCCTCGAAAACATCGGCGGGAACCATGTATCCCATAACGCGGTTGTGATTGAGCACAGCAACTGCCCCACCGTGAGCGCCGCTCATGACGGCAGAGGGGTTTTTTTTCAACTCGGAAACACTGACAGCCATATCGGCCAGAACACTTTGCATAATAAAGACCTCAATTAAGTACTTTATTCTGGTCTATTTAAGGGCGACGTAGCAACATGAAAATTCTCTTAAAGAGCGTTAAGCCCAGGATTACACCCCGCGCCCCTCTCTCAACCACAAATTCAACTCGTCCACCACCTCTGCCCAATCCGCATCCTCCAAAATCTCTTCACGCAAAAACGCCCTCTGGCCTGGCGTCCAGAAAAACGCATCTGCCAGGTGCAGTTCGGGTTTGAGTGGGGAATGCACAGCGATAAAACGCTCGATGCTCACCGGGTCGTCCGATAAACCGAGCTGTTTGAACAACGACGGCAAGCTGTGGACTGGGGATTGCATGGTGTGCTCCTGCAGAAGGGGTTCACCTGAGTCTAGCCTCCCAGGCGAACATAAACCTCTGCGCAGTGGCACCGATTAGTCGCAGCCATCCCTGTGAACGCTCGCCGGCGCGTTACACAGCACAAACAGTCGGGCCCGTGCACCTCCGCCATCCTGCTGGCTGAGATGGCGCCATCCTGCCGGCAATGGGGCAAAATCATCCGGGCCATCAGCGGCGCTGATCAGCCACACACGCTGGATATCGGCCGGCAATGCCGACAGGCGATCCAGGTAAATTCGCCCGCCATCCTGCTCCACCAAAGTGCCAAAACCATAGGCGTTCGGCCGCGTCGATTTGCCCGCGGCGGTCGGCGGTGTGAAAAGCTGCAACTGGGCGTCGGTCTCGTCGTAATAGACGTAGGGCAGGTACCACAGCATGTCGCTGATGACGATGCGGTCATCTTCCTGGTAGTTGCGATTGACGAACTCCACCACCACGTTGAATTGATCATGCTCATCAACGGTGGAGTTGGTCTTCACGCCCACCCACTCGACCCCGACGAACAGCACGAAGGTTGCTGCCGCTACAAGTGGCAGGCGCGGTGACAGACGGTCGACGGCCAACGCCACGATGATCGGCAAACTCATCGCATAGGCCGTGAGATACCGCTCGATAAACACCGGGGAAATAAACGAAACCCCATAGACCAGCAGTACCGGCAGCATGAAGAACAGCGCCAACAGCCAGCCAAAGCGATAGCGGCTTTGGTCGCGCCAGGCGGTTACGCCCACCAGCGCCAGCAGCAACAACGGAAAACCGACAAACAGTGGCCGCCACACGTGGTCGCCCGGGTCCTGAATGAGGAACTGCCACACCATTGATGGCACGGAATACAGGTTGACCGGGTCTTCCCAGCCAATATCACCGCCCACCTTGAGTTCTTCGGTGTGCTGCACCAGGCCCAGTAAATTCGGCAGCCAGGGCAAGTACAGCAGCACAATCATCACGTTGGCCAACCACCAGCCCGGACGTGTGACGAGGCGCAAGCCGCCGGCCCGTGGCTGGCGCAGCAATACCAGCCAGGCCCAGTGCACCAGCACGCACAACGCGGTGAAGTAATGCGTATAGAAAGCCGCCGTCATCAACAGCGCATAGGCCACCAGATAGCGCGACCGCTCAGGCTGGCGGACCCAATACACCAATGCCAGGGTGGCGGCCAGCAGCCACACGCCCAGCAGCGAATACATCCGCACTTCCTGGCTATAGCGCACCGCCGTGGGCAGCAACGCCAGCAGGATCCCGGCCAGTACCGCCGCGCGGCGGGTCGCAATCAGGCGCGTCAGCCAGATTCCCAGGCCCACGGCGACCACACCGGGGATCGCACTCATGCTGCGCAGGGAGAAAACACTGTCGCCAAACACCTCGATCCACCCGCGCAGCATGAAGAAATACAGCGGCGGGTGAACGTCATGGGCGGCGTGAAACCACAGGTCTTCCAGGGAATACTCGGCGAGCAGCAGGCTTGAGCCTTCATCGCCCCAGATCGCGGAGGCGGTCAAACCATAGAAACGCACGGCCATGGCCAATGCCACCAGCGGCACCCACCACAACCGAGCCAGCCAGCCGGCATTCTCCCACAGGCCAGGATTGAGCACGGGCAATGCCCCGGCCTTGTTGTCTTGTTCCGCCACAGAGCGTCGCACCTCTACTTCCTCACCCACTTCCAAACCTACGCTTGCGCGAACACCCGCCACTCTAGGTCAAAAGGCCTCGATTCGCCCGCTGTTTTGCGCGATTTGAACCGCCATCCGCCAATCGGACAATTCTGAATTTTGCGCGAGGCGTCTCCGATGCTTTGGCCGGATCAGGCTATGATTGCTGCCTTCCATGGATCCAGGATCAAGGACACTTCATGCGTATCGGTTTTCTGTCACCCCTGGCACTGACACTGCTCGCCACCGTGCCCTTTCAGGCCCACGCCAGTGCCGATGACTCGTGCTACCCCGACTGGCGGGTATCGCGCAACAGCCTGGACGTGTGCAGCAACCTGCCGTTCCTGAGCCCGGGTAATGACAGCCGGGTGAACCTGCGGCTGCTGCTGGCAGACAAGAACGTCATGCCGCTGGCGCCCAACGCCCTGGGCGAGCAGGACTTTTCCGAAGGCTTTGGCCCGGTGCCGTTCCCGGTGTATCGCCTCTCGCCCGCAACCGATGAGCCCGACAACAAGCCCGACGATTCGCGCACCGCCGAACTGGATGAACTGCTCAACCCGCTGGGCATCAAGCGCGATGACTACAAGACTGCCGGTGAAGCCTTCCTTTCCGGCGAAGGCAGCCGTTGCCGCAGCAACGCCGATGACAGCGCCGCCGCGTTTATCAGCCAGGCGGTGAAAGCCGATGTGCCGCAAGCCGAACGCCAATTGCTGGCCAAACTGCGCTTGCAGATGCTCGCCAGTTGCTCCTCGGACGGCATCGCCGCGAGCGAAGCCGGCCAGCTTAAATCGGCAGATGGCCAGGCATTGCTGGCCTACCTGCAAGCCGCCGGCGACTTTTACAGCGGGCGCTTCAGCGACGCGCAAAAAGGCTTTGCCGGGCTGACAGCCAGCGCGTTGCCCTGGCTCAAGGAAACGGCGCTGTACATGACTGCGCGCACCGCGCTGAACGACGCCCAGCAAAATGCCTTCGATGAATACGGCACGCCGTCGCTTGAGCATGTGGATAAGTCTGCCCTGCAACGCGCCGAGACGGGTTTCGATGAGTACCTGAAAACTTATCCACAGGGCGAATACGCCGCCTCCGCCCGTGGCCTGCTGCGCCGGGTGCACTGGCTGGCGCCCAACCCCGACAAGCTGGCAAACGACTTCGCCTGGCAACTGACCCAGGCCACCGATGCCCAGCGCAACGTGTCGCTGGATGAACTGGTGCAGGAAGCCGACACCAAACTGCTGACCAGCACCACGGCACCGGTGGGCAACCCGTTGATCCTGGCCCTCAACGACCTGATGTGGATGCGCGCAGGTGAACCGCCAAGGCTCACTCGCGAAGCCCTTGACGGGCAAAAATCGATTTTTGCTCAGGAACCGGCGCTATATGCCTACGTGCAAGCGGCGTTTGCCGTGTACGTCGAGCATCAGCCCGACCGCGCCTTGAAGCTGTTGCCACAAGACATACCGTCGAATCTCGATTATTTCGCCTTCAGCCAGCAAACCCTGCGCGGCCTGGCGCTGGAAGCCAAGGAAGACTGGAAATCCGCCGAGGCGCTGTGGCTGCAACTGCTGCCGCTGGCCAAACAACCGCTGCAACGCGACCAGCTTGAACTGGCACTGGCGATGAACTACGAGCGCAGCGGCCAACTGGCCAAGGTGTTCGCCGCCGACTCGCCGATCAACGCCAGGCAGGTGCGCTATATCCTGCTGCGCAACGTCGCCGGCCCGGAGTTGCTGCGCCAGCAGCTTGCGAACGCCAGCGACCCGATCGAGCGCCAGACCGCGCAATTCACGCTGCTCTATAAAGACCTGCTGCGCGGCCAATTCGAGACCTTCGCCGAGGACCTGAAACAACTGCCCGCCTCGGTTCCCGACGACAAGCTCGGCACCAGCCTGGGTTACGTCTACAGCGGCGGCCAGTCGTTGACGCTGTTTCGCTGGAACGGTGACAAGGCCGAGTCCGGCTACACCTGCCCGAACATTGCGCAAATCGCCAGCACCTTGCAGGCCGACCCGAAAAACCCCAAGGGACTGAACTGCCTGGGTGAATTCATCCTGCGTAACGGCCTGGACGGCATGCCGCTGGAACAAGCGCGCTCCGCCGGCAGCCTGGGCAGTACCGCCTCGCCCTTCAACGGTGAAACCTTCTCGCGGCTCGAAGGCTACAAGCAGGTGATCGGCAACCCCAAGGCCCCTCACAACGACAAGGCCTACGCGCTGTTTCGCGCCATCAACTGCTATGGGCCTTCGGGCTATAACAGCTGCGGTGGTGAAGACGTCGACAAGGCCGTGCGCAAAGGCTGGTTCCGCCAGCTGAAAACCGGGTTTGCCGACACCCAGTGGGGCAAGTCGCTGCAGTACTACTGGTAAACCGTGAAGCCCTTCTGGCTGGCCCTGCTCCTGCTGGCAAGCCCGGCCTTCGGCGCGGTGGACGCCCATGACCATGACGCGTTCTGGCTGTGGAGTGGCGTCGCGCCGCAGCCGGTGCTCAAGCAGGCGAAAACCCTGTACATCCTCCAGGGCCAGATCAACTCGACCCGCCGCGCGCCCCGACGTGGCGTGCAATTTATCGCCCAGGGCATGAGTGTGCCGCGCATCACCCAAGGCGAAATCTGGGTGGTGTACCGGGCTCACACGTTGCATTGGCCCGAGTCGGTCTACGGCCAAATGCTCGGCCAGGTGCAACGTTGGCGCGACGCGGGTAATCCGGTGGTGGGTATCCAGATCGACTTCGATGCGCGCACTCAATACCTCAACGAATACGCCGACTTCCTGCGCGACCTGCGCCAGCGCCTGCCCAAGGACTTGCGCCTGAGCATCACCGGGCTGATGGACTGGAGCAGCCATGCAGACCCCACCGCCATCGCACAACTCAAGGGCGTGGTTGATGAAGTGGTGGTGCAAACCTATCAGGGCCGCCACAGCATCCCGGATTACGCGGTGTATCTGCCACGGATGAACCGGATGGGGGTGGCGTTCAAAATTGGGTTGATCCAGGGTGGGGAATGGGAGGAGCCGGGGTATTTAAAAGGGAATGAGTGGTTTCGGGGGTATGTGGTGTTTTTGCAGAATCCTTGAGTGCCCACAGTCCGTTGACTGCAGGCACCGGGCTGGCGTGCCGGATGTTTACCGCCCGGCCGTCTGTTCCGGATACACCGACTCCCAGCCCCCGCCCAACGCTTTGTACAACCCGACCATGGCCAGGGAAACCCCGGTGGAGCTTTCCACCCACTGCTCCTGCGTCGCCAACAACGCGCTTTGCACCGTCAGCACGTTGACGAAGTCCACTACACCTTCGACGTACTGGTGCTGCGCGGTGGTGAGGGCGATCTGGTTCTGGCGTACCGCTTCGGCGAGGCTGTCGCGGCGCAGTTGGCTGGCGTTGTAGCGGGTCAACTGGTCGTCGATTTCATGCCAGGCCCGCAATACGGTTTGCTGGTAAGCCAGGGCCGCTTCCTGTTGCTGGGCTTCGCGCAGATCAAGCATGCCTTGCAGCCGGCCACCGTTGAAAATCGGCAGGCTCAGTTGCGGGCCGAAAGCGAATGCACGCGAACTCCACGAGCCGAAATCCGCCAACTGCAACGCCTGGGAGCCCACACTGCCGGACAGGGTAATGCGCGGGTAAAAGTCGCCCTTCGCCACACCAATGGAGGCGGTGGCCGCATGCAAGCGGGCCTCGGCCTGGCGAATATCGGGGCGGCGCTCGGCCAGTTGCGACGGCAGGCCGATGGCGACCTGGCACTGGGTCTGCGGCACGGCGGCATCCTTGGACAGCTCGGCATACAGGGCTTGTGGCGGCTCGCCCATCAGCAGGCTCAGGGCGTTGATCAACTGGTCCTGGCGCTGCTGCAAGTCCGGCAGGCGCGCCTCGATGGCGGCGACTTGAGCGGCGGCTTCGGCTACATCCAGGTCAGTGGCCACCCCGTCGGCCCGGCGCAGTTGCGACAGCTTCAGGCTGTGGCGAGCCACGTCGAGGTTTTGCTCGGTGACGGCCCGGGTGTTCTGCACGCCGCGCAGTTGGATGTAGTCCTGGGCGGTTTCCGCCAGCACTGACAACAGCACGGCACGGCGGTCGTTTTCGGCGACTTGCAAGGTGGCATCCGCGGCTTCGGTTTCGCGCTTTACCCGGCCCCAGAAGTCCAGTTCCCAGGCGGCAGAGAAACCCATGTCCCACTGGTTGAACGCCGAGCGGCCGTTCTTGCCCGAGGCGTCGCTCAAGCCATCGGCGCTGTTGCGTTGGCGCAGGTAATCGCCGGTGGCGTTGACGGTCGGGTAGCGCTCGGAAGTGATCACCTGGCGCGCCGCACGGCTTTGTTGCAGGCGACTGCTGGCGAGTTTCAGGTCGAGGTTATCGGTCAGCGCGCGACGGGTAAGCGTGGTGAGTTGCGCGTCGTGGAACACCTCCCACCAGCGCTCTTGCAGCGGGTCGTTGACCGCGTGGCTGGCGGCTTGTCGGCCCTGGGGTTCGGTCCATTTGCCGACAGGGTTCTGCGGGCGCTGGAAGTCCGGGCCGACGGTGCAGGCACTCAGGGTGAGCAGGCTCAAGGTGAACCAGGCAAGGCGTCTCATTGCTGCGCCACCTCACGTTGCTGGGCCGCCGCGTGGGTGTCGACGCTGGCTTGCACCGACATGCCGACCCGCAGGCGTTCGGTCAGCGCCTGGCCGGGCTCCAGGATAATTTTCACCGGAATGCGCTGCACCACCTTGGTGAAGTTGCCGGTGGCGTTGTCGGGCTTGACCGAGGCAAACGTCACGCCGGTGGCCGGTGCAAGGCTTTCGAGGTGCCCCTTGAGCACTTCGCCGTCGAGGCTGTCGACCCGCACTTCCACCGCTTGGCCAGCGTGCATGTGGGACAGTTGGGTCTCCTGGAAATTGGCCACCACGTAGGCCTCGGCCAACGGCACCACGGCGAGGATCTTGCTGCCCGGCGTCACATAGGCGCCGACCCGCACCGCCCGCTCGCCGACCATGCCGTCCACTGGCGCGACGATGCGCGTGTACGACAGTTGATAGCTGGCCATTTCCAGGGCGGCCTGGGCGCGCTTCAGACCGCCGTCTGCCGCGTCACGCTGGGCGCTGAGGATTTCCACCTGCTTGCGTTCGGCAGCCAGCACCGCCGCGGCATTGGCCAGGCGCGCGGTGGCCTGGTCGATGCGGGTCTTGGCTTGCTGGGCGTTCTGCACGGTACCGGCGCCTACGCCCGCAAGGTGGTTGTAGCGGTTCAGTTCGTGTTCGGCAAACGCCACTTCGGCGCGGTCTGCCGCCACCGTGGCCTGGGCCTGGGCGATCACCGAGCTTTGGCGCTCGAGTGTCGCGGTGGCGTTTTTCAACTGCGCCCGGGCCACCAGCGTATCGGCGTCGGCCGCTTGAGCGGCGGCGCGAAAATCACGGTCATCGATCAGCGCCAGCAACTGGCCGGCCTTGACCCGCTGGTTGTCTTCCACCAGCACGTCCTTGATGAAACCGGCCACGCGTGGCGCTACCAGGGTGTAGTCGGCGGCGACGAAGGCGTCGTTGGTACTCTGGCGCTTGCTGCCGAATACACCCGGCGCCAGCAGGTAAACCAGCACACCCACGGCGAACACGGTGATGACAGTTACGGCGATTTTGTCTTTGCGTTTCATGGCAATCCTTTTGGCTCAGTGAGCAATCAAGTCGGCGCGCGGGGCGGATAGATCCGCGTCGGCATCCAGAAAATCAGCAGGATCAACACCGCCGCGACGCCGGCCATGACGTAGTAGAGATCCGAAGAGGTGAGCACCACGGCCTGCTGGTGCAGCCGATGGGCGAGGCCGGCGGTATCGCCGTCGGCCAGGGGTGAGTTGCCCAGGCTGTCAACCAACATGGTCGAGTGAAAGTGCAGGCGGTGAGTGGTCAGCACGTCGAGCACGCCCGTGGCAACCACGGCGGCCAGACCCTTGACGGTGTTGAACCATGCCGAGGCGAACGGCCCGTCCTGTGGCGTGATGCTGCCGGTGGAGAGCATCAACAACGGCAGCACCGCCATCGGCTGCCCGAAAATTTGCAGCAGTTGCAGCCCATAGAAATCATCGCGTATCCATGCCGACGTCAGCTGCGCCCCGCCCACGCAGGACAGAATCAACATGCCCAAGCCGATGCCCAATACCCAGCGGCAATCGACCCAACGCAGGTTGCACAGCGCCGCCACCAACGGCAGCGCGATCAACTGCGGCAGCGCCATGACCAGCATCACCGGGGCAGTTTGCAGCGGACGGTAGCCTTGCACCTGAGCCAGGTAGCTGGACGGAATGAGGGTGACCGCCAATAGCACGATCAGCACCCCGGCGAGCACGATCAGCGCGAACGACAGGTTGCGTAGCCCCAGCATCTGCAACTTGAAAAACGGCATCGGGTGCGACCACTCGTTGATCATGAACAGCACCAGCAGCACCAGGCCTGCGATCAACAATGAGGTAATCAGCGGCGACTCGAACCAATCCAGGCGGTTGCCCTGCAACAGGCCGATCACCAGCATGCAGATGGCGGGGAACCCCAGCAGCAGGCCGCGCCAGTTGAACTGCTTGAAGCGCTCCAGGCGCAGCGGGTCTTGAGGCAGGCCGTAAGCCACGGCCGCCATGGCCAAAAGGCACGGCCCGACGATCTGCCAGAACGCCCATTGCCAGCCGACGTATTCGGTCCACATTGCCGCCAGCGGTGTACCCAGGCTTGGGCCGAAGGTTGCGGTCAGGGCATAGCCCGCCAGGCCGTACAGCTTGACGTTAGCCGGCAGGAAGCGCAGGGCCACGGTCATCAGCATCGGCGGCAAGGCGCCACCGGCAAGCCCCTGCACGGTGCGCAGGATCAACAGACTTTCGTAGTTCGGCGCGAACGGACACAGCACGCCGAGTACGGTGAACAAGCTGATGGCGCAGAGCGTGAAACGGCGCAGCGAAAACGTCACCGAACACCAAGGCGCGAAGGCCATCGCCGACACCGACGTCGCGGTGTACGCGGCCACCAGCCAGGTGCCTTCGTCAAAGCCGATGTACATCGCACCACGAATGTCAGCGAGGGCAACCTTGGTCACCATCTCGTTGAGGCCGGACACCAACACGGCGAGCAATACGCCCACCAGGCCGATGATGATGCGTGGGCCGAAGACGGGCGGGCTGAGGGTGCTTGGTTTGGCTGCGGCCAGGGGTGCGGGAGCAGCGAGGGAGGTCATGAACTACAACTCGGAATGGGAAATACCCGAGCAGTTTAATCAGGCTTACACATGACAAAAAAGTTACTTACAGGAAGCTTATAAGTGCACCAGACGCAATGATCAAAATATAGGCGATCTCTGTGGGAGCCGGGCTTGCCCGCGATGGCATCACCTCGCTATTCCTGAAAAACCGGTCGCCCGCATCGCAGGCAAGCCAGCTCCCACATTGACCGAGCTCACTTGCGACTCACGTGGGCTGCGCTTCCTGCCACGTCGCATTGCAGCATTCGCGCATGGTCTCGCGCAGCCACTTATGGGCAGGGTCTTTGTCGAAACGCGGGTGCCAGGCTTGAGTCAGCACCAGGGTCGGCAGGGAGATTGGCAGGGTAAACGCCCGCAGCGGCAACTTCAGGCGATTGGCACTGTAGAGCGCTTCCTTGGGCACCGGAAGGATCAGGTCGGAATCGGGCAGCATGAACATCGCCCCGTGAAATCCAGGGGCGATCATTGCGACTCGACGCTCCAGGCCCTGGGCATTGAGTGCGGTGTCGATCGGCCCACGGGCAATGCCGCGCCGGGAAATGCTGATGTGGGAATAGCTGGCGAACCGCTCGGCGGTGATTTCCCCATCGAACAACGGGTGCCCTTCCCGCGCCAGCCCGACAAAGGTGGTGGTGAACAGGTTCTGCACCTTCACTTCCGGGGTGATGGGCATGGTGTTGCCCACCCGCAGGTCCAGCCGGCCTTCACGCAGGGCTTCATCATCAGTGTCGCCTTCCGGGACGAAGCGCAGTTCGCACAGCGGCGCCATGCGTTCCATGGTGTCGAACAACCGGCCGCCATACACCCCGACAAAAAAGTCATTGGCGCGCACGCTGAACCGACGGCGCAGGGAACGCAGGTCCACTTCGTCCGCCGAGCGGAACAGCAGCGCCGCCTGCTCCACTACGTTGCGCACCTGGCCTTGCAACTCCAGCGCCTTGGGTGTGGGCACGAGGCCGCGACCGGCGCGCACCAGAATCGGGTCGCCCACGGCCTCGCGGATGCGCGTGAGGGTGCGGCTCATGGCGGCTGGGCTCAGGTTCATCCGCCGTGCGGCGCCTACCACGCTGCCCTCGTCGAGCAAGGCGTCGAGGGCGACCAACAGGTTCATATCTGGTAATTGCATGCCAAGCACTCGTGCCCAGCGGGGAGTGAGCTTGGCGCAATCGTAGCAAGCTTTTGTGTAGGAGCGAGCGTGCTCGCGAAGAGCGTTGCCGATAACGCGGGCCCCCTGAAGGGGCGCGTCGCCTGTGCATTTTTCGCGAGCAAGCTCGCTCCTACAGGGAACAGCAGGTGACTAGCGTTGCATGCCCCAGCGCTTCACGGTGACCCGCTCAAGGGTGTCGAACACCAGGTTCTCCACCAGCAACCCGATCAGGATCACCACCGCCAGGCCGGCAAACACTTTGTCGGTGTACAGCTCGTTGCGGTTCTGGAAGATGTACCAGCCAAGCCCCCCCTTGCCGCTGGTAGCGCCAAATACCAGCTCGGCAGCAATCAGCGTGCGCCAGGCAAACGCCCAGCCGATTTTCAACCCGGCGAGGATCGACGGCAGCGCGGCCGGGATCAGGATGAACAGCACGAAACGCATGCCCTTGAGGCCATAATTGCGCCCGGCCATGCGCAGGGTTTCCGAGACACCGAGAAACCCCGAATACGTGTTGAGCGCCAGTGCCCACAACACCGAATGCACCAGCACGAAGATCAGGCTGTTCTGCCCCAGGCCAAACCACAGCAGCGCCAGCGGCAGCAAGGCAATCGCCGGCAACGGGTTGAACATCGAGGTCAGGGTGCTCAACAGATCACGCCCCAGTTGGGTCGACACCGCAAGCGTGGTCAGGGCAAACGCCAGCACAATGCCGATCAGATAACCCTTGATCAGCACTACCAGCGAGATGCTGACCTTGCTCAACAGCTCGCCACTGGCCATGCCGTCGTAGAACGCACTGAGTGTCTGCAGGAAACTCGGCAGCAGCAGGTCATTGTTTTGATAACGGGCTGCCGCTTCCCAGAGGATCGCCAGCACGATCAGGATCAGGCTTTTACGCAGCCAGCCTTGTTGCCATAACCGCTGACGCCACGGCAACTCGCGCTCGACGCGAACACCCGGCAACGGTTCAAGCGTGATTTCATATTCCTGGCGCATGGTGCAAACCCTTCAATAAGCGATGCGGATATCGGCGAAACCCAGTTCGGTTTCCACCTCGGGCGCTTCATCAAACAACAGCCGATGAATGCGCCGCGCCGAAGCCTGGAACTCCACACCGCCGAGGCTATGCAGGTCGTATTGATGGCTGTGGATTTCCGCCCGCACCCGTCCGGGATGCGGCGACAGCAACAGGATGCGGTTGCCCACCACCAGCGCTTCTTCGATGGAGTGGGTGACGAACAGCAGGGTGAAGCGCACCTCTTCCCAGAGCAGCAATAATTCTTCCTGCATCTTGCGCCGGGTCAGCGCGTCGAGGGCGGCGAAGGGTTCGTCCATCAGCAAAATTTTCGGCTGCATGGCCAAGGCCCGGGCGATCGCCACACGGGCTTTCATGCCGCCGGACAGGGTGTGCGGGTAGGCATCGGCAAACGCGGTGAGTCCGACTTTTTCCAGGTAGTACAACGCCCGCTCTTCGGCCTCGCGACGCTTGAGAGTCTTGGAAGCAAGCAGCGGGAACATGACGTTCTGCTTGACGGTTTTCCACGGCGGCAGTTGGTCGAATTCCTGGAACACCACGATGCGGTCCGGGCCCGGTTGCTCGACTTTTTGCCCGAGCAAACGGATCTCGCCTTCGCAGGGTTTGATAAAGCCGGCGATGGACTTCAGCAGCGTGGACTTGCCGCAGCCCGAAGGCCCCAGCAGTACAAAGCGGTCGGCCGGGTCGATCTCGAAACTGACCTGGTGGGTGGCCCGCACGACCCGTTCCGGGGTGCGGTATTCAAGGCTGACTTTATCCACCGCCAGCAGCGCTTCGGTGGTTTTCGGGTTGCTGGCCGTGTGGCCTTGCAAGGGCGCGTTCATGTCAGCTCCCTTGCAGCGGCTTGGCGTCCTGGAAGAAATAATCCTTCCACGATTCGGGTTTGTTTTTGATCGCGCCGACGCGGTAGAGAAATTCCGCCAGCGGGTAGGTATTTTTAGGCGTGACGCTGAATTCGAACTGCGGGTTGTCGATGATTTTCAGCAGCTCGGCGCGGTCGATTTTGGCCTTGGTCACGCGGATATAGGTGTCGGCGGCGGCGCCTTTGTCGTTCTGGGCGAACTGCGCCGCTTCGGTCAGTGCCTCGACGAATGCCTTGTAGGTTTTCGGGTTGTCGTTGCGAAATTTCTCGGTGGCGAACAGCACCGTCGGCGAGTTCGGGCCGAGGATGTCGTAGGAGTTGAGCACCACATGCACGTTCGGGTTGGTCAGGGCCTGCTCCTGGAACGGCGGGTTGGAGAAATGCCCGGTCAGTTCGGTGCCACCGGCAATCAGCGCAGCCGTGGCATCCGGGTGCGGAACGGCGACGGTGTACTTGTCGAGACGATTGAACTCCTTGTCGCCCCATTGCTTGGCGGCGGCATATTGCAGGAAGCGCGATTGCACGGAAACACCCACCGCCGGTACCGCAATGCGGTCTTTTTCGGTGAAGTCCGCAATGCTCTTGACCTTGGGATTGTTGCTCACCAGGTAGTAGGGAAAGTTGCCCAGGGAGGCGACGGCTTTAACGTTCTGCTTGCCGTGGGTGCGGTCCCAGATGGTCAACAGCGGGCCAACGCCAGCGCCGGCAATGTCGATGGAGCCGGAGAGCAGCGCATCGTTGACGGCGGCGCCGCCGGACAGTTGGGTCCAGTCGACCTTGATGTCGATGCCTTCCTGCTTGCCGTATTTCTCGATCAGGTTCTGGTCGCGCACCACGTTGAGCAGCAGGTAGACGATGCCGAACTGCTCGGCGATGCGAATCTCGCCTTCAGCCTGGGCGGCGGCAGGTACGACGAGGCTGCCGGCCAGCAGGCTGACGCCCAGGCCAACCGTGGCGGCCAGACGCGCAAATGGAATTTTCTTGGACATGGTCAGGCTCCGGATCAGAAAGGCGCATCGCCCTGGATAGTGGTACGGAACAGCTTGCGCCGCAGGTGGCTCGGGCAGCCGGCCGCCAGGTGGATCAGCGAGCGGTTGTCCCAGAACACCATGTCGTGGGGCTGCCACTGGTGGCGGTAGATGTTTTCCGGCAGCACGCTGTGGGCGTAGAGCTGGGCCAGCAGGTCGCGGCTTTCGTCCTCCGGCAGGCCGACGATGCCGGTGGTGAAGCCTTCACTGACGAACAACGCTTTGCGGCCATTTTCCGGATGGGTACGCACGATGGGGTGCACCACTTGCGCCACTTGAGCCAGTTGCTCGGGGGTGAGGGTCGGGCGCCAGTTACCTTCGAACTTGGTTTCGCTGTAGCGTGCGATGTATGAATGCGCGGCGCTACGGCCTTCTACCGCCTTGCGCAAGGGCTCGGGCAGGTTGTCCCAGGCTTTGTGCATGTCGGCGAACAACGTGTCGCCACCCTCGGATGGCAGCTCCTGGGCATGCAGCATCGAGCCCAGGCTGGGCAGTTCTTTATAGGAGAGGTCCGAGTGCCAGAACTTGCCCGCGTCTCCCAGGCCGATGGATTGGCCGTTTTCGATGATGTTGGAGACGATCAGGATCTCCGGGTGGTTGGCCAGCAGGAATTGTTTGAGCACATGGATTTGCAGCACACCGAAGCGGCGGCTGAAGGCGATCTGTTGCTCGGGGGTGATGCGCTGGTCGCGGAACACGACGACGTGATGGTCCAGATGCGCGCGGTGAATGCGGGCGAAGTCCTGGTCGCCGACCGGGCGGGTCAGGTCCAGGCCAATGATCTCGGCGCCGACGCTGCCCGAAAATGCGCGGATGTCAAAGGTTTGGGTGGTGTCGGTCGCTGTTGGAACAGTAGAGGTGGCGCACATGAGTTCACTCCCGGACGGTCAGGAGAGTGACTTTATAGTCATAAGAACAGCAATTTAAATACCGTTAGTGAATAACGATATGCAGCAATACCGCTATCGCCGCGATGTGCAGGAATAAAATGAGCAGCGCAGACGTTTTGCCTGTAAGACCTGACAAATGGGGGCTGTGGGCGTGTGGAACGCGCTGTTGAGTCGCTTACAAGCCGAAACTTTGCCCGTTTGACAAGCTTGTAGACAATCACTAGTGTGCATTGGATCCAATTAGCCACCTCAGCCTGAAAAGGAGGATAGCGTAGTCGTGACGCAGAAGCCGAACCCTTTGAGCAGCATCCAGATCAGCGGGCCTATCCCCGCCCATCTCGCTCGCTCCGTGATTGAAGAAACATTGCGCAACGCCATCCTGGATGGCCGCTTGCCCTGCGGTACTGCCATGCGCCAACAAGAGCTGGCCAGCTTGTTCGGGGTTAGCCGGATGCCGGTGCGCGAGGCCTTGCGCCAACTGGAAGCGCAGTCGCTGCTGCACGTGGTTACCCACAAAGGGGCAGTGGTGGCGCCGCTGATAGAGGACCATTCGGCGGAAACCTACGCGCTGCGTATGCTGCTGGAGTCCGAAGCGCTGCGCTTGTCGATTCCCCTGCTCACGCCCGATGACATTGCCCAGGCCGGCGCCTTTATCGACGCGCTGGAACGGGAAAGCGACTACACCGAAATCGGCCGCCTCAACCGCCTTTTCCACATGGCGCTGTATGGCAAGGCGGGCAATCAGCGGTTGCTCAAGCTGGTGGAGCACGGCCTGAACGAAGAGGAGCGTTTCCTGCGCTTCAACCTCGAAGCCATGGGCCTGGGCAAGACGTCTCAGGAAGACCACCGCGAACTGCTGGGCCTGGTGGCTGAAAAGAAGGTCGACGAAAGCATCCTGACCTTGCGCAACCACCTCACCCGCGGCATGGAGGTGATTACCGGCTACCTCAAAAGTCTTGAAGAGGCTGAAGAGAACGCCGCGCTGTAAATTCTCCGTGGAACCAGGACGCCTCCTTCGACCACAAAGCGCTGCGAAGCGACCTTGGCCGATGGAGGTCAGCGTACAACAGCGCCCAGTTAAACCCTTAGTTCGAAAGAACACTTCCTACACTTCGCAGAGCCATTCAACTACAGCAATATTTCTACTCGAAAGACTTATAAAACAAAAAAACCGCCTGAATACTTAATTAGATTATTACCCATACCCCAATTCTCCCCAATCGACAGCGTGAACCCTGCTCGGGCGTCACTGCGCGTGGCGTTCCTTTAAATAAAGCTTTGGTGTTTTGTCACAGCGTGCTGTTTGCTTAGTCAATAACAGCACGTGGCTGCCTGTTATCAGGGAAGAAACAACGACTTATAGGCATCAACTATGTTCCAGAACTTACACCGTCTTAAACAAAAAAAGCAGCAGTTGCACAATCATCCAATATTTACACAAATTAATACGCTTCCAACATTGCGATACTTTATGGAAAACCATGTATTCGCCGTTTGGGACTTCATGACCCTGATCAAACGCCTGCAACATGACCTTACCGGAATGCGCCTGCCGTGGTTGCCGCCGCCAGACCCACAAGCGGCACGCCTGATCAATGAGATCGTGTTGGGCGAGGAGTCGGACGAATATCCCGGTCACGGACACGGCAGTCACTTCGAGTTGTATCTGCAAGCCATGCGTGAAGTCGGCGCGAGCACCACGGCCATCGATCAATTCATCACCCTGCAACGTGACGGCAACGATGCAGAAACCGCCCTGCAAAAAATCGACGTCCACCCTGCCGTGGCCTGTTTCGTCAAAAGCACGCTGCAGGTTGCCCTGGCCGCACCCACCCACTGTGTGGCGGCAGCCTTCCTCCATGGTCGTGAGAGCGTTATCCCGGCGATGTTCAAACGCATTCTGCAGGGGTGCGAGATGCTTCACCGCCAGGCTCCGACCTTCTGCCACTACCTCAAGCGCCACATTGAACTCGACGCCCAGGAGCATGGCCCGGCGGCAGCGCAATTGCTGGAACGCCTCACCCTCGCCGACCCAAGTCGCGAGCGGCAGGCCAACAGTACCGCCCTCAGCGCCGTGGAAAGCCGGCTGGCCTTATGGGACGGATTGCATCAGCGCCTGCCTGAGGTGAGTGTATGAACCCTGCCGATTACCGCTCATGTGCCGACGACTGGGAGCGTCGCGCGACGATCCGCACCCGCCCCCGCCGCTTGCTGGAAAACGACCACAAGCTGATCTATCCCTTGAGCCGACAACCGTTGGTACTGAGCGCGACCTTTGTAGAGCAATGCCCGCAGCAGCGGGATTTTGTCTTGCTGCAGACGTTCTACAAATTCATCAACGACGTGGTGATCTTTGAAACAGAGATCGTCGACAAGACCGCCCGCAGCATTGCCAAGAACCGCTTTTCAGTGCCCTTCCCGCTCGCCTGTCGCTACGACGCCATGACCGTAGTGGTGGATGAGGATTACCACGCCCTCGTCGCCCTCGACTTCATGCAACAGACGGTTGCGATGACCGGCATCCCCGCCCTGGAGTTGCCCGGGCAAATCGAGTTGAGCCGAGCCTTGCCGGCCGCGCTGGCGCTGGCGCCCGCACACCTGCGCGACGCCGTGGAACTGATTGCCGTGGCCATCGCCGAGAACACCGTGACCCAGGACGTGGCAGCGTTTTCCAAGGATGAGAGCGTCAAGCAATCGATCCGCGGCTTGATGGCCGACCACTTGTTTGACGAGGGCCGTCATGCGGTTTTCTGGACACGCCTGGTGCGTATTTATTGGCAGTCTGCACACGCATCGGACCGCGATTGCATCGCCCGGATCCTGCCGGTGTTCCTCCAGCATTACTTGACCCACGAGCTGCAAAAAAACTTCGATTTGCAGTTGATCGATCACCTGCAGGTCAGTGCCGCCACGCGCTGCGCACTACGCGCCGACGTGCAGGCGATGGGCTTTCCCATTACCCGCCAGCACCCGCTGATCGGCAATATCATGGGGTTCCTGAATCATAGCGGCCTGCTGCAAACGCCGAGCGTGGTCCGGGCGCTGGATGCTTTTCTTGCGGCGCCAGGAGAGCACTCATGAGGCGCCTGGAAATTGGGCTGGCAGGGTTCAGCGCAGCGTTGAATGAGATCAGCCAGACGCTTGGGCAATACGGTCATGGGTTGGTGCAGCCACAGAATGCACGACACGTCGACCTGCTGATTGATGACGGTAGCGAGGCGGTTCCGCCAGGCCTGACCTGCGCGGCGTCGATGAGCCTGCGCCTGGGTATGGGAGCGTTGAACGCCTGCGCACTACCGACCCTGCAGTTCAGGTGTTACGCCCACTCACGGCGACTTCTGGCGACCCTGGACATTGCCGGCGAAGCCTGTGGCAATGGGCAACGGTTGCGTCAACAGGCAGTAAGCGCCCTGGTGGATTGGGTGGCCCAGCAGGTGAGTGGGTTTTCCCGGGATGCAGGCTATTTCTCGCAGACCGCCATCGCCTCCGATAACCCGGAACACGGTCTGCAAGCGCTCGCGTCGCTGGCGTACCTGCATCGCTTTAACCAGACCACCGACCTGGCGCTGCAGCAACAAAGCCAGGTACCTATGATCGAGCGCCTGGAAAACAGCCTTAGAACCTTCGCCCACCGCCCGGCCCTGAACATCGCCGGCAATGGGCTGACTTATCAACATTTGCATCGCAAGAGCCTGGCGATCCAGCAACGCCTGTGGCCTCTGCTTGGGCCCCTCGATACACCACCGGTGATTGGCGTCTGCCTGGGTAAGTCGCTGGAGCTGTACGCCAGCATCCTTGCAGTGCTGGGCTGCGGCGCGGTGTACTTGCCGCTGGAGCCGGGCCACCCGCTGCAACGCCAGCAGGCCATGCTGGAAAACGCCGGCGTCTCGGTGCTGCTGGATGATGGCAAGCACCCACTGCGCGATGGTTTTGCTGCAGTGGATGTCAGCACCCTCGACACTCACGACAACGCAGCGCTAATGCGCCAGCGCCCGTCCATGGATGCCCCATGCATGGTGCTCCACACCTCAGGCACTGCCGGCCACCCCAAAGGCGTGCTGCTCAGTCAGCACAACCTGGCCCATTTCACCGCGTGGTTCGGTGCCCATGTACAACTGGACGAGCACAGCCGGGCCTTGCAATTCTCGTCCTTGAGTTTTGACTCGTCCCTGATTGATATCTTCCCGTGCCTGATCGCGGGTGCCGAATTGATCGTGCCCAGTGAGGACCAGCGACGCGACCCGCAGCAACTGGTGGAGCTGATCCATCGCCAACGCGTTACGCATGCCTTCCTGCCGCCGGCGTTACTGAGCATCCTGCCGCTGGGTCAGTCCATGGGCCTGGCGCACGTGATAACCGGAGGTGAGGTGTGCGAACCCAATGTCATCGAACGGCTGGCGGGACAGTGCCGCTTGCACAACTTCTACGGGCCCACCGAAGCCACCGTGCTGGTGACTCACCGCACGTTGCAGCCAGGCGATAGCAATCGCAACGTCGGTATGCCGATCGCCAACAGCCAGGTGCTGATCCTCGATGAACAACTACAACCGGTGGATGAGCAGGTGTTGGGCGAGCTGTACATCGTCGGCCCGGGTGTCAGCCTTGGTTACCTGAACCAGCCTGGGCAGACCGCCGAGCATTTTGTCGAACTGGTGCTGCCGGACGGCCAGTCCTTGCGCGCCTACCGCAGCGGCGACCTGGCGAAGTGGACGGAAAACGGCATCGAGCTGGGCGGGCGCCGGGATCAGCAAGTGAAGATCCGTGGCTTGCGGGTCGAACCGCAAGAGATCGAACAATGCCTGCGCAGCAGTCAGCTGTTTCGCCAGGTGGCCGTGGTGATTGACCGTGATCGGCGGATCCTGGCCTTTGTCGCGCAGCCCAAGGCTCGGGGCGCCCTGGCTGCACTCCAGCAGTATGCCCGGCAGGCGCTGCCGGACTATCAGCAGCCCACCCTGTGCACGGAGCTTGCGAGCTTGCCGTGCAACCACAACGCAAAGATCGACCGGCATGCATTGCTTGCGTTACCGACTCAACCGCTGCCAACCATCCAGCACGGTGAACCGCACACGCCGATGCAAGTGCAGTTGCTCAAGCTCTGGAGCGAGTTGCTGGACGTGCCGCTCACGCAGCTGTCGATGCACGACAGCTTCTTCAACCTCGGTGGTCATTCGATCCTGTTGTCGACGATGCTGCTGCGTATCCGCGAGCAGTTCGGCTGCAGCCTCTCCCTCGGGCGGTTTTTTGCAAGACCCACGGTCAGCACACTGGCCACGCTGATGGGCGACGGGCCGCCAGCCGATGCCCCGACCAGCCAGGCAACCCGGGACGCCATGCGTGAGCTGGGCGTACAACCACTACCAACCGCTCAGGCTGGCGAGCCCCGTAACGTGATCGTGACCGGGGCCAACAGTTTTCTCGGGGTGCATTTTGTCGAGGCATTACTGGCCGGCGGTGCACTTGAGGTGGCGTGCCTGGTACGCGAACGGCCCGGGCAGTGCGCGACTGAGCGGTTTGCCGAAGCGCTGCGCGATTATCACCTGGAACACCTGGACCTGAGCCGGGTGCGGGTGTATGCCGCCGACATCAGTCAGCCGCGCCTTGGCCTGTCGAGTGAGACCTATGAGTACCTCGCCGGACAGTTCGGCGTGCTGGTGCACAACGCTGCCCACGTCAATCATGTGATGGATTACGCCACGCTGGCCAAGGACAACGTCGAGCCGGTGCTCGAATGCCTGCGCCTGTGTGAAACCGGGAGCAAAAAAGTCTTCAATTTTATCTCGACGCTGTCGGCGGCCAGTAGTGTCGATGCCCAGGGCCATGTACTCGAAACGCCCGCCGCCGCCACCCCACCGCTCTACATCCAAAATGGCTACAACCTGTCCAAATGGGTCGCGGAGCGCCTCCTGGGGCGTGCGGCCGAGCAAGGTGCATGGGTCAATATCCACCGCCCCGGGAACATCAGCTTCAACAGCTGCAACGGTGTCTGCGAGCCACAGAAAAATCGCCTGATGTTGATGCTCAAAGGCTCGCTGCAACTGGGCCTGATGCCCCACCTTAAGCTGGACTTTGACTTGATGCCCGTGGACTTTCTCGCGCGGTTTGTTGCGTTTCACAGCAGTCGCTGCGAACCGCAGGGTTGCGTGTTCAACCTGCACAATCCGCAACCCTTGAGCTGGGAATCCTACGTCGATGCATTTCGCCAGGCCGGTCATGCCTTCGAATTGGTGAGTGTCGCCCAGTGGCAACGTCACCTGCACACGGTGGACAGCCGCAACGCGTTGTTCGCCGTGCTGGGTTTTTACCTCAATGGCTTCGGCGAGGACATCGGCGATACCTCGTTGATCCGCCATGACAACACACGGCGTGGCGTAGAGCAGATGGGCGCGCGCTACCCCGAGAAAACCCCGGCGTTGTTACGCAAGGGCTGCGAATACCTCAAAAGCATCGGCTTCCTGTGATCAGGAACAACCAAAGGAAAACCTTATGAAACCCGATACGTTGATTCACAACCCTTGCGCCAAGCCCGTGGTGTCTTCAGTGGTGGTTGCCTGTAATGCCGCGCGTGCGTGGGCGGTGGTCGGTGACTTTGCTGGCTTTGATAAATTTATCCCGGCCTTGTCCCGCATCGACATGACTGGCACGGGCGCAGGGTGCCTGCGCAAGAAGTTTTTCAACGATGGAAACCTGGTGGTGGAGCAACTCAACAGCCGGGACGAACAGGCCATGCAGATGACCTGGACGACGATTTACAACACCCTCGGCGTGGCCCGGCTGTGGGCAGCCATGAGTGTGGAGGCTTCGGGGGAAGGCTGTTCAAGGGTGACCTGGACGATCATCGCCGAACCGGTTGACGCGGGTGCCAGAGGGTTTGAGCAGTTCGTCCAGGCATTTGCCGACAACGCACTGGAGAATGTGCAAGGGATGTTTGCCCAACCTTAACTGTGGAGCGAGCTTGCTCGCGAAAAACGTACAGGCAACACGGGGCTGTCTGATAGCACCGCGTTATCGTCGAGGTTCTTCACGCGCAAGCTCGCGCCTACAGGTTCATCGATCAGATTTTGAAGCTGTCGACCAACTGCTTCAGCCTGTTGGCCTGTTGAGACAACGCGTCGCAATCCTTCAAGGTTTCGTTAAGGTTGGCCACGCCCTGCTGGTTCAGCAGGTTGATCTGGTTGATGTCGACGTTGAGGGTTTCTACCACGGCGGTCTGCTCTTCGGTGGCGGCCGCTACCGACTGGTTCATCCCGTCGATCTCGACGATGCGCTGAGTCACGCTGACCAGGCGCTCACCGGCCTGGTTGGCGACCTCGACGCTTTCTTCACTGGAGGTCTGGCTGGCGTTCATCGTGGTCACCGCCTCGCGTGAGCCAATCTGCAGCGAGGTGATCATTTTATGGATCTCTTCCGCCGATTCCTGGGTGCGGTGCGCCAGGTTGCGCACTTCATCGGCCACCACGGCAAACCCACGCCCGGCTTCACCGGCGCGCGCCGCTTCAATCGCGGCGTTTAGAGCCAGCAGGTTGGTTTGCTGGGAGATGCCTTTAATCACATCCAGGATGTGGCCGATGTTGTCGGTGCTGGCATTCAGGGTTTCGATCTGCATGCAGGACAGGCTGATTTTTTGCGACAGTTCCGACATCGCCAAGATGGTTTTCTCCACCACCTTGCGACCGTCATCGGCCTGCTCGCTGGCACCACTGGCGTGTTGCGAAGCGTCGGCGGCGTTGCGCGCGATTTCTTGAGTGGCGGCCCCCAGCTCATTGATCGCCGCGGCCACGCTGTTGGTGCGGGCGCTCTGTTCGTCGGAGCCGACAATCGAGGCGTTGGAGGAGGCCATTACCCGCTGGGACAGGTCATGCACCTGGCGAGTAGCCGAGGAAACTTCGGAAATTGACGCGTGAATACGCTCGACGAATTGGTTGAAAGCACTGCCCAAATCACCGAATTCATCTTTGCTTTCCACGGTCAGGCGGCGGGTCAGGTCACCTTCACCCTGGGCAATGTCCTGCATGGCGCGGCCCATGGTGGTGAGCGGGCGCATCAAGACTTGGATCAGCAGGCTCAAGAAGACTGCGATGGCGGCGACCGCAATGAACATGGCGATCAACGCCGAGGTGCGGAACTTGCCCAGCGGTGCGTAGGCTTTGTCTTTGTCGATCGACAGGCCGATGTACCAGTCTGCGTTCGGCAACCCGCTGATCGGGGTGAAGGACAGAATCCGTTCCTGGCCATTGAGGACGACTTCCTGATTGACCTTCTCGATGCGCACATTCGTGCTCGGATAGATGTCGTTGAGGTTTTTCATCACCTGGTCCTGGTCCGGGCTGACGATTACCTGGCCATCACCACTGACCAGGAACGCGTGGCCAATGCCGCCGAAGTCCACCGAGTTGATGATCTTCACCAGGGTTTGCAGGCTCAGGTCACCGCCAACCACGCCAAGCAATTCACCATTCTTTTTCACGGGCATGGCGATGGTCACGATCAGCCCACCCACCGCTGCCATGTAGGGCGGCGTGAGCATGGTCTTGTCGGCGGCCACGGCCTGTTTGTACCAGGGACGCTGACGTGGGTCGTAGCCATCGGGCATTTTGGCGTCGGGCCGTTGGGTGAACACACCATTGGTGGAACCGACGTAGGTGAACTGGAAGTTGGAGGTAAATGCCGATTGGTCGACCAACCCCGGCAGATCGGCAGCGCTGCCTTGATGGGCCACATTTTGCGCCAGGCTTTCCAGTACCAGTACCCGGCCACTGAGCCAGTTCTGCACACTGCTGGCGGTGAGTTCACCGGATTGCTGAATGGACGACTCCAGGTTCTGCCGGATGGTATTGCGCTGTAGATAGTCGTTGTAGAACGTGAATAACGCGAAGGCCAGAACCACGACGCCTGACGCGGCCAACAGAATTTTATGACTGAACTTAAGATTCATTTCATTGACTTCTTTTTGCCAAAAGGGGGTGAGCGTGCCGGATGCAACATTCCATGTAACGGTATAGGCAGACTCTGAGACTGCTCTATTTCGGTGCACGCATGGCTCGTCAGGCTGTCGGCCACGTCAGGATAAATCTTAGAGATTTGTGAGAAGCATCCTCTTTTTGCGTCAGAAGCCGACCAGCGGTAGCCATCTGAGGTCGGGAGTTGCAAAAATTTTCAGCGTTGCCGACAATGCGACTAATTATCATTTGTGACGCTTTGCCAGGCCGTGTGAATGCCCTCTTCAGAGTTCGCAGTACAGACGCTTTACAGCAGCCATCATGGCTGGCTCAACACATGGCTGCGCAGCCGTCTGGGCAATGCCGCGGATGCTGCGGACCTGGCCCAGGACACGTTCGTGCGCCTGCTGCAAAAAACCGAACGCTTCGAGCTCAAGGCGCCCCGCGCCTTCTTGCGCACCATCGCCCGGGGCTTGGTGATTGATCACTGGCGGCGCGAAGAAATCGAGCGGGCTTATCTGGAGTCCATTGCCCATTTGCCCGAGGCCATGTCACCGAGCGTAGAAGCGCGTGCGTTGATTCTGGAATTGCTGGAGTCCATCGCCCGGCTTCTGGACGGACTCAAGCCCAAGGTGCGCAAGGCGTTTCTATTGGCTCAGTGCGACGGGATGACCTACAAGCAGATTGCACAGCAGATGGACGTGTCATTGCGCTCGGTGGAGCGATATGTGGCCGAGGCGCTGTACCACTGTTATGTGCTGCGGTATGAGGCATGACTGCGATGGATAGCGCGGTGCGCTCCGGGCCCGACCCGCAGGTGGTCAAGCAGGCCATCAGCTGGATGCTGCGCCTGCGTAACAATCGCGCGAACGTGCGCCTGAAGGCGCAATGCGAGCACTGGCGCGAGGCACATCATGAACACGAGCTGGCCTGGCAGCGCGTGCAGGCACTGCAACATGAGTTGAGCAGCCAGTTGGCGGCAATTCCCGGCGCCCATGTGGCGCTGGAGAACAGTGCCCAGCGCCTTGGTCGTCGGCAAGCGCTGAAGGTTTTGTCCGGCGTTCTGTTGATAGGTTCGGCGGCATGGGTCAGCCGAGACGTCACCGGCTGGCAGCGCTGGACCTCAGACCTGGCCACCACCACTGGCGAACGCCGTAGCGTGCAACTGCCGGATGGCACACGCCTGCAGCTCAATACCGACAGCGCAGTGAACCTGGACTTCAACCCACGGCAACGCTTGATCACGTTGGTACGCGGTGAAATCCTGGTGACCTGCGGCGCCGCTGCGCCTGCACCGCTGCTGGTTCGCACCCGCCATGGTTTGTTCGAAGGTATCGACGGGCGGTTTGTGGTGCGTCAGGAAGGTGATTGCACACGCTTGAGCGTCGCGTCAGGCAACGTGGCAATTCATTCACCGCATACGGCCGACGGCTTGTTCACTCAAGTGCATGCAGGAGAAAGCTACCTGGTCCGTCAGAACGAGGCCGTTCTGGCGCCGCCTGCAGATATGGATACAGGCGCTTGGGCCGACGGCTTGATCGTCACCCGCAACATGCGTCTTGCCGACTTCCTGGCGGAAGTGGGGCGCTATCGTCATGGTTATCTGGGTTGTTCAAGTAATATCGCAGACTTGCGCTTGTCTGGTGTTTTTCGCCTGGAAGACACTGAAAAGCTGTTGGCGATCCTGCCACAGACGCTGCCTGTACGCCTGCGCTATCGCACTCGCTGGTGGGTGAGCCTGGAGCGTCAGGCCTGATTTATTTTTGGCGGCTTTTTTCCGTGAGTTCGGCTTAGACAGTAAGCAATTCAATCTGCCTTCAGCGACCTCTACGGATCTCGATAATGACTGTGCGTTTTTTCAGTAAATCACCCTCTTCCTGCCCTTTGCTCGGTAAAGCCGTACGTGCAGCGCTGCTATCGACCACGATGGGCATTGGCTTGCTGCCGGTGGCCGGCGTCGCGGCTGACAGCGGGGTCGAGCGCATCAGCCAGCGCTACGACATCCCGGCAGGCCCGTTGAGCGATGTGCTCAATCAGTTTGCCCGTCAGGCAGGTATCACCCTTTCCAGCACGCCTGCGCAGACTCAGGGCCGCCAGTCTCCCGGGCTGCACGGTGAGTACTCTGCCGAACAGGGCTTGAGCCGGTTGCTCGACGGGTCGGGTTTGCAGGCGCAAGCCCAGGACGACGTAAGTTTCGTATTGCAGGCGCCACCCGAGAGCGAGGCGCTGACCTTGCCAACCACCGACATCAAAGGCTTCGCCCTCGGTAACGCCTTGGGCAGCACGGACGGCTATAACGCGACTCACAGCCAGATCGCCACCAAGACCAGTACCGCGCTGCTGGAGACATCCCAGACAGTTTCAGTGGTGACTCGCGAGCAGATGGATGACCAGGGCTCGCAAACGGTCGCTCAGGCAATGCGCTATACCCCCGGGGTGCTGACCAACCCGTATGGCGCCACTCACCGTTATGACTACGTGGCGATGCGTGGTTTCAACGACGGCTCGGTGGATAACATCTACCTGGACGGCTTGAAGTCCATGGGGGACAGCGGCACCTACAGCACCATGCAGGTGGACCCGTATTTCCTCGAGCGGGTAGATATTCTCAAGGGCCCGTCGTCGGTGTTGTACGGACGCAGCTCGCCGGGTGGGCTGGTGGCGTTGACCAGCAAGAAACCGTTGTTTGAGCCTTACCATCAAGTGCAGGCCACCATGGGTTCGCAAGGGCAGCGAGGCATGGGTTTCGACTTCAGCGGGCCGGTGGATGACGACAAACGTATTGCTTATCGACTGACCGGGCTTGCGGACAAGTCCGACACGCAATTCGACCATGCCAAGGAAAAACGCTACGCGCTGGCGCCTACCTTGAGCATCGACTTTACCGATGACACATCCCTCACGCTCCAGGCTTATCTGCAGCACGATCCTGACGGTGGCTATCACGGTGGCATGCCGGCAGATGGCGCGTTGCACCAGCGTAACGGCCAGCGGATCACCAATCACTTCTTTGAGGGCGAGCCGGGCATTGACGGGTACAAGCGTGATCAACAGTCGTTCGGCTACCAGTTTGAGCATCGCTTCAATGATGTTTTCACCGCACGGCAAAACTTTCGGTATTTGGATTCCAAGGTTCGGCTGGACCAGGTGTATGCCTATGGCTGGACCACGCCCACCAGCAATGAGTTGAATCGCTACTACTCAGGCGGTGACGAGAAGCTGCATGCGTTCATCATCGACAACATGTTGCAGGCTGAATTTTTTACCGGCGCGACGAAGCATACGGTGTTGATGGGGGCGGATTATCAACGGCGCAAAACCGTTGTGGACTGGAGCAGCGGCTCTCTTGCGCCAATCAATGCGTTCAATCCGGTGTACGGCAATGCCGAGATCAGCTATTACAGCCCGACCAGTTATCTGCGTCGGCTTGAGCAGACCGGTGTCTACCTGCAGGACCTGATTGAGATGGACAAATGGCGGTTCTCCCTCGGGCTGCGTCAGGACTGGGTTGAAACCTCCGATGAAAACCGCATTGCTGAAGCGGGACGGCCGTTGGGCACTGAGATCAGTGATAAACGTACCAAGCTGACTGGGCGGGCTGGAGCGCTTTACCTGTTTGATAACGGTCTTGCGCCATACGTCAGTTATTCCGAATCCTTCAACCCCAATTCCTATTCGGACAGTGCTGGCAACCCCTTGGCGCCTACCGATGGCACCCAGTGGGAGATGGGCTTGAAATACCAGCCGCCGGGTACCGACAACTTGTTCACTGCATCATTGTTCCGCATTGATCAGGAAAATCTCGCGACCAAGCTGCCGCAGGAAAATTTCTATCGCGCTGTAGGCGCTGTCCGCTCCCAGGGCCTGGAGCTGGAAGCGCACATGCAGTTGACCGACAACCTCAAAGTGTTGGGCAGCTATACCCTCACAGACATCGAGTATTCGAAGTCGATGGTCAGCACGTTGAGTACTGCGGATAACGTGATCGAGAACAAGGGAAATTCGCCAACCCAGGCGCCGCGCCATATGGCTTCGGTGTGGGCAGACTACAAATTCGACAGCGGCGCCCTGGATGGTCTTCGACTCGGTGGCGGTGTTCGTTACGTCGGCTACAGCTGGGCGGATGCGGAGAACTCCATGAAGGTGCCTTCCTACACGCTATTTGACGCCTCGATGGGTTATGACTTGGGCAAGGTAGGCCTGAAGGGCGTGGATGTACGCCTGAATGCCAACAACCTGACAAATGAGTCTTACGTGGCGTTGTGTGCCAGCCTGAACTTCTGCTATTTGGGTGAAGAGCGCAACGTCAGTGCGACGGTGAGCTACCAGTTCTAACCCCTCTCGATTCATACAAAGCCAGTTCCTGATTCCAGGCGCTGGCTTTGTGGTCTTTGCAGGAAAATTTAATGCGTGCATTGCTGGTTTTACTTCATCGCTATATCGGGTTGGCGACGGCGTTGTTTCTAATGATGGCGGGGATCACGGGCAGCCTTTTAGCGTTTAACCATGAGCTGGATGAAAGGCTCAATCCCAAGTTCTATGAAGCAACAGCCAAGGGTTCGGCATTACCGCCAGGTGAACTGGTGAACACCCTGCAGGGGCAGCATCCCAAGCTGCAAGTCTGGTACATGGAGTATCCACAAGAGACCGGTCATACCGCTATGTTGGCGGCAGTTGCGCGAAACGATCCAGCGACCGGCAAACCCTTTGATGAGCCTAACCAGGTTTTCTATCTCGATCCGGTCAGTGGTGAAGAAATGGGGCGGCGCTTTTGGGGCGCGTGCTGCTTTCAGCGTGAGAATCTCATTCCGTTCATTCTGGAGTTTCACTACAACCTGACGCTGCCGGGAAATTGGGGCTTGTGGCTGATGGGGTTTGTGGCTATTGCATGGGTGTTCGATTGCTTTATTGCGCTGTGGCTGACCCTGCCGAGGGGCAAACCGTTCTGGAGGAAGTGGGCCACTGCGTGGAAGATCAAGGGTGGTCATGCTTACCGGTTAAATTTCGACCTGCACCGCGCTGGCGGGCTGTGGCTTTGGTTGTTGTTGTTGCCGATTGCAGTCAGCAGCGTGGCAATGAATTTGCCAAGCCAGGTGTTCAAACCCGTTGTCTCGTTGTTTTCACCGGTTCAGGCCAGTGTCTATGAGGCACGTGGCGGGTTACCGGCCGAACGATTGGGCGTGACGCAATTGAGTTATCAACAGGCCTATGAGCGGGCGCAGGAGGAAGGCAAGCGGCTGGGGCTTACAGCGGCGATTGGGGAGTTGTATTACAGCTTTGAGTACAACTTTTACGGGGCTGGTTTTGGGCGACATGATACGCAGGCTCATGGGAAATCCTGGTTGTTTTTCCATGGAACAGATGGGCGTTTGTTAGGACAAGAAATAGCGGGGCAAGGTACGTTGGGAGAGCGCTTTTATCGGCTGCAGCTACCGATCCATGGTGGCAGGATAATTGGGACGATGGGGCAATTATTGATTGCGCTGCTGGGGCTTGTGATCGCGATGTTGTCTGCTACCGGCATCTATATCTGGTGGCGCAAGTTACTGGCCAGGCGAAGCGGTAAGGCACGCAAGGGTTGAGCAGTTCTCGTTTGTAGGTGACGTAGCCCTTAAACGACAAAACCCCTGTCTGCGTTAGCAGACAGGGGTTTCGGAATTCAATCTTGACGATGACCTACTCTCACATGGGGAAACCCCACACTACCATCGGCGATGCATCGTTTCACTGCTGAGTTCGGGATGGGATCAGGTGGTTCCAATGCTCTATGGTCGTCAAGAAATTCTGTGTACCTGCCCGTTGCTTTCGCAACGTGCCGGTGAAAATCATGGACTTATACAAAAACAAAACCCCTGATTGCGTTAGCAATCAGGGGTTCTGGAATTTAATCTTGACGATGACCTACTCTCACATGGGGAAACCCCACACTACCATCGG
>NZ_JBUZVP010000028.1:0-105230 GCF_055409485.1 Pseudomonas sp. A125
GCGAATGGTCAAGTCCAATGCAAATGCCTGGTCACGTCCGATGCAAACGACTGGTCAAGTCGAATGCAAACGACTGGTCAAATGGGGTGCAATTTCCCATCATTGAACTACCTAAATAAAGTTTGAAAGTGTGTAGAGAAAAAAGGGTGTACCCACTCGCCGATTTTATGAAGGGCGAGCGGGTACGCCTGATAACACTAAGTGCTATCGGGTTTGTTACTAAAAGCTAACGGTATTGCTGCTCGGTGAACGAGCCCCATGAAAGACAGGACACCGTTCCCCCCTTAAGATAAGGGATAGGCAAACGGGTATGTTTATGACTAACAGCAACGATAAGGGTGGCGAGTTGCTCGGCCAGGAACGCCGACGCCGCTGGAGCACCCACCAGAAACTGGCCATGGTTCGCGAGAGCCTTGAACCTGGACAAAGCGTGTCCGTGGTTGCCCGACGCAACGGCATCAATGCCAACCAACTGTTCCTGTGGCGCAAGCTGTATCAGGACGGAAGCTTGTCAGCAGTCAGTGCCGGCGAAGCCGTGGTACCGGCGTCCGAGCTGAGCGATGCGCTCAAGCAGATCCGCGAATTGCAGAGAATGCTTGGCAAGACGACGATGGAAGCGGAAGTCCCCAGAGAGGCCGTGGAGATCGCCCGTTCGCGAAAATGGATTGCGCACTCACCCTTGTTGCCGGGGGACGACCAGTGAAGCTGGTCAGCGAATGTCTCGGTGTGTCGCGCTCCCAATTAACGGTTCGAATCAAGCAATCGGTTTCGCCCAAAGTACGGCGACCTCGGCTCGTCAACGATACGGAGTTGGTCGCCGAGATTAAGCAGCAAGTGAGTGAGTTGCCGAGCTATGGCTACCGTCGGGTTTGGGGTTTGCTTCGCCGCGAGCGTGAAGTCCAGTCGCTGGCTCCGCTCAATGTGAAACGGGTCTACCGCGTCATGCGTGATCACAATCTGCTGCTAGAACGACGCATCAAGCAGCCAGGCGTACAGCGCCGGCATGAAGGCCGAATCGCCGTCACTACCAGCGATACCCGCTGGTGCTCGGACGGCTTCGAGTTCCGCTGCGACGACGGTGCAAAGTTGAGCGTAACCTTTGCCCTGGACTGCTGTGATCGTGAAGCTATCGGCTGGGTCGCCAGCCCGACGGGCTACAGCGGCGATGACATCCGAGACTTGATGTTGGAAAGCGTGGAGAAACGTTTTGGCGATCAGCTACCGAGCACGCCGGTGCAATGGTTGAGCGATAACGGCTCGGCCTATATCGCCGAGCAGACGCGCCTGTTTGCCCGACAAATCGGCTTGCAGCCGGTAACGACGCCGGTACGCAGCCCGCAAAGCAACGGCATGGCGGAGAGCTTCGTTAAGACGATCAAGCGTGATTACGTGGCGCACATGCCCAAACCGGATCGAGAAACGGCGTTGTGCAATCTGACGATTGCCTTCGAGCATTATAATGAACAGCATCCGCACAGCGCTTTGAAATATCGGTCGCCGCGAGAGTTTAGGCGCTTGGCAGCAGCATCAATTTAACGGGGAGTTGGTGTCCGATTTGGTAGGGGCAAGTCCACTCGGTCAGAGTACGCCGTTCTGCTTGGCGACGTGAGTTGCCAAGGCATCCATCAGTGCTGGAGACAGGCAATCATAGGTCGGCAGGCCGATGTCGCTGAAACGAGCCCGGATACCGTCCATCTCGGCCGGCGGGGTGCCTGTTTCAATGACAGACGACACGAATGCAGCAAAGCCAGGCGCGGCCCAACCGGTTTGTGGCGACAGTTCGGTGTGTACGAAATCCAGGCCGTGGAACGCATGGCCAGTGTTTTCGATGCGACCGTACAGGTGCGCGCCGCAGTCTTTGCACGCGTGACGCTGGATGGTGGCGCTTTCATCGACGATGGCCAGTTTGGCTGCGTTTGCAGTCACGCTGACTTTTTCCCGTGGAACGACCGCGATTACCGCGAATTTCGCGCCTTCAGGCTTCCAGCATTTGCTGCAACCGCATGCGTGATTGTGCAGGGTTTGAGCGTCAATCTTGACCTCAACCTTGTTGGTCGCGCACAAACACTGCAAGGTGCCACCAGCGAAATCGGCAGCGGCTGGCTTGATACCAGCGTCCAGCGAAGGATGCAGTTTTACATTGCTCATGTGTATCTCCGGAATTGCTCAGGGTTGATACGAAAAGCTCCCCGGGGCTCGCGCCCCGGGCAACCTGTCAGTATTTGATGACCGTACGGATGGATTTGCCTTCGTGCATCAGGTCGAACGCTTCGTTGATGCGTTCCAGCGGCATGGTATGGGTCACGAACGGAGCGAGTTCGATTTCGCCTTTCATCGAGTCTTCAACCATCTTCGGCAACTGGCTGCGGCCTTTGACGCCACCGAATGCCGAGCCTTTCCAGGTACGACCGGTAACCAGCTGGAATGGCCGAGTGGAGATTTCCTGACCGGCACCGGCGACGCCGATGACGATGGATTGCCCCCAGCCACGGTGTGCGCATTCGAGCGCCGCACGCATGACATGAACGTTACCGATGCATTCGAAGGAGTGGTCGACGCCCCAGCCGGTCATTTCAATGATCACTTGCTGAATCGGCTGCTCGTGATCTTTTGGGTTGATGCAATCGGTAGCGCCGAACTGGCGTGCCAGGTCAAACTTGGTCGGATTGGTGTCGATGGCGATGATGCGACCGGCCTTGGCCTGACGAGCACCTTGAATGGCAGCCAGACCGATGCCGCCCAGACCGAAAATGGCCACGGTGTCGCCCGGCTGGACTTTAGCGGTGTTATGCACTGCGCCGATGCCGGTGGTTACGCCACAGCCCAACAGGCAGACGTGTTCAGGGTTGGCGTCGGGGTTGATCTTGGCGACCGAAACTTCTGCGACCACGGTGTATTCGCTGAAGGTCGAGCAGCCCATGTAGTGATACAGCGGTTGGCCGTTGTAAGAAAAGCGGCTGGTGCCGTCGGGCATCACGCCTTTGCCCTGGGTCGCGCGCACGGCGGTACACAGGTTGGTTTTACCCGACTTGCAGAACAGGCACTCGCCGCATTCCGCGGTATACAGGGGGATGACGTGATCGCCAGGCTTGAGGCTGGTCACGCCTTCGCCGACTTCAACCACGATACCGGCGCCTTCATGGCCGAGTACGACAGGAAACAGGCCTTCAGGATCATCACCGGACAGAGTGAAGGCGTCTGTGTGGCATACCCCGGTATCGGTGATCTTGATCAGCACTTCACCTGCACGAGGGGGTGCTACGTCGATCTCAACAATCTGAAGCGGCTTACCCGCTTCAAAGGCAACGGCTGCACGAGATTTCATAAGGTCTTCTCCAAAGGGTAGTGCTCATTGAGATGGGTACCGCCATCGGCATGGGCCAATGACGGCTACTTCAGGTACGTGCGCACCAGAGAAATCACTTCATCGATCGAAGCCCGCTGGGCGTCTGTTGTGTTGACTAAGGTCGTGAACTCTTCCCTAAGATGGCTTTCCAGTACCCCGGCCATCAGCCCGTTTACGGCGCCTCTCATGGCGGCGATCTGCTGCAGCACCGGACCGCACCCGGCTCCTGCCTGGAGTGCTGATTCAAGAGCATCCAATTGCCCCCGAACTCGCCGGACTCTGGCCAGGACGCGTTTTTTCTCTTCAGGTGAATGTGGCATCGGAGTAATCCTAGTCAAGCCTCACAAGCTGTCTATGCGGGTACTGGTAGGGAGTATGTCTGGTACTGGTAGGGAGTATATCTAGGTACTGGCGGGGAGTATACCGGGTAGGGTGCTTCAATCTGCCACACCATGAGCTCGGCTAGTCAACGTCGAATGACTGTAGCCCCATGACAGCGCAAGCATCGGCAAGATTTTGTTACAGAACTTGTGCACTCGCACATTAAAAAACCCGGTTGAGGAAAGGGGAGCGGAGCGTTCAACCGGGTAGTAATGTGATGGGCTGGACGCGCTTTGGCGACCAGCGATTGCCTTTCCAGATTTAGGCTTTGCGGGCAGCCTTCAGAGCCAATGGCCCGTCACCAAGCAGTGCTACAACCAATGCAGTCACGCTGAGGTAAATGGGATATTCCCATCCGCCGTTCGCGTTGATGAAGCTCCAGCCATTGCTGAAGTGCACGGTCGAAGCGACGAAGAGCTGTACGACCGCAATTGCGGCGACCCACCGGGCGTAAACACCTAATACCAACATCAGGCCACCTACCACTTCAAATGCCATGACTGGATAGGCAAGGAAACCCGGAAACCCTATGGACTCAAAAAATCCGGCGGTGCCAGCAGGGGTGAATACCAGGACCTTTGTCAGGCCATGGGCAATAAACATAATGCCAAGTGCCAGGCGCATGACCAGTGCGGCGTAGGGGGCGGTGCGTGAGTCGATCATAGTGTTGTTTCCTTCTGTTTAATAAGCGTACTGGGTTGGGATGTGGCTATCTTATAGATCCTGAATTGGAGATAAATAAGCCTGAATGTGATTAATAGTTCCTATAATCGGGACAATCGCCGATTTTGCTTCAGTACCGGCGGTGATATCTGTAGTGCAAACCACGGCGAGACGTTGGGCCAGCCAATGTTGCCGCTGACCGAAAACTGACCCAGTAGAGGCTCTTCTGCCGACTGAAAACTGACCCAGGTGTTCAACTGCTTCTGCTCACTTTTCGAGCAGGAGAACACAGGGTGATCAGCATGGAAATGTTGGGAAAAATCCGGCGGATGTACTTCCGCGACAAGCTCTCGCTGCATCAGATAGCCAAGCGTACCGGGCTGTCTAGAAACACCATCCGAAAATGGGTCAGAGCGCCCGAAGCCACTCAGCCAGCGTACCAACGGTGCGCAACCTTCAATAAGCTCAGCCCTTTTCACGAGACCCTGGAGCAGGCGCTCAAGGCCGATTCGTTCCGGCCAAAACACAACCGCAGGAGCGCCAAAGCACTTTTTGAGCAGATCAAGGCCGAGGGTTATGACGGCGGTTACAGCCAGCTCACGGCGTTTGTGCGCTCTTGGCGAGGCGAGCAAGGCAAGTCTTTACGCGCTTTTGTACCGCTGACGTTTGCGCTCGGTGAGGCCTTTCAATTTGACTGGAGCGAAGAAGGTCTGCTGATCGGTGGTATTTTTCGACGTATCCAGGTCTCACACATGAAGCTGTGCGCCAGCCGCGCATTCTGGTTGGTTGCGTACCCCAGCCAAGGCCACGAGATGCTGTTTGATGCCCATACCCGTTCGTTTGGAGCGTTGGGTGGTGTGCCGCGTCGCGGCATCTACGACAACATGAAAACGGCTGTCGACAAGGTTAACAAAGGCAAAGGCCGCACGGTCAACGCCCGGTTTTCCGTGATGTGCGCGCACTATCTGTTCGATCCGGACTTCTGCAACGTGGCCTCTGGCTGGGAGAAAGGCATCGTCGAAAAGAACGTGCAGGACAGCCGGAGGCGAATCTGGCTCGATGCTCAAAATTGCATGTTCCATACCTTTGAGGAACTGAATGTCTGGCTCGGCCAACGTTGCCGGTCGCTCTGGAGCGAACTGGTGCATCCGCAGTACAACGGGCTGACGGTGGCCGAGGTCTTGGAGCTGGAGCAGGTCGAAATGATGCCAATGCCGACGGCATTTGATGGCTACGTCGAGCGTACCGTGCGGGTCTCCAGCACCTGTCTGATCAGCGTGGCGCGAAATTGCTATTCAGTGCCATGTGAGCGAGTCGGCCAGTGGGTCAGCAGCCGTTTGTACCCTTCGCGGATCGTGGTCATTGCCGACGAAACGGTGATCGCCAGCCATGAGCGCCTCTTTGATCGAGATCAGGTCAGTTTTGACTGGCAGCACTACATCCCACTCATCGAACGCAAGCCTGGTGCATTGCGCAATGGCGCGCCATTTGCCGACCTGCCAAAACCGTTACGGCTTCTCAAACGAGGACTGAGGCGTCACACCAACGGTGATCGAATCATGATGCAGGTACTGGCTGCTGTGCCAATTGCGGGTCTCGAACCAGTGCTGGTGGCGGTGGAGCTGGTACTTGAATCGGGAAGTCTGAGCGCCGATCACATCCTCAATGTCGTTGCCCGCCTGACCTCCACCGCACCACCTCCCTGCGTAGAAACCAGCCTGCAACTCAAGGTCGCGCCTGTTGCCAATACGGCACGCTACGACCGGCTCCGTGCGACCGATGAGGAGAATCGCAATGCGTGACCTAATGACTGAACTCAAAGAACTGCGCCTGCACGGCATGGCCAGTGCTTGGGAAGAACTGGTCTCTCAAGGAACAGCGTCGACGGCTTCATCGAAATGGCTGCTGGAACATCTGCTTCAGCAGGAACATGCGGATCGCGCGGTGCGCTCGGTGAATCATCAGATGAACATGGCAAAACTCCCCATGCACCGTGATTTAGCTGGCTTTGACTTCAGCGCTTCCAGCGCTGATGCCCGGCTGGTCAGCGATCTATCAAGCTTGGCGTTCACTGAAACCGCGCAGAATGTCGTGTTCATCGGCGGCCCTGGAACCGGGAAAACACACCTGGCCAGTGCCTTGGCTGTATCCGGAATCACGGCCCACAACAAACGCGTGCGCTTCTTTTCCACGGTGGATCTGGTGAATCTGCTGGAGCGTGAGAAGTACGATGGTAAGGCAGGCCGAATCGCCCAAGGACTGCTACGAACAGACCTAGTGATACTGGATGAGCTGGGGTATTTGCCCTTCAGTCAAAGCGGCGGTGCCCTGTTATTTCATCTGCTGTCCAAACTGTACGAACACACCAGCGTGGTCATCACCACCAACCTCAGCTTCTCGGAATGGTCGAGTGTGTTTGGCGACGCCAAAATGACTACGGCGCTGCTGGATCGGCTGACACATCACTGCCACATCGTCGAAACGGGCAACGAGTCTTACCGCTTGCAACAAAGCACCTTGGCCGCCCAGACAAAGATCAAGTCACGGGAACGAAAGCGCAAGGACGGAGATGATGTCGAGGACGATGAGCCATTTTAATCCGCACCATAAATGCCCTGCTGCATGCGGTGGGGCTTGATGCGTCTTCAATCGGAACACTGCTGCTAAGCTTATCCACAATTGCTGGGGCAAAAATCAGCAATCCGTCCTGGGTCAATTTTCAATCGGCAGGGTGGGTCAGTTTTCAATCAGCGCCAACACGCCAATCCGTTCTCCACAAAGAATCATGCGTTTCGCCCAACCTTCGCCCACCAGCCATGCCAGGTTCTGGGTTCCACCACCGCAGGGCAGGAGTCCGACCTTGGCTTCTGGCAAGGCCATTTGGGCGTGTTCTTCGGCAATGCGAATGTCGCACGCCAGTGCGCACTCTAGGCCACCACCCATGGCATACCCATTGATTGCCGCAATAGAGACACCACGAAAATTCGACAGGGCCTCGAAGGCTCGACCGAACAAATCACTGATCTCTTTGGCAACGCGTTTATCACCGCTGGCAAATTGGTTCAGGTCAGCGCCGGCCGAGAAGAACTTTTCTCCTTGCCCTGTAATGATCAGTGCGTAGATATCCTTGTCTTGATTGAGCTCTTCGACAAGCGACTCAAGGTGGGCCAAGGATTGGATATCCCAGGTATTGGCGGGTGGATTGGCGATAGTCAGCAAGGCAGTGTGCCCGCGGCGTTCTACTGAAATTTTGTCGTTGTTCATGTGATGGGCTCCGGCTGAAGGTTTGTTGTTGTGAGTGCGCTTGAACAACTCGGCAACGTTCGGTTCACTTGCCAGTCTGGTCATGCTGCCGTTTCAGAGTGAATAGTCGCGCAGCTCGCGCGCGATCAGCAGGCGCTGGATTTCGCTTGAGCCTTCGTAGATCTGAGTAATCCGGGCGTCGCGGTAATAACGTTCGACCGGATAGTCTTCCAGGTAACCGTAACCGCCATGGATCTGTACCGCTTTGGAGCAGACGTATTCGGCCATCTCGGACGCGAAAAGTTTCGCTTGTGAGGCTTCTGACAGGCAGGGTAGGCCGGCCGTTCGCAAGCGGGCCGCATGAAGGATCAGCAGGCGAGTCGCATTGAGACGGGTGTGCATATCGGCGAGCATATTGGCCACGCTCTGGTGTTCGATGATGGGTTTGTCGAACTGTATGCGCTCGCGGGCATAACCCAGGGCTGCTTCGAAAGCTGCGCGGGCGATGCCAAGCGCTTGTGCGGCGATGCCAAGCCGGCCACCCTCCAGGTTCGACAGGGCAATGGACAGGCCCTTACCGCGCAGACCGAGTAGATTGGCTTCAGGGATGCGGCAATCGCGCAGGGTAACTGCACAGGTATCGGACGCACGAATGCCCATTTTGTGTTCGCTACGATCGACCACAAAACCCGGGTTGTCGGTGGGGACCAGAAACGCCGAGAGACCTTTCTTGCCCAACTCTGGATCGGTCACTGCGAACACGATCGCCAGCTTGGCGCGCTTGGCGTTGCTGACAAACTGCTTGGCGCCGTTAAGCACCCATTCACCGTTTTCCATCACGGCGCGGGTTCGTAGGTTATGCGCTTCGGAACCCGCCTGAGGTTCGGTCAGGCAAAAGCAACCAATGCTGCGCCCCGCAGCAAGATCAGGTAGCCAGGTCTGTTGCTGATCCGCAGTGCCGTACTTGAGGATCGGTCCACAACCCACGGAACTGTGGATACTCATCACTGCGCCTAATGCGCCGTCGCCTGCCGAAATCTCTTCGACCGCCAAGGCGTAGGCAACATAGTCGATGTAAGTACCGCCCCATTGTTCAGGAACGATCATGCCGAGCAGGCCAAGCTCGCCCATGTGCGCAATCGTCTGATCATCGATCCAGCCAGCCTTTTCCCAGGCCTGGGACTTGGGTGCGACTTCGGCCCCGGCGAAGTCACGGGCCATGTCGCGGATCATGCGTTGTTCTTCGGTCAATTCGATGTCGTGCATGGGGCTCTCTTTTGTATTCTTGTTGGGGGAGGTTCCGGTAGTCGCGGCTTATTTAAATCCGGCGAAGAATGCCTCGACGCGTTGCGGTGTCATCTCTATTAAGGTCGCCGGGTTCCATTGCGGCCTCTTGTCTTTGTCGACCAGTAATGCCCTTACACCTTCCATGAGGTCGCCTTTCTCGAACCACTGCCCGCTGAGGTGCTTCTCCAGCCTGAAGCAGTCGGCCAGTGATAGCGTCCGGCCTCTGCGTAACAATTCAAGGGTGACGCTGACCGCCAGGGGAGAGCGGTTGTTAATCAGTTTCAGGGTCTGTTCGGCCCAGTCCTGAAACGCATAGCGCTCTTCGTGTTTCAGTGAATTGCAGATCTGTTCGATCGTGTCGAACGAGAAATGCAAATCGATGGCTGCAGACATGGCCTTGAGCTCGGCGCCCAGCAGCTTCATGGATGCCATGGATGCCAGCAGGCTGGTTAGGCAGTCCATGGCGGGCATGTTCCAATCCAGGGTATTCAGCTGGCTTTCAAACTCTGCAAATTGATCGCGCGGTAGGCACCAATCCGCCAGGCCGGTGAACAAGGCATCGGCCGGTCGGATGTGCAAACCGGTGATTCCCAGGTACGTTCCCAGCTCGCCAGGCAGGCGAGTCAGAAAGTGGCTGCCGCCGACATCTGGAAAAAAGCCGATGCTGGTTTCCGGCATACCCATGCGCGTGTCATCGCTGATGACACGTAACTGCGCACCTTGGACCAAACCCATGCCACCACCTAGGACGAAGCCGTGGGTCAATGCGAGGACGGGTTTGCTATAGGCATGGATGTACTGATCAAGGTCGTATTCCTCTTCGAAAAATACGTGATGCATGTTTTCACCGGCTTGATGGCTGTCGTAGAGCGAGCGGATATCACCGCCTGCGCAGAAAGCTTTCTCGCCGTTGCCACGCAGCACCACGGCGTATACGTCCGGATCGCCAGCCCATCGGTGAAGATGTTTGTGCAACAGACGAATCATGGGCAGGTTCAGCGCGTTGAGCCCAGTGGGACGGTTGAGCGTCAGGTAGCCCAGGTGATTGCTGACGTGCGCCAGTACCGGGTCTTCTTCCTGGTTCATGCTCCAGTGTCCTTGCGATACATATCGATGATTGCTGAAACAGCGACTGCGTTCTTGAATGCTTACTTCAACGTAATGGTGGTGTTGACTGACCCACCGACTTCGTTCTCATCGAACCAGCGTTCAGTGATGGTCTTGGTCTGGGTGTAGAACTGCACCACCTGTTTGCCGTACGGGCCCAAGTCGCCCAGTTTGGAGGCGCGGGATCCCGTGAAAGAGAACATCGGTACGGGCACCGGAATCGGTACGTTAATGCCAACCTGGCCGACGTCGATCTCTTCTTTGAAGTGCCGAGCCGCAGCGCCGGAGCGGGTGAACAGGGCGGTGCCGTTGCCGTTCGGGTTCGCGTTGATGATTTCGATGGCTTCATCCAGCGATTTGGCCTGCAGCACGCACAGCACCGGGCCGAATATTTCTTCACGGTAGATGATCATGTCTTTGGTCACACCGGAGAAGATGGTCGGGCCAACAAAGTTGCCCTCGGCGTAGCCGCTAACCTCGGGGTTGCGACCATCGAGTTCCAATGTCGCGCCTTCCTCGATCCCCATGGCGATCAGGCCGCTGATGCGGTCCAGGGCCGCACAGGAAACCACCGGACCGATGTCGGTACCCGCTTCAGCGCCAGCGTTGATCTTTAGCGTTTTGGTTTTTTCGATCAGCTCCGGCAGCCAGCTGTGTGCTTCACCCACCAGGATGACAACGGGCAATGCCATGCAGCGTTGGCCAGCGGCACCGAACGAGGCGCCGAGTAGGTTGTTCAGTGTCTGCTGTTTGTTCGCGTCTGGCAGGACGATCGCGTGGTTTTTTGCGCCCATCATGCACTGCGCACGTTTACCGTTCTGGGTCGCACGGTTGTAGACGTGGGTGCCCACTTTGGTCGAGCCGACGAAGGACACCGCTTTTATATCCGGGTGATCGCAGATCAGGTTGACCGCTTCCACCCCCCCGTGGATCACGTTCAGAACGCCTGGCGGTATACCGGCCTCCATAGCCAGTTCGACCAGGCGCATGGTAACCATGGGGTCCTGCTCCGACGGTTTGAGGACGAATGTATTACCGGTGGCGATGGCCATCGGGAACATCCACAGTGGGATCATCGCGGGGAAGTTGAAGGGGGTGATACCGGCGCATACGCCCAGCGGTTGCAGCAAGGTATAGGTGTCGACACCGCTGGCCACGTTGTTGGCCAACTCGCCCAACTGCAGGTTGCCGATGCTGGCTGCGTGCTCGACCACTTCCAGGCCGCGGAACACATCACCTTCCGCGTCCGGCAGGGTTTTGCCCTGTTCGGCAGTAAGGATTGCTGCCAGCTCCTTGATGTTCTCGCGGATTAGTTGCTGGTATTTGAGGAAGATGCGCGCACGAGTACCGATCGCCGTCTTGCGCCAGGTTTTGAAGGCTTCCTTGGCACTGGCAACGGCAGCGTTCATTTCTTCCAGAGTGGCGAAAGGGACGCGCGCGAGAACTTCCTGAGTGGCTGGATTGATTACATCGCGCCATTGCGTGGTGGTGGACTCGACCAATTGGCCGCCGATCAGCAATTTGACGGTGGGGACTGCACTTGTCATGGGATCTCCGGCCTGTGTCAGGCCTCTTGTTTTTATAAGAGGCCTTGACGCGAGGGTCGCATCGAGCCAACTGATGAAGTGATCCTAGCAGTGCAAATTTGTTTGTTGTATTCGAATAAATGCAAAACTAATCTGTATTTATGCATGGGTTTCTCGTCGCACATTGCAGAGTCAATGAACTTAATTAGGCGGAAAAATATATTTCTTTGGGCGCAAAAAGCTGCTCCGGATTCGCGTGCCGTCCGGTCTTGCCAAACATCTGCGGCATCTTGGGTGTGCAGGGTCAGGGTAGCATTGCTGCGCAATGAACCCAGATTGGGTTGGTAATGATCGGCCACGGTGCTGTCCTAGCATAAAGTTGGGCGAAAAGATGCGACAGATGATGTTCAGGGGCAGCCAAAAGCTGAATGTGTCTGTTCGGTTTGGGTCGGTTGTTGGAACCTTTGGATGGAGCGGATGGTGCCAGGGATGGGATAAGCCATTACTTTTTTGAGCGCGATAAAGTTTTATAAGCTTCTGTAAGCCAGCCTCAATCGTGCAGAAAGCCGCCAACCTTGCTTATCACCTCGCTATGTTGGCAGCCCTCATTTTTAGGCTGCGGAACTAGAGCATCCCGGCCTTCAAAGGCTCACCTGCCAACAGTTTCTGTACCATTGCCAGAGCCTCTTCCTTGGTGGCAGCAATGAGCATGGGGTAACCCCAGAATTTTTCATATGCGACTGCCAGCGCTTTGGATGGCAGTCGCTTTGCGGTGCTTGGTTCGATATGGATCGAGGCTTTGACGAAGGCCCGTAGCTCATCTTTGTGGCTCTTCATCCAAAGGGATGTTTGCTCCATCTCTTCAGAGCAATGCTCGTGTTCGCCTTCAACAAGGTCTTCCTCATGGAGGAGAATGAATACCTCTTTACGAGCAAGCAATGCTTCGAATTCGGCAAACGGCGAGTCTCCTGGTTTGTTGCTGGGCGCGGCGATTTGCATCCACACGAGTGGGAATTGGGTGGTATCTATAAGCACGTCAATACTCTCCGGAACGTGGTGAAAATCGCTGGCGGTCTCGCGTTTCGGAGAAGAGACATCGGCGTCCATTAAGGTGAGGCAGCGGCCTGACCGAGCAGGACAACCAGCACGATTGTATGGTATTCAGCCGGTGACTGGACGTCATTGCATAAGTTGGCCATAATATTGTTCAAAACAGCCATGTGGCTTTAGTTTGAGGCTCAACCCACCCATGTCAGACACTGTATTCAGAGACCCGGTCGCGATTTGGGATGTCGACAGCATCCCCCGGCCAGTTGCCGCCCTGAGCGCTTCGATGGTGGGCAAGGACTGGGAACAGGCCAAGCATCATCATCGCAAGGCGCAACTGCTCTACTCCGTACGCGGCATTCTTAACTGCGAGATAGAAGATGGTGTCTGGATCGTGCCGCCGCAGTGCGCGGTATGGATACCGGGGGACCTGCCACATTCGGCGCGGGGTTCGGGTGAGACAGAGTGCTATTGCCTATTCGTTGAGCCCGATGCCGCGCCGGATCTGCCGAAGAACTGCTGCACGATCTCCGTATCGCCGTTGCTGCGTGAGTTGCTATTGCGGGCGGCGGGCTTCCCCGAGCTATACGCGTCCGGGGGGCGGGAGGACCGGCTGATCGCTACATTGCTGGACGAGCTGTCCATTGCTCCCGTGGAAGATCTGCATTTGCCGATACCGCGTGATCCGCGGCTGCGTCGGCTTGCAGAAATGCTGTTGGCAGATCCTACCGACAAGACCGCGATGGGCGATTGGGCTATTCGTATCGGAATGAGCGAGAGGAGTATGAGCCGGTTGTTGCTGCAAGAAATCGGGATGAGCTTTGGGCGCTGGCGTCGGCAACTGCATGTGATTCTGTCGCTGCAGCGTATGACCAAAGGCGAGAGTGTGCAGACGGTTGCGCTGGAACTGGGTTACGAGAACGCTAGCGGTTTCGTAACCATGTTCCGCAAGGCGGTAGGCAAGCCGCCGGCGCGCTACCTCTCCGACCGCATGGCCAGCGCCACGATCGGAGGCGAATTCACTGCCGTGCCAGGTATTGTGCTTCCCGACCAAGTCTAGCGGACCGGCCTGTGGGCATGTTCATCTTCAACAGTGCGGAGCCTCGTAGAGCATTGGGATGTCTCGTAGTTCACCTGACGAGCGCATCCGGGTGACGGGCACCCGACGCCCCGTCTTGCCGAACGCTCAGTGCGCTTTTGTCTGGAGCTAGCCTGCACTGATATCGGAGATTGGCTGGATTGAACTACGATCTGACCAAACATCGCTATCGAGTCACACACGAGACCGATAGATTCAACGTTTGAAAAATAGATTGGAGGTTTGCTATGGATCTCGGACTGAAAGGAAAGAGGGCGCTTGTGACTGGGTCAACGGCTGGCATCGGGTTCGCCACCGCACGTGCGCTGGCGGCCGAGGGCGCTTGCGTTACGGTGAATGGCCGGACCCAGGCCCGCGTCGACAAGGCGGTGGATGCACTGAAACACGAGTTTCCCGGCGCGACCATCTCCGGGATTGCGGCTGACCTGAGCCGCAGCGAAGGTTGCGAGGCGCTGGTCGGCCAGCTTTCTGACGTCGACGTGCTGGTCAACAATCTCGGTATCTTCGAGCCGAAACCGTTCGACCAGATATCGGATGAAGATTGGACCCGTTTCTTCGACACCAACGTTCTCAGTGGAGTTCGGCTCTCGCGTCACTATATGCGCGGGATGCGATCACGCAACTGGGGACGGATCGTGTTCGTGTCGAGCGAATCCGCCCTGCAGATTCCGGCTGAAATGATCCATTACGGCATGACCAAGACCGCGCAACTCGCTGTGGCGCGCGGGCTCGCTGAGACGCTCGCGGGTACTGGTATTACCGTAAACAGCGTGCTGCCCGGGCCCACCGCCTCGGAGGGTGTTGGTGGATTCGTTGCGCAGATGGCTGCAAGCCGTGGCGTCGATACCGCGACCGTGGAGCGTGAATTTTTCGCGACAGCACGCCCATCTTCGATACTTCAGCGCTTCGCCACACCGGACGAGATTGCGGCGATGATCGCCTATGTCTGCGGCGTACCAGCATCGGCAACCACCGGCGCTGCGCTTCGGGTTGACGGCGGCGTGGTACGAGCGATCGCATAGATAGGCCCTGCCTGTGTAGCAATGCTGGCCTTCTCTGGCGAAGGTGATCCACTATCGCGCAGGCTGTATGCGTCATGTAGCCGTTGAGAGGATGTGCTAGAAGTGCAACGCATAGCGTATTCGGACGAAGTTCTCGCCCGGATCGGGCTCGTGGACGCTCATTGGTGCATAGCCGATCACGGGCCATCCTGATGGCTTTTCCTGCATCCTGCGCAGACCATGGAGATCGTGAAGGCCAGCTCTTTCTCGATATCGAAGCCCGCTTCGCTTGCGAACGAACGCAGGTGCTCGCGCAAGTTTTGATCCTCAATGAGCACCAGTCGTTTTCCACAATGGCATTCCAAGGTGTCCACGGGGGGGCTTTGCTTGTCTAGCTTGATTCCGTAGTGGGCACGGCCATGTTCGCTCCAGTTGCGTATCAGTAACCCGGCTCCCCACAAATCATTCAGTGCCCGGTAGATCGTGGCCGGTGCCATATGCGCCGCCTGCAGATCGAGAGTGCGATACAGCTCAGCGGCATCTAGGCACTGAGGTGCAGCATTCTCCAACACCGTTAGGATGTTGACCCGCGCTACCGTTGATCGAAGGCGATTGGCCCTTAGTCGTTCTGCATGCTCGAATTTAACTCCGCTTGCCTCATGACTGGCGGCGAGGTCCGTGTCGAGTCCTGCAGGCGTTGATGTCGGGCTGGTTTTGTTCCTGCGTCCGAAGGCAGCCATCAAATCCATCACTTGGGAAGGTCGGTCGTGTTCAGTCATGTTGGTTTCCATAGCTATGCTGCTACCGGTGGCGTCAATGAAGTACCCGGGGCTGCGTGGCGGGTGGTTGCGTGATGAGCACCGACGCGATGACATGCGTTCACCGCGTGGGTGTCATCGGGTCTATTGCATACTGGCCTGCTCCCATCCGCCGCCCAGTGCCTTGAACACGCTGACCCGTGTGGAACCCACCCTTTGATCTGCGGCGGCTACCTGCGATTTGGCATCGATCAGGCTGGTCTGCGCCACGATGACATCCAGGTAGCTGATGGACCCGGCACGGTAGCGCTGGTCAGCCAGCTGGAAGGCGTTCTCGGTACGGTTGCGCGCTTCGATCAGGGCCTCGCGTTGCTCCATCGCCGCACCGTAGGCGCTCAGCGATTGCTCGGACTCCTTGAGTGCATTGAGCACGGTGCCATCGAAGCTGGCCAGCGATGCCGCACTCTGCGCCTTCGCCTGTGCGATACGGCTGCGAGCGACCATCGTGTTGGGGAACGTCCAGGAAATCAGCGGGCCAATCGAGAACGACCAGGCGCGATTGCCTTTCAGATAGTCGTTGCGCAAGTAGTTGCCCGAAGCCCCCAGTGAGACGCGCGGATAGAGGTCGGCTACGGCGACGCCGATCCGAGCGGTGTCGGCCGCCAGTTGGCGTTCGGCCTGCCGCACATCGGGGCGCCGGCGCAGCAGCGTGGTGCCGTCGCCGACCGGCAGCGCACTGGCTAACTCTGGCGCCTTGACGCAGGCGCGTGCCGCCTTCGGTACCTGCGACGGGGTGCGTCCCATCAGTGCCGCCAACTCGAAGAGCGCGCTGTCCCGCTGACCCTGCAACGGTGGTAAGGCCGCTTCGGTCTGAGCTAGCGTGCCGGCGGCCCGCTCAACATCCAGACGCGACGCCGAGCCTGCCTGCTCCTGGCTGCTAATGAGGTCAAGGCTGTGCCTCGCCAGCTCGATGGATGAGCGGGCCACGTCAACGGATTCGCCGTAGGCGCAGGCGTCCACATAGGCGCGAGTGGTTTCGGCGACCACCACTACCCGAGCGATATCGTAGGCGGCGGCAACCGCGTCGGTGTCGTCATGTGCAGCTTCGATGTCGCGTCTGACGCGGCCGAACAGGTCGAGTTCGTAGGAGACGTCAAGCCCTCCGCTGTAACTCCATTGTTTGGGCGCTTGGCCGGTGCCATTCCAGGTGGTCTGGTCACGTCCGTAGCCCACACCACCCGATACGCTGGTCGAGGGGTAAAGGCCGCTGCGGGCTTCCGTGTAGATGGCTCGCGCACGGTCGAGGTTCGCCAGCGCCACGCGCACATCGGTATTGGCCGAAATAGCTTCCTGAACCACGCTGTCGAGCACGGAATCGTCGTACAGCTTCCACCAGTGCGTCGGCAACGAGGCAGCAGAATCCGTCTTGACCGGCTGGCTAACGAAGTCCTCGGCGACGGTGTCAGGGGTGGCCGGGGCATGATAGTCCGGCCCGCTGGCGCAGCCGGTGACGAAAGCTGCGGCGGCAATGGCCAGGAATGTAGGACGCCAGGCGGGAAACATGGCCCGACGCGAAGTAATAGTCATGGCGTCGCTGCGGACAGGAAACGGCTTAGAGTTCGACATTGGGTGCCTCCGCAGTAGCGAGTTCGCGGGCGCGGGGGCTTTGTGCCGCCGCCCGGTGATCCTGGGCGATGAAGCTGTAGACGGTGGGCAAAACAAACAAAGTGAAGAAGGTACCGACCAGCATGCCCATCACCACCACAATGCCGATGGAGAAACGGCTGGCCGAGCCCGCACCGTCGGCGAACAGCAATGGCACCAGGCCGGCTACCATCGCCGCCGTGGTCATTAGGACGGGACGCATACGCACCGCCGCGGCCTTCTCGATGGCCTCGATGCGGCTGAGGTTCTCGTGGTGCTGGATATGGTTGGCGAACGTGACCATCAGGATTCCGTGTTTGGAGATCAGTCCGATAAGTGTGACCAGCCCGATCTGTGTATAGATGTTGAGCGTCGCGTAGCCCAGCCATAGCGGCACCAGTGCGCCGCAAACCGCCAGCGGCACGGTGACCAAGATCACCAGCGGATCGCGCAGGCTTTCGAACTGCGCGGCCAGCACCAGGAAGATGACCACCAGCGCAAAGCAGAAGGACACCAGCAGGCGGTTACCTTCCTGCACGAACTGGCGGCTGTCGCTGAGCCAATCGACACTGGTGCCCGGTGGCAGGGGTTGCGACTGCAGGAAGGCCACGGCCTCGCCCATGCTCACACCCGGCGCCGGCAGCATTTCCAGCGTGGCCGAGTTCATCTGCCCAAATTGGGTGAGCTGGTTGGCCTGGGGCCGCATTTCGACCCGGGTTACGGTCGACAGTGGTACCTGCGCCCCAGAAGTCGCCTTGACGTAGAAGCGTCCGAGGTCTTCCGGTGTCATGCGTTCACTGCCGCGTACCTGAGGGATCACGTCGTAGGAGCGGTCGTGAAAGTTGAAGCGGTTGACGTAGTTCTCGCCGACCAACACCGCCAAGGTATCGGCGACGGACTGCATGGTCACACCCATTTCGCTGGCCTTGGCATTGTCGATGCTGATGTGTGCTTGTGAGCTGTCGTAAGCCAGGTCGTTCTGCACGTAGAGGAACAGGCCGCTGGCATAAGCGGCGGCCTGGATCTTCCCGGCCGTTTCGTACAGCGTTTTAAAGTCGTCGGGTGAGCGCAGCACCATCTGCACGGGCAGGCCGCCAGCAGAACCAGGCAGCGGAGGCAATTGCACGGCCGTGACTGTTTCCCCATCGATGGCGCCGCCAGCGGCCTGGATCTGGCCCTGGATCTCGGTAGCCGAACGCTTGCGCTCGGACCAATCCTTGAGGATCGCGCCGCCGAGCATCTGGTTCTGGCCGCCGGCGATGCCGGCAATGTGCATGAAACTGCTGTCAAACTCTGGAATCGACTCAAACAATTTTTCGATCTGCGCCGCATAGTGGGCGGTATAGCCTACCCCCGCGTACTGCGGTGCCTTGGTGACGACGATGACCAGGCCCTGGTCTTCGGTCGGCGCCAATTCGTGTCGGGTGCCGTTGAACAACACGACGATGGCTGCCAGCACCACCGCGCCGACGAGCAACACTGCCCCGCGTGCAGCCAGCGTGTGTGCCAGCAGGCGTCCATAGACAGCGGTCAGCCCCTGCATGGTGTGCTCGATCCGTTTCGCCAGCCGTCCCTCGCCCTGTTTCGCACTCAGCAGCATCGAGCTCATCACCGGCGAAAGCGTCAGCGCGACCACGCCCGAGACGATCACCGAGCCGGCCAGCGTGAAGGCGAACTCCTTGAACAGCGCACCGGTCAGTCCACCCATCATGCCGATGGGCGCATACACGGCGGCCAAGGTAATGGTCATGGCGATCACCGGCCCGACGATCTCGCGTGCGCCCAGCAATGCCGCTCGCACTGGCGTCAGACCGTCCTCAATATGACGATGGATGTTCTCCACGACCACGATGGCATCGTCCACCACCAGGCCGATCGCCAGCACCATGGCCAGCAGGGTCAGCAGGTTGATCGAGAAGCCGCAGGCCATCATCAATGCGGCGGTGCCCACCAGCGACAGTGGAATGGTGACGACCGGAATGATCACCGCGCGGAAGGTGCCGAGGAACAGGAAGATCACCACGATGACGATCACGATGGCTTCGACCAGCGTGTGCTTAACCTCTTCGATGGAGGCGTTGACGAAACGCGCGACGTCATAGTTGGGCGAGACCGTCAGTCCAGGTGGCGCCATCTCGCGGATCTTTTGGATTAGTTCGCTGGCCTGTTTGACGATATCGAGCGGATTGCCGTCGGGTGTGGGCTGGATGCCAATAAAGATCGCCGGCTTGCCGGTGGCGAACGCAGCGTTGTTGTAGTTCTGGCCACCGATCTCCATCGTGGCGACATCGGACAACCGCACCACGCCACCCTCAGGGCTGGACTTGATCACCATCTGGCGGAAGTCTTCGACGCCATGCAGGTCAGTGGCGGCGCTGATATTGGTGATGGTCAGCGCGCTCTTGAGTTGGCCAGGCGCGGCCTGCACGTTGTTGGCGCGCAGTGCGGCCGAAATTTCGCCGGCGGACAAGCCGCGCGCGGCGAGTCGGACCGGGTCGATCCATACACGCATCGCCAGCGTCTGCCCGCCCATGATGTCCGCTGAGGCCACGCCGGGAATGCCTGTGAACAGCGGCTGCGCCACCCGGGTGGCGAAATCGGTCACCTGCGGGATGGTCAGCGTGTCGCTGTAGAAGGCAACGTACTGCACTGCCGTTCCACCCTCGGTGGACTTACTGATGACCGGATCGGTAACGCCTGCTGGCAACTGGTACTTGACCTGCTGCACCTTAGCCAGGATCTCAGTCATCGCACGGTCGGCGTTGGCGTTGAGCACCAGGCGCGCCTTGATCTCGCTCTTGCCTTGCGTAGTGGTCGAGCTCAGGTACTCGATACCGCTGGCAGTCGCGATCGATTGCGCGATCGGCGTGGTCACAAAGCCCTGCATCACTTCCTGAGTCGCGCCCGGCAAAGTGGTGCTCACGCTGATGGTGGCGTTTTCGAGGAAGGGGTACTGCCGCACGGGCAGCAGGAACAAGGCAGTGGCGCCCATCAGCAGGATCAGCAGGCTGACCACCAGTGCCAGGATCGGTCGGCGGATGAAGATATCGGTGAAATGCATGGTGACGTCTCCCTACTGTTCGCTGGCGGCGGATGCAACCGCCGGGGCTGCATGAGTCGCTGTGGTAGGGGGAGCGTCGGTGCTGATTTTCACAGTCGCACCGGGTGGCAGCCGGTTCTGGCCAGCTGTCACCACGGTATCGCCCGACTTCACGCCTTGTGTTACCAGGACCTCCTCGCCGAGCCGGCGGCCGGTAATGACCGGCATCGCTACCGCCTTACCGATTCCTTCCGCGTTAGCCTCTTGCACGAGTACCACGCTGTCGCCGGAGGCCGAGGTCTGAATAGCCGTCAGCGGCAATACGATGGCGTTGGTCGTCGCGGGCAGTGTCAGTCGCGTCGTCACGTACATGCCGGACTTCAAAATCCGCTCGGCATTAGGCAGTAGCGCCTGCACAACAATGTTGCGGGTCTCGCCATCTATGCGTGGCTCAATCGTGCTGACCTTGGCACTGAATACCTGGCCCGGCGCCGCATCCACGGTCACCTGCACCGTGGCTCCCGAGGTCAGCCTGGGCAGATCCTGCTGGGGCAGCGTGAAGTTGACGTACAGCGGGTCGAGCTGGGTCAGCGTGGCGATGGCGTCGCCGGCCGTGAGGTACTGACCGGGATTGATCTTGCGTATGCCGATCTGGCCGGAGAACGGCGCACGAATGGTCTTCTGCTGGATGCGCGCGTCCAGTTGTTGAACCGCCGCAACCGCCTGTGCGGCCTCAGCCTTGCGCTGTTCAAGCAGTTCGCGGGGCTCGGCACCCGTTGAAGCCAATGTTTGCGAACGCTTGAGTTGCAGCTGCGCGAAATCGGCCTTGGCGGCAGCGGCGGCGCGATCCGCCTGTTCCGGGGCGTCGTAAAGCTGGACCAGCACCGTCCCTTCTTTGACGGTCTGACCTGCTTCGAAATTGATGGCGGTCACGCGCCCCGAGGTGTCGGGGGCCAGCAGTACCTCGCGCACTGCTTGCAGGTTGCCGACGGCCTGCAGTTCCTCTGCCACGCTGCGAGGTTCGGCGCGGATCGTCGAGACAGGCATGGGCGGGAAGGCGTGAGGTTCAGCCGCACCGTTGCGGGTGGTGCGCCATGTGTACAGCAGGCTAAAGACTACGACGAGGCCGATCACGCTGATGGCGATGGGTTTTGCATGGCGGGTGACAGCAGTGCTCATGAGCGTATCCCTTGAACAGCGGCGCTCAAGACGGCGCGGGATCCGCTTTGCGGTGCCGACTCGCCAAGACTAAGTGAATGCATGGGGAATTTCCTTGTGGAAAGAAGTGCTCGGTCGGCCAACCCAAGCGACGAGGGTCGGCGCATGACAGGCCACGGTGAGATAAATCCTACCGGTGTCCAATAACTTCTACATTGCGAAATCTGGTCAATTTAATTTTCAATCCGGCCAAGCAAATGACAATCAAAACTATTGGCTGGATTGGATAATAATATTGCCAAATCTCGCTATCTGACTGTGGAGGCAAATTGTTAAATTCACTCATTACGAATGAAAATCAATTTTATTTGACAATCGATTTGTCTCTTCCCGCTTAAGGATCGGTCCCATGGGCCAGGTTTGGGCCGCTATCCAAATCCATACATAGGCGCTGCCAGTTTCGTCTGCGTCGACTGCGGGCGTCTCCACTACGTCGGTGGCTTCTACAGCGGGTTGGGCAGGCGTGAGCAGCCTGAACGCTGATTAATTTTTCTCGTTTGCAAGGAGTGGGTGATGTGGGATTCATTGATGTGTTGCGGTGAGAGGCGCGGCGGTTTGCCTCGACGTTTAGCTACTAAGCCAGTTGCCGCAGCACTGCTTTTCGTTTTTGGTGGTTCGAGCGTCGTGATGGCACAAGAAGCACCTGGCACGGATGAAGGTGCTTCCCCTCAGGGCGTGATGACCTTGCCATCTTCGACGATTACGGGAACGGCCGATGCCGATGACGCCACGACCGAGGGCACGGGGTCCTACACCACCGGCCAGACCAGTACGGCCACCCGTCTGCCACTGTCGCTGCGGGAAACCCCGCAGTCGGTCACTGTGGTGACGCGCCAGCGTATGGATGATCAAAAGTTGGATACGTTGCAGGGTGTGCTGGAGAACACCCCAGGCATTTCCTCTTACCAGTCGGACAGTGAACGGACAAGCTTCTATTCACGGGGTTTCCTGATCGACAACATCCAGTACGACGGCATCCCCACTGATCTTGGTGACATCATCAACGGTAGCGGGGTAGGTTCGCTCGACACGGCGTTCTATGACCGCGTCGAAGTCGTGCGCGGCGCTAGTGGCCTGCTGACCGGGACGGGAAATCCTTCGGCTGCCATTAACCTAGTGCGCAAAAAACCGACCCCCGAGTTCTCGGCTAACGCCTCGCTCAGCGCGGGGCGCTGGGATAACTACCGGGGCATGGGCGACATCTCCACGCCTTTGACCGAAGACGGGCGCATCCGTGCGCGTATGGTGGGCACCTATCAGGACGCTCACTCCTACCTCGATGGCTATAAGCCGCAGAGACAGGCGTTCTACGGCGTCGTCGAGGCAGACCTGACCCCCGACACTACCCTGAGTCTGGGCTACGATTATCAGGACAGCACACCGAACGGGTCCACATGGGGTGGCATGCCTCTGTGGTTCAGTGACGGCACGCAGGCGACGTATTCGCGTTCAAAAAACTATGCGCAGAGCTGGAGCTATTGGAACAACACCCTCAAGACCGCTTTCGTCGACATTGAGCAGCGCTTCGATAATGGTTGGAAGGTCCGGGCTGTCGGCAATCAGTACCGCACCGAATACGATGCCAAGCTGATGGGCCTGGTAGGTAACCCTGACCGCGCTACGGGGTTAGGCACCTATCCCGATGGTGCCTATCCGGTGGCTCTGGCTGCCGAGGGGCACAGCCGTCAGAGCACCCTTGATGTGATGGCGAACGGCCCTTTTGAGCTGCTGGGCCGTGAGCATGATCTGGTTGTGGGGGCCATGGGCTCGCGTCGTACTGCGAGTAAAGACGAAGTGGCGCCTTTTTACCCAAGCGCCAGCCCGCAAAACGTTTATGAGTTGAGTGCGCCCTTTGCCGAGCCCGATTTCAACTCCCTACCCTCTACAACGACGGACACCAAGATCAAGCAAAGCGGTGTCTACGCTGCGGCGCGCTTCTCGCTGGCCGATGCCTGGAAACTTATCGTCGGTGGCCGCTTCAGCAACTACAAGATTGATGAGACAGTGAGCGGAACGTCCCCTTTCCACTACAAGAGAACCGGGGAATTCACTCCCTATGCCGGCCTGATTTACGACATCAACAAGACCTATTCGGTCTATGTCAGCTACACCGGAGTCTTCAACCCGCAGACGTCCTACCGGGACAGCAACGGCAACGTACTCACACCCAGCAAAGGCAAGACCAAGGAAATCGGCCTGAAGGGTGAGTATCTGGATGGGCGATTAAACGCTTCGATCGCCTTGTTCGAAACCAAGCTGGACAATGCGGCGCAGATTGAGCCAGGCGTCTACACGACAGGTGGAACACAAGCCTACAAAGGTTCGGATGGCACCAAGTCGCGTGGCGTTGAACTGGACGTGCAAGGTGAATTGGCCAGCGGCTGGAACCTTTATGCTGGTATCGCCCTGTTCACCGCTGAAGACGGCGATGGCGTGCGCCTGAACTCGCAATTGCCGCGCACTACGGCGAAGTTGTTCACCACCTACCGGCTGCCGGGAGAGTGGAACAAGCTGACAGTGGGCGGAGGCGTCAACTGGCAGAGCAGCATCTACGAGTCGCCAGGCGTCAGCACCAGTACGTTGGGCGGGGAGCAGGGCTCCTATGCCCTGGTTTCGCTGATGAGCCGCTACGCCATCACCAAACAGGTTGATCTGGGTCTGAACGTCAACAATCTGCTGGACAGGAAGTACGCGCTGCAGAAAGGGGACTTTGACACCGTGTCTTACGGCGAACCGCGCAATATGGTGGCGACCTTGAGCTACAAATACTGATCACGTCCTCGCCGCTGGCTTCACGCCAGTCGGCGAATTAACGCGCATGCACCCTGCGCCCACCATTAGCTGTCATGGAGAGAATGTGTGTGTCATCCCTAGCCCCTGCATACCGTCACGGTCCGGCCATGTCCAACTGGTAATGCCTCGCTCGAGTGGTCGTCTCACACTTGTCGAACTCAAAAGAGTGGAGTGCCTTCACATCTTTTTACTTCTGTTATAACGCTGGGAGAATTCCGATATGGTTACCAAGGAGCACAATAGACTCGCTCTGTTCTGGCTGACGACTGCAGTCGGTGCTGTGCTGTTTGTAACGATCCAGTCGTTTTCTTACGTCAGCGACTATATCAATGCGGGCGGCGCAATGCCGATGATCACGTTCGACGCAAATACGTTGTGGATGGTATCCATTTTCTATGGTGCCTGGATTGTCCCAGTGCTGCTCGCATTGATCGGCACGTCTGCAGAATTTTATGTCGATGAATAGCGCAAGTTTCCCTTTTGTCTGGATAGACTTTGGGGGAGGGCAGGGGCACGATTCCCAGCAGGACTTCGAAGAATTCGAAACCAATTTGAAACGCGAAGAGCCATTTGTTCTCTTGAGTGCGTCTGCTCCGGGCGAAGACCATGAGCATACGCAGGAGGAAAAGAAGCGTACTTCGCTGTGGATGAAAAAGCACAAGATCGAACTTCGTAAGTTGGTCGTGGCGATGATTCTCATCGAGCCCAACACTGCGAAACGTTTCGGATTTAAGGCGTTTTCTGTGGTCTTCGCGAAGTTCTGGGGCTATCCGCTGATGCTCGCCTCGTCACGAGAGGAAGCAATGGCTATTGCGGAAAAATTGCTGTCTGTTAAATCCCTATAAATCGAAGTGTCCGAGCTGCTCAACTTCCTCAAGAGTGCTGGATCATCTTGATTTTAAAGGGAGTGGTAAATCTTACGAAACCAGACTTGGCGGTCCTTTGCAATCGAAATCAATGCAAGCGCCATTTGTCCACCGGGAAGAGTTGTGCTCTGGATCAACGGCGCACGAAGTGCAAATTGCGCTAAACGGGTCGCTGGTTTCTCTAATGACCTGCTACGCCATCGCCAAACAGGTTGATCTGGGTCTCAACGTCGACAATCTGCTGGACAAGAAATACGCGTTGCAGAAAGTCGATTTCGACATAGTGTCCTACGGCGAGCTGCGGAATATGGTGGCGACCTTGAGCTACAAATACTGATCACGTCTTCGCCGGTGGCTTAGCGCCGGTCGGCGAATTAACGCGCATGCATCCTGTGCCCACTATTAGCTGTCATGGAGAGAATGTTTGTGTCATCCCAACGCCCTCCCTATCCCCTGCACACTGTCACGATCCGGCATGCCCGACTGGTAACGCCTCACATGAAGCGCATCACCATCGACGGCAGTCGTCTGTCCGGTTTGCAAGCAGCTTTACCAGCCCAATGGTTGAAGGTCTTCGTCGCTTTGCAGGACGGGCAACGAAGCAGCGGACGTGCTTACACGGTTCGCCGCTTCGACCCGGTGACCCTAGAACTCGATATCGACTTCGTCCTGCACGGCGATAACGGGCCGGTATCGGCCTGGGCCGAACGCGCTGAAGTGGGGGACGCCTTCGAGATCAGTGATGTGCATCCGCGCAGCGGCGTCTCTATCGAGCCTGACAAGAAACACTACCTGCTTTTCGGCGACGAGACGGCTTTGCCCGCGATCGGCGCGATCCTGGAGGCGTTGCCGGCGCACGTCAAGGCGCAGGTCTTCGTCGAGGTGACCAACGCGGCCGAGTATCAGGAGCTGACTAGCCCGGCGTTGTTGTCCGTCACCTGGCTGCACCGTGAAGACGATACGCCGGCCTTATCGACAGCGCTGGAAGCCGCAGCCAGGGCGATGGACATCCCCGCTCACACTACAGCGATCTGGGCCGCGGCCGAGTCCACGCAGATCGTCGGACTGCGCAAGCTGTTGCTTAAGGAGCGCGGCGTCGATCGCACCTGCCTGCACGCTGCCGGTTACTGGAAGCGCGGTGAGGTCGACCACCGAGACGAAGAAGCATGAGCCGGTTGCGCAAGCACGCCTGATAACCCATCGCTGCCGCCATTAAGTGGCGCGCCAGGCCACACAAACACTACTACGTCACTGGAAGCCCCCTCGATGCCTATGCTGACCTCTTTGTTCGCCAGGCTGGCGATTGCATGTCTTGCCGTCCTCCCGATGGCTTCGCATGCACAAGAAATCATGTTTCATCATGCGCAGGGTGAAACCCGCGTTCCGTTCCACCCCAAAGTTGTGGCAACCCTCGATTTCGCCTTGCTCGATACTCTCTCGGCGTTGGGGGTCGAAGTGGCGGGGGTTCCAAATTCCGGACTGCCTCCCTATCTCGCTAAATTCGGGACTGATCGCTATCGCAAGGTAGGCTCCCTGTTCGAGCCGGATTACGAGGCGCTCAACGCCTTGGCGCCGGACCTCATTCTTGTGGGAGGGCGCTCTGCACCGAAGTATGCGCAGGTCGCGAAAATCGCACCGACAATCGACCTGTCGCCCGACAAGAACCGGACGCTTGACAGTTCAATCGAATATGCCGAGGAACTCGGCCGCGTCTTCGGCAAGGAGGCGCAGGCCACTGCCCTTGTGGATAAGCTGCGCCAATCGATCGCGGCGCTTCGCCTCAAGACCGCGAAGGCGGGCACCGGTCTGCTGGTCATGACGAGCGGCGGGCGAATGATGGCGCTAGGCCCCGGCTCATGGTTCGGCATGTTGTATCGGGACTTCGGCGTCAAGCCCATTGCCCGCCAGATTGACGATAGCGGACCGCACGGGCAGGTCATCTCCTCGGAGTTCATCCTGGATACTCAGCCAGACTGGATCTATGTGATTGATCGGGACGCGGCGATCGGGGAGACCGGCGCGTCGGCCAAGCAACTGCTGGATAACGAAGTGGTACGCCAAAGCAAGGCCTGGAAGGCCGGCCATGTCGTCTACCTCGACCCGGTGAACTGGTACATCGTGCTCTACGGCTTGACCTCGCTGCAGACGATGGTCGATCAATTCGACCACGCCCTGCCATCGGCTCAATAGTGGTGTTGGTAACAGATGTTGAAGGCAGCAAATCGACGAAAGCCCTCACGCTCACTGGGATGATCGTCGGTGCGATGGCGCTGGGCAGTCTTTTCGTCGGAGCCACGACGGTGTCGCCCACCGAACTCCTGCTCGGAGAGAACAGCCGCAGCCTGAATATTCTACTGGCCAGCCGCATTCCGCGAATGGTCGCTCTAGTGCTTGCCGGGTGTTCCATGGCGGTTGCCGGGTCGATCATGCAGATGCTCTCGCGCAATCGCTTTGTCGAGCCCGGTACCGCAGGGACGATCGAATCAGCCACGCTTGGTCTGTTGCTCGTCGCGCTGCTGGCGCCTGGCCTACCAATCATTGCCAAGATGCTCGTTGCCTGTACCACCGCACTCATAGGGACCTTGCTGTTCCTGGCGATCCTGCAGCGGGTGCCCCTGCGTTCTCCGCTGCTGGTCCCGCTTATCGGACTGATGCTGGGCGGCGTGATCAATGCCGCGGCAACCTTCCTGGCCTACCGCTTCGATTTGTTGCAGTCCCTCGTCGCCTGGTCATCGGGCGACTTCTCCACTGTGCTGCGCGGCCGCTTTGAACTGCTGTGGGTTTCGTTCGCGGCTGCGGCTGCCGCGTTCGTTACGGCTGACCGCTTCACGGTGGCGGGACTCGGCCAGGACTTCGCGAGCAACCTGGGCCTGAACTACCGTCGCACACTATTCACTGGCCTGGTCATCGTCTCAATCGTCACGGCCACCGTCGTCGCCACCGTCGGGGCGATTCCCTTCGTCGGCCTGGTGGTGCCCAACATCGTCAGCCTGGTGGTGGGCGACAACGTGCGCCGCTCCGTGCCATGGACCGCTGTGCTTGGGGCCGGCTTCGTGCTTGCGTGCGACCTGATCGGGCGTGCGGTGATATGGCCCTATGAGATCCCGGTCGGGCCGATCATCGGCATCGTCGGTAGTGGGATCTTCCTGTTGCTCATGGGACGGGGGAGGATTCGCTTTGGCTGAAGGCAAACAGAGACACCCGGCGGCGACCTTGGCGCTGCTCGGCCTGCTCGTGCTGGCGATCGGGGTCGTTTTCATGACCGTCCGCGTCGAGGGGCGCTGGGGCTTCGTCCTGGCACTGCGAGGGCAAAAACTTGCAGGGTTGGTGCTGGTCGGGTATGCGATTGCGGTGTCGACAGTGCTGTTCCAGACCCTCACGCAAAACCGCATCTTGACACCGTCGATCATGGGGTTCGATGCGCTGTATGTGCTGATCCAGACCGTACTGGCCGCGAGCCTGGGCTTCGTCAAGGCAGGTGCAATCGATCCTCGTCTGCACTTCGCGGCGGATGCCGCCCTGATGGTCGGCGCCTCGACGATCCTCTATCGCTGGTTGTTCAAGGGCGGGGGGCGCGATCTGCTGTTCCTGGCTCTGGCCGGTCTAGTCTTTGGGGGGCTGCTGCGCAGCCTGTCGAGCTTTCTGCAACGTGTGCTCGACCCTAGCGAGTTCGCGGTGTTGCAGGATCGCCTTTTCGCCAGTTTCAATCTCATCGATTCCAGCTTGCTCACGGTCGCCGCCGTGCTGATCCTCGGGGCATCCATCGTGGGCTGGCGTATGCGCGACCGCTTTGACGTGCTGCTGCTGGGACGTGAGACCGCTATCAGTCTCGGCCTGGACTACCCGCGTACGGTCAGGAACATCCTTATGCTGATCGCAGTGCTGGTATCGGTATCGACCGCCCTGGTTGGCCCCGTCACCTTCTTCGGACTTTTGGTGAGCAATCTGGCATATCGCCTCGTGGGCGATACCCGCCATGCTCTCATGCTGCCGGCGGCAGCGCTGATTGCCATCATCTGCCTTGTGGGTGGGCAGTTCCTTCTGGAACGGCTATTGGGCTTCAACACCAGCCTGAGCATCGTGATCGAGTTCATTGGCGGCATCACCTTTATCGTTCTGCTCATGAGAAATGCACGATGATCGAAACACACGCACTCACCAAGCGCTATGGTGCAACCACCGTCGTGGACAACGTCTCAGTTGCGATTCCCCAAGGCGGACTGACGTCAATTATCGGCCCCAACGGTGCGGGAAAATCCACGCTCATGATGCTGGTCAGTCGCCTTCTGCCCGCGTCCAGCGGCCGCGTCATGATTGATGGGATGGATGTGGCGACGACCCCGAGCAATACCTTGGCGCAAAGGCTGGCGATCCTGCGGCAGGACAACCACATCGGCGTGCGGCTGACCGTTCGCGACCTGGTCGCGTTCGGTCGTTATCCGTACTCGAAAGGCCGCCTCACCGTCGAGGATCGCGACCACATTGAGCGTGCGCTGCATTACCTGGACATCACCGCGTTGGAGGCGCGTTTCATCGACGAGCTCTCCGGCGGACAGCGCCAGCGGGCCTTCATTGCGATGGTGCTCTGCCAGGACACGAACTATCTGTTGTTGGATGAGCCACTGAACAGCCTCGATCTCAAGCATGCCGCCGCGACGATGAAGATACTCCGGCGCGCGGCAGATGATCTTGGCAAGACCATCATATTAGTGCTGCACGATATCAACTTCGCAGCGCATTATTCGGACCACATCATCGCGATGAGTGCGGGTCGCGTCGTGCTGGAAGGAACGCCGGATCACGTCATACAGACGGACGCGCTGAGCCAACTATATGACATGCACATCGGAGTTCACGGGCTGGGAGATCGCAAGATCATTATCTATTACGAGTGACGGGGAAGCTGCAAAGCAAACGGTCTTCTACTGCGAAGACACTGGGTGTGGAATTCAAGGTCAACAACTACAGTCACCGCTGAGGCGCGCTCGATCATATGCAGCCCTCGGAAGGCTTCGCCCTGGGACATCCGCTTGCGCGCGTCGCAGGTCGTCGCAATTCATCGAGAGGATTCACGTCATGGCAAGCAAAGGACAACAACCGCATCGGATTGTCATCGTGGGCGGCGGCGTGGCAGGCCTGGAGATCGTCTCCACGCTCGGGCGGAGGGGGCGTCGGCCGCGTGGCAAGAGTCAAGAAGTGCCGACGATCACGTTCATCGACCGCGATTCCGCTCATGTGTGGAAACCGACGCTGCACACTATCGCGGCGGGGACGGTCGAAAACCATCGCTCGAAAATACCTGAGCCCACCGGCCCGCCGATCAGACAAAATGCAGAAAACTCAACCGCAATATCTGCGGCATGGAGTCTCACCAATTCATCGCGGCTTCAGCTTAAAGCACAAAAAAAACACACGTTTTGGCTCTCCACGTAGAATTTCTCATTAATATCGGGCAGCTTCCACACTGGGTCCTTCAATAGCTCTGCGGGCGTTTGCCCGGTTTCCACTTGAAACCCTTGACTAAACTGGCTTGGACCAAGCGTCGCCACGGCAGCGAGGGTTTCCAACGAAAGGTCATATATCAAACTCCCCGAGCATAGGCCAGGGTCAACTACACACGGTCAGATTGGATGATCGACGACTAGATTGATTTGATCGACACTACTTCAAAATATTTAAATTTCTTCTTTTTAGCCTCATTCTTGGCTTCTTGCTCAGCGATGAGTGTGCTTAGGGTATTTGCGTCATAGGTAAACACCTCGATAGCGCCCTCAAAAACCTTAGTCACGTGTAGCGTCACCCTCAGCCTTGGGGAAAGAGGCTTTGCAACGGATCGAGCTTTGGTGTCGAACTGCGGAGGTGAAACGATTGTGACTTCAGGCTCTTCATGCTGCGACTGTTGGCTAGACGGCGTTGAGGTACCAAACAGCGCGAAGCGCATTTCCTCCTCACTCAGTTCTGCGTTCACTGTGGATATCTCGTTAACGGATGTAAGAAATTGGGCATTTTATAATGGCCTGATTTTACCAGCCTTCGCTGTTAGCTGTTGGCTACCAATCGCGATGATCAGAATACGCCAGCGTTGATCAAGGTTTCGGAACAACGATCAGTGCAGGTACCGCACTGATGGACCTCACAGGCTTCACTGAGCTTCGCATTTGATGGTGGATGGTGCGGGCCACATCGGCCGCAATGGTCACTGCAATCATCTCGCTACTGTCAGATGGGCAATAAAGACAGAATTGCGTTCCTGGAGGACTCAACAAATAGCAGGCTGAGCACTCAACCCCTTCATTTGCCCAATCACGCGCGGCTTTCAATCGAGTGGCCATGATCAAATTTTTTCGTTGCTCAAGCGCATTACTTGAGTCCGCGCACTGCGCGTTCTCAGCAGAATTCTGGGCAGCAGTTTCACGTTGAGTATTACGGTGGGCGGCTAGCGCGAGTGCTCTTGCTGCTTGCCGTTCCTTTAGCGCACGCTGGCGAGAAATTTCCGCGCGTTCACGTTCGAATTCTTCAGCAGCCCACTGTGCATCCAATGCCTGCACTTCTGAAAGCAGTTCTAGCTCGGTATGGAGCTGTATTCTCTCTGCCCGAATTGATCTGATCCAGGAGCGGTTATCAGGGTCGTGAAGAACGGAATATTCAAAATCCGTCGGACTATTGATCTGCTCTAATCTCAACGCATGAAGATCAATTTCGATGCTGGAGTGATTTATGTCCCGCAATCTTTTATTGCGTTCAAGCTCACTTCTGGGAGACAGCTTGATGCGTACCAGCAGTTGGCGGCCGGAATTCTTTAGGACCGCATGCGCCCGAACCCCACCGAGGTCGACGAACCGCAATACCGATTCAGCGGTTGCTATCTTCGGCTTGAGTAGAACCGATCTGGTCAACGTCCTCCCACTGGCTGTTGTTGCTGACGCTTTGCCCTCGAATGCCGGGAGCGTCAATTCCATCTTCTCCGCGATTAACGCCACAGCTGCCCTACGGACCCCCTCCTTAAAGCCTGAGGTACAGTCCACGGCTTGGGCGTGTCGAAAGTAGGGTGAAACCTTTTCACCCTGATTGGCTGCGTTCAATGGCTGCTTGCATCCAGGACATACACAGCTGCATCGTAGCCCGTTTTCGACTTCATACGCTCTGAAAAGGATACCTTCACGTTCGCCGAAGGGGATTTGATTACCATGCACAGCGTCTTCCTTGGGCGGACCGAGACATAGGTCGAATAATACATATCTGGATCCCAGCGCTGGATGAATTTTGTTTGAATTGCCCTAGTTTTATCGATGTGTCTGAGGAGTTAGGCCAAGGCACACAAAGTGCTCCAGGCTCATTTGCATCAATGGGGCGATCGCGAGAGGCGACGGGCTCGTTTGCAGACCCACCGAGGTGGGCAGGTATCGACCTAGCGCTTTCACTCGTTGAGTGACGATTGCTGTTGTACGCTGGCACTTACTGCTCAAACACTACAATGTTAGCCGGCCATTGGTTTACGAGACTGAAAGTCTTCCTGTCCAATTTTTTACGCTATTGATCGTCAAGATAATAGCTCCGCTGAGGAGTTAACCCTTCATCGAATTCGTAAACCAATGGAACGCCATTGGGGACATTCAGGTTAGAGATATCCTGATCCGAAATGTCATCCAAGTACTTGATCAGGGCGCGCAGGGAGTTGCCATGCGCGACGATTAATACATGTTTTCCGGCCAGGATTTGCGGCCCCAGGGTTTCATGCCAATAGGGGAGGAGGCGAACCTGGGTATCTTTCAAACTTTCGCTTCGGGGGATGTCATTGGGGGCGAGATTGACGTATCGGCGGTCAGGTCTCGATTCAAGTGGCCCTGACGGCGAGGGCGGAGGTGCGATGTCATAACTGCGTCGCCAGATATGCACTTGTTCCTCACCGAAACGGGCAACGGCGTCGTCCTTGTTCATTGAAGTGAGCGCGCCATAATGACGCTCGTTAAGTCTCCAGGTAGTGGATACCGGAAGCCACATCAGGTCCATCGCGTCTTGGATACCCCAAAGCGTGCGTACCGCTCGCTTGAGCACTGACGTATGAGCCACATCGAAAGTGAAGCCTGCAGCGCGTAGTCGGCGACCGGCGGTTGTTGCCTGGATGATACCTTGGGCGCTCAGGTCTGCATCCGCCCAACCGGTAAAGAGATTGCGCTGATTCCACAGTGACTCACCGTGGCGGACCAATATCAATCTGTACATGGTGAGTCCCTCGTTTCTTCTTAACTTGTGCAAGTGGCCTAGGGGCTCGCCCGCGGCGAGGGTGGTGGCGCCGGGTGAGGCCTTTGCGAATTTGTTCAGTCATTCAGGCCCCATTCGCTGTATCAAGCAAAACTGAGGTTGTAGTCAGGCTCAGTTGGCGATGTTCATTGCCGTTGCTGGCGTACCTGACCTATTGGTCCGGGATTTTTTGAACGCCACCGCGCTGTTCGTGAGTTTGCTAAGTCGGATGGGGTTGCAGGCTTACGTTTTAGAGCTCGCGGCAACGGAGCGGTATTCTCGGTAATAGTCAAGCGTACCGCCCAGGCTGATGCAGTAGGCCAGCAATTCGATACCTTCTTCCACGGTGGTTTTCGCCAGGCGGGCGTAACCATCGTGCAAGATGCCGTGCCACAAATAGCCCATACCGAACAGGCGGGAGAAAACCAAGACCGCGAGGCCGCCCATGATCAGGCCAACGCTTGGGCGGGTTGAGAGTTCGGCTAGGCTCGATAGAGTTTCGCGCTGTGCGTGTTCTTTGCCGAACGCCAGAAACAGGCATATACCTGCCATCGTCAGCGCAGGCCACAGCCAGAAACCATAGCTAATCGGGTCGAACAGCCCGTCGAGTTCGCGAATTAACATACAGGCGAAGAAACCGCCGACCAGGATGCCAATCCCGCGTTGACCCGGCTGACGCGAACTCATCCAGAACTGGCCTGCGATGAGCGCCAGAATTAGCTCCTGGCTGATTTCAGTGAACGATACTTCCAGAATCCTGGTGTTGGCGATAAAGATATCGATGAAGATCATGCCTATCCCGAACAGGACCAGGGCAATCAGGATCATGAAGCGCAAAAAGGCGTACGCAGAACTTTCAGATCACTTTTCACGTTTTACACTCATGGTGTGGTAGGACAGTTTGCGACGGTAGATCAAATGTGTAGACGGTCAGTCGCGCGGGTGAAGTGCAGTTCTTCAGCAAGCACGGCGAAACAACGCAAGCGACATAATTCCATGTCACATGTCTCGCATCTGGTGTTGGACAGGAGGCTCTGGCGAAAGTGATTATCCCGCACGCGATATGCAGGAGGCCAATAAGCTACTACTGTTTTAGAGCGCAATCGCAATAAAGCCTTGGAAACTTCCGCAAGCCAGCCCCCTATCGTGTCGAAAGCCGCCAAGGGACTTATCACTCTCCCTCTACGTTGGCAGCCCTAGGTTTCAGCCTGCGGAACTAGAGCCACCGGGCCCTCACGGGTTCGCCTGCCAACAGGTTCTGTGCCATTACCAGGGCCTCTTCCTTGGTGGCAGCAATGAGCATGGGGTAACCCCAGAATTTTTCATATACGACAGTAAACGCTTTGGACGCCAGTCGTTTTGCGGTGCTCGGTTCGATGTGAATCGAGGCCTTGACGAAGATCCGCAGATCACTCTTGTGGCGCTTCATCCAAAGGGATGTCTGCTTCATCTCTTCCGGCGAATGCTCATGGTCGCCTGTATCGAGGCCTTCGTCGTTGAGGAGAACGAATACCTCTTTACGAGCGAGCAATGCTTCAAACTCGGCAAATGGCGAGTCTTCTGGTTTGTTACTGGGCGCGGCGATTTGCATCCAAACGAGTGGGAACTCGGTGGCATCTATAAGCACGTCGATACTCCTTCGGAACTTAGTGAGAAATTGCTGGTAGCCTCGCCCAGTCGGAGGTGAGACCGAACAGGGCAAGTAGCACGATCAATCTCACGATAACCAGCAAGCGTCTGGACGTCATTGCACAAGCTGGCCATAATATTGTTCAAATCGGCCTCAGGCCGATGACGTTAATTCGAGGCTCAATTCACGTAAGGCAGACCCTGTATTTATAGGGCAGGTTACGGTTGCGGTTGCGGTTTCGAATGTCGAGCCTATGCCTGCGTTAAGTATTGCTAGAGGCTAAACTTGCAGAGTACGACATCCCTCTCTGGAGGTGTGCAATGCGAGCGACAGCATTCATTCAAGGGGCAGCGACAAATGCCTTGCCCCGCTCGCAAACGAGGGGGCAAGGCGAAAAGCAAAGGCATGAGCGATGAATTGGTGCCAGTTCTGGTGGTGCGCGATCGCAGTGGGCAGCATGCGGACTTTCAGTTGGAAAGGCTTGATGGCGTCCATGTAGGAAGGGCGCTGAAGCCCCTAATCGACCCTGATGCCATGTTATGCACCGATAGCGCAGCGATCTACCACGGCTCTGCCAGGGCCGGAGGCATCACTCATCATTGCCTGAACTTACGTCAAAAGACTCGAACGGACGGCGCGTTTTATATCCAGAGCGTCAATGCCTATCACAGCCGCCTGAAAGGCTGGTTGCATCCATTCATCTGGCCAATTACCTGGGCTGGCGGCGCCTGCTTGAACGCTATGGAAGCCGGGGCTTCACCGTTTTCAGTGGGTAATTTATTCTCTTGCCCATGAGAAATATCGATTTATATGCCCAAATCCTTGGGCTACAGGCACTGTGGAAAGTGGTCGCAGTTGATCTTGATCACGAGTTGAGGCAAATCGTTGTCGGCGTAGGCGTTTCCAGATCGAACATGACCAGCTTGGGCAGTTGGCCTGCAAACAACAGCTCGAAGCCACTCATGCCCGTGATAACGCCAGCTCGGCACGCATTTCATTGATCACTTCCTTGTAGTCCGAGGCATTGAAGATCGCCGAGCCTGCGACGAACGTGTCAGCGCCGGCGGCAGCGATCTCGCGGATGTTATTGATGTTGACCCCACCGTCGATCCCCAAGCGGATCTCCCGGCCCGAAGCCTGGATTAAGGCCCGCGCTTCGCGCAGTTTGTTCAGCGTACCGGGGATGAACTTCTGACCACCGAAACCGGGGTTGACGCTCATCAGCAAAATCCTGTCGATCTTGTCCATCACGTATTCGAGCAGGTTCAGCGGTGTTGCTGGGTTGAATACAAGGCCCGCCTTGCAACCGCCTTCACGGATCAGTTGCAGCGAACGGTAGACATGTTGCGTCGCTTCCGGGTGGAAGGTGATGTATGTGGCGCCAGCTTCGATGAAGTCGCCGATGGTGCGATCGACCGGGCTGACCATCAGATGGACGTCGATGGGCACGGTAATGCCATATTTGCGCAGCGCTGAACAGATCAGCGGACCGATACTCAGGTTAGGTACGTAGTGATTGTCCATGACATCGAAGTGGACGGTGTCCGCACCAGCGGCGAGAACAGTGTCGACTTCCTGACCCAGACGGGCGAAGTCAGCGGAGAGAATCGACGGAGCAATAACGAAGGGCTGCATGACGCACCTATTTTTGAGCAGAATCACGGTCGCGCAAATTGTACTCCAGGACCAATGCCGCGCCGCAGTACATAAGACTTGCCCTGGGTCATGCCCCAGCACTTCAAACGATTGTCCATTACACCGCCACAGCAGTCGAGTGCGATCAAACCACCAAGATACGCAACTTTTCACTGCGAACGCGTAACCACTCCAGCGCCAGCAACAGCACTACCGAGAAGCCGATGAGCAGAGTCGCGGCAGCGGCAATGGTCGGGCTGAGGTTTTCCCGGATACTGCTAAACATCCGAGGCGGCAGCATGGTTTATCCGGGCGCGGCGAGAAACAGCGTCACCACTATGTCATCGAACGACGTCGCAAAGGCGAACAGCGCACAGGAATCATCCTTGGTGCGATCAGCGGCAACGTCACACGGGTGGAACGCCGTCAGCGGCGATGCCCCAAGGGTGGCCGCAGCACGGGGCAGGTTATGGTTAAAGCCTTGCAACGAGACCGACACGGTAATGATCACAAACGGCAGACCCAACACGACAGCTGGTGCCCGATTTAGGGCGGGAGTACCGAGTGCATGAGCAGTTTTATCTCCTAGTAATCTGTCCGCCTACTGCGGAGCTCGTCAACCACTCGGAGATGATTCAGTTTGAGCTATGGCAGACGAGTAAGAAGTATGTGTTCCGACAGTTCCTGTTTCTCTATGGGATCCAAATTATCGATAGCGTCGGCCTGGGTGTGACATTGACTGGTTGCGGGTGGCGCCAAGTGGTGCAGCTTGGAATAATTTCCCCCGGGCTGTTGACAGACCTGCCAAACAAGTCCAGAATTGCGTCCATTCCTGAGATAGGAAAGCTGGAAACCCTTTGTTAATCAAATGGTTAGGGGCTAGATTAGAGTCTCGTTTCCCGCTCCAAATATTGCGCTGCAGAGTTCCACTGAATTCTGTAAGTGATTGAAATCAGGACCTTCGGGTCCTTTTTTCGTTCCGGCGGGAACCACTGAAATCCAGCATTATCCGGTGCGTTTAAGTCCCGATTTAAGTCCCGATGGGAATCTTGAATTTGGATGAGTAATGAATCGGTTTGTTGCTGGAACAGTTGGATAGCGAAATGAGCATCTGGCCCTGACTCTGTTCAGGAGCTCGCAAGGCCGCCAGAGCACGCTCTCGCAAATCTTAAGAATCTTCAATAAAGACATCCTGCCATCGCTTGGTGGGCGGTCCGTCTACGATATCAATCGTCACGATCTGCTGGATTTGTTGAGCAGGATCGAACAGCTTCACCCCTTCCTTAAGGCCTTCCCAGCAGACATCAGAGCTCCAGCGCCCCTTGCACCAGCGTCCTGCGCTTGAGCCGCGCCTTTGCCAAGCATGCCGTCGGCAATTGAGCCAACGCTATATCCTGCCCAGCTCAAAACTTGGTTGTACAAGCTGTCGAGCATGCTGGAGTCGACCCAGCGCGCCAGTTCCCACCAGAAGGTCAGCATGTGTAAGGTGAACAGCGCGAACGTCACGGTCATGACGGTCTTCAGCTGATAGGTACTGACCAGCAGGATCAGCGGCAAGCTGATGATGATGCCCATGGTCAGGGAGGCCTGCACCATTGGCAAGGCGGCGCGTAGTGCATTCATTGCCTGGAAGTGGCCCGGAGGCGACCGCCGCCGGGCCTTCACCTTAAAGGTTGATTGGGTACTGCGTAATGAACCTCACGTCGTCAACATCGTTATTGAACGAGTTGCGATAGGTCGCTTGGCGCAAGCGGAACGAGAGGTCTTTCAATGGCCCGCTCTGGATCACATAAGCGGCTTCCAGGTCACGCTCCCATTCGTTCTGGTTGGTGGTGCCGTTGGCCAAGGTGATGTTGCTGCCCTTGATGTAGCGGGCAAACACGTCCAGCCCTGGCAGGCCGAACGCCGCGAAGTTGAAGTCGTAGCGCGCTTGCCACGAGCGCTCGTCCTCACGGGTGAACTCGGCGTATTGCACGTAGTTGGCCAGGTAGTCGGTGTTGCCACCGTCGGTGTAGAACACGTAGCCGTTCTTGCCAGTGATTGCCTGGTAAGCCAGGGTCACTTTATGCGGGCCATAGGCATAGGCGCCCTTGATGCTGAACGCGTTGCTGTCGATCACACCGCCATTTTCCGCACCGATGCTCTTCTGGTTATAGAAGCGAAAATCGGTGGAGAACGTCTGCTTGGCATCGATCGGTTTGACCCAGCTCAGGCCGGCGTATTTCTTCTTCCACAGGTCTTCGACCTCAGAGGCATACAGCGCGCCGGTGAGGTTGGGGGTGAAGTTGTAGGTGGCGCCGACCACATCCGCCTTGGTCATGGCGCCGGCGTTGTGCGCGCTTTGGTTGTAGGTGCTCAGGGAAGTGAGGTGCGCCACGTCCACGCGCAGGTTGTCGATCTCCTTGCTGCTCAGGTAGAACCCTTCGGTGGTTTCCGGCAGCAAGCGACTGTCGCCGGTTGAGAACACCGGCAGGTTGAGCGTTTGCTGGCCGTACTTGAGCACGGTCTTGGAGACCTTGATCTTCACCGCCACTGCCGCCCGCGAGTAGTCATCCGCCGCATGGTCCACACCGGGAACATGGTTACCGCTGCTGGGCAGCAGGCCGCTGTTGATGCGGTCCGAACTGCTGTCGAGCTTCATGCCATACAGGCCAATAGCATCGATACCCAGGCCAATGGTGCCGGGGGTGAACCCCGAGGTGAATGTACCGATGAAACCCTGTGCCCATTCACCGCGATAGCTTTGTGCGGTGTGCGCCGCATCCCGGAAGTCGCGGTTGAAATAGAAGTTTCGCGCGAGCACCGAGGTGGTGCTGTCCTTGAAGAACGGATTGTCCTGAACGTCATCCCCAAACGCTGCGCAGGAAATAGCCGCGCACAGCGTTGCACTGCCAAGCTTGAAAGCTGATCTCATGGTTTAAGCCCTTATCAAAAAATAATCAGCAGATGGCGAAGTCATAAAAGTGTTGTTTTTGTTATTGGCATCCGTGCTTCTCGCTTATGAATCAGGGTGCTTCGGCCACCTCGCAGATGCTCAGAATGGCCAGGATGTAAACGCGCACCATGTCCAGATAGTCGCGTTTGTGTACGCGCTCATCCGGCATGGTGTTGAACTTGCCGCCAGGGCCGCAGACCACGCCTTGCATGCCCAGGCGTTGGTAAAAGTGCGCGGCGTCGGTGCCGAAATACGAGGGCGGGGTGATGATGCCGGTGGCCTGTGGTTCGCCACGTACCCGCTGATAGGCAGCGTTCACCGCTTTGACGATCGGCGAGTCGTGGGACACCTCGAACGGTGGCATCAGCGGCTGGTTGTCACTGTCATTGATCAGCGTTGCCTGCAGGCCGGGAAACTGCTCGCAGAGCTGGTCGAGCAGGTGTTGCAAGTCTGCCAATACCGATTCCACGGTCTGCCCCGGCGTGTAGCGGGCCGAGCCGCGCAGGCGCAGAAAATCCGCCACTTGCGGTGGGCGCCACTCTTCAAGGTCACGACCAAGGGCACCGCGGATCACGCCGATGTGCCCACGATTGACCTTGGCATGTTCCGGCGAGCGGGCGCCGCTGAAGGTGATCCCGTTGATCTGCGGAATCAGTTGCACGGCGGCGGTGATGACGTCGACTGCTTCTTCGCGCTTGGACAGGTGGCGAGTGTCGCCGGTCAGTTCGATGACGAACATCAGCGAGCCTACGTGCAGGGTCACGGCTTGCAGGTCGGTGGGTTCGGAGTTGATGAAGTAGTCAGCCTTCACCCCCTGTTCGATGGCGGCGATGGTGCCGATGCCACCCTGCAACTCGCCCACCACATAGGTCAGGACCACGTCGCCCTTGAGCTTGATGCCGGCATCGATCAGGGTCTTCAGCGCGCAGAAATAGGCGGCGTCGCCGGCCTTCATGTTCGACACACCGATGCCGTAGATGAACTCGTCATCAATCTTTCCGGCCCACGGGTCTACGGTCCAGCCTTCGGTGACCGGGTTGGTATCAAGGTGCCCGTTGAACAACAGGCTGTGGCCACCGCCCTGGCCCTTCAGGGTGCCGATGGCATTCAGGCGCCCGCCGGGCACCGGCATCAGTTCGGCGTGCAGGCCCAGCTCCTGCATCTGCCCGGCCATGTATTCGGCCAGTTGGCGTTCTTCCGGGGTGGCGCTGTAGCTTTTGTGCTGCACCATGCGCGCGAGAAAATCCAGGCAATACGCCTCGTCAATACGGTCGAGTAGCGCTTCAGGCGTCATCAAATCGGCTCCGGTTCGGTCAGGGGCTGCGGCACTGCGTCGAGCAGGGCGCGGGTGTAGGGGTGAGTGGCTTGGGCGGCCATGCCCACCGCCGGCAGAATCTCCAGCAGGTCGCCGCGGTACATCACGCCGATGCGGTGGGCGATCTGGCGGATCAGGTTGAGGTCATGGGTGATGAACAGGTAGGCGGTGCCGTGCTGGCGCCGCAGTTCCAGCAGCAGCTCGATCACCGTGGCTTGCACCGAGACATCCAGCGCAGCGGTGATTTCGTCGCAAATCACTAGTTCCGGGCGGGCGGCGAAGGCGCGGGCAATCGCCACGCGCTGCTTTTGCCCGCCGGACAACTCATGGGGATAGCGGCTGGCAAAGTCTTCGGGCAGGCGCACCTCGCGCAGCAGGCGGGCAATCGCCTGGACTTCGGTTTCACCCTCGGCCAGGCCGTAGAGGCGCAATGGTCGCGAGAGGATCTGGCCGATGGTCTGGCGTGGGTTCAACGACGCGTCCGGGTGCTGGAAGATGATCTGCACCTTGCGCCGGTAGTCGCGGTTCATCTGCGCCGGACCGTGGATCGGCGCACCGTCGAAATGCACCGCGCCGGTGAACGGAGTCAAGCCGGTGAGGGCTTTGGCCAGGGTGGATTTGCCGGAGCCGGATTCGCCAATGATGCCAAGGATTTCACCGCGCGCCATGCTCAGGCTCATGTCGCGAGCGCCCATGGATGGCGCCGATTTGCGCCGCAACAGGCTGTCGAGCAGGGCGGGGCGGCCATAGCGCACGTTGAGGTCGCTTACGCGCAACAGCGGTTCGCCGCTGGCGGTGGGTTCGTCCAGCAGGCGTTTGTCGGCGGCCGGCACCGCTGCCACCAGGCGTTGGGTGTAGGTATCCTTCGGCGCGCTGAAAATCCGCCCGCCACGGGCCTGTTCGACGATGCGTCCCTGGTTGAGCACGCACACCCGGTCAGCCACCCGCGACACCAGCGCCAGGTCGTGGGAGATGTACAGCGAGGCGACCCCGGTTTCTTCCCGCAGGCGGCGGAACAGTTGCAGGATTTGCGCCGAGCTGATCACGTCGAGTGCAGTGGTCGGCTCATCAAAAATCAAACATTGCGGGCGACAGGCAAAGGCCGTCGCAATCAGCACGCGCTGCTTTTCGCCCCCCGAGGCTTCGTGGGGAAAGCGCTTCATCATGGCTGCCGGGTCTTTGAGGTCGACGTCAGCCAGCAGCTGTTCGCCCAGGGCCCAGGCGTCGCGGTAGCTCAGGTTCCGATGGCGGGTGAGGACTTCCACCACCTGCTCGCCCAGGCTCAGGGTCGGGTTGAGGGAGGCGCTGGGGTCCTGGAAGATCATGCCCAGGCGGCCACCGCGCAGTTGTTCGACCTGGCGTTGCGGCATCTGTAGCAGGTTCTCGCCCTGCAAGCTGATGCTGCCGCCGATCTCCCGCGCGTTGCCGGCCAGGTAGCGCATGATTGCCCAGCCGAGGGTGGTCTTGCCCGAGCCGGACTCGTCCACCAGCCCGACCACTTCACCAGCGGCCACGCTGAAGTCGATGTTTTGCAGGACGTGCAGCGCGCCGCCGGGCAATTGATAGTCGAGGCTGTAATCAGCCACTTTCAATACGGTACTCATCAGCGCTGCCCCTTTGGATTGAGGGCATCGCGCAAGCCATCGCCCAACAGATTGAAACCGATCGCCACGGTGGCGATGGCCAGGCCTGGCATGAGCATCATCCACGGTGCCTGGAAGAAATAGCGCCGCGCTTCAGCGACCATCAGGCCCCATTCCGGCTGCGGCGGTTGTGCGCCCAGCCCGAGGAAGCTGAGGGTGGCGAAGAGCATGATGGCGAAGGCCACGCGGATGGTCGCTTCGACGATGATCGGCGCGACGATATTGGGCAGCATTTCGCGCACCACGATGTACACCGTCGATTCTCCACGGGCGATCGCGGCATTCACGTAGTCCTGGCGCCGAGCGGCGAGGGCGACGCTGCGGGCGATGCGCGCCATGCTCGGAACAAAGGCAATGGTGATCGCCAAAACCGCGTTGAAGTCGCTGCGGCCCAGAGTACTGACGATCAGCAGGGCGAACAGCAGGGTGGGGATCGACATCACCGCATCCAGGGTACGCATCAGCGCTTCGTCGATGCGCCCGCCGAGGTAGCCGCTGACGGTGCCCAACAGCGCACCGACCAGCATCGCCATGGCGGTGGCCATGACCGACAGCGAGATTGTTGCGCGGGCGCCGATCAGCAGGCGGCTGAAGATGTCGCGGCCCAGTTGGTCCGTGCCAAACCAGTGCACCAGGCTTGGCGCCTTGTAGCGCGCAAGAATCGAAATGGCTTCCGGGTCGAAGGGCGCCAATGCGGGGCCGGCGCACACCAGCACCACGGCCAGCAGCAGGATCAGGCTGCCCAGCAAACCCTGGGGAGTCGCCAGCAGGCGGTAGAAAACATTACGCATATTGAATTCGCCGGTCGAGATAGGCATAGGCCAGGTCAGCCACGAAGTTGACCAGGCAGTAGGTGGCGGCGAGGATCAGCACGCCCCCCTGAATCGCCGGCAGGTCGCGGGCGGCGACCGCTACCAGCAGTTCGCGGCCGATGCCGGGGATGTTGAAGATCTCTTCGACCACCACAATTCCGCCCAGCAAATAGCCGACATCCAGGGCGACAATGGTGATGGTCGGCAACAAGCCGTTGCGCAACGCATGGCGCAGCAGCACCCGGCGCCGTGACAGGCCCTTGAGGCGTGCGGCGCGGATGTAGTCGGTTTCCAGCACGTCGATCATTTCCGAGCGCACCATGCGCGACACATGGGCGACCATGATCATCGACACCGTCAGCGTCGGCAGGATCAAGTGGCGAATGCCTTCACCGAAATTATCGGCAAGAGGCACATAGCCGGTGGCCGGCAGCAGTTGCCAGAAGTCCGCGAACAGCAGGACCAGCAGCGTGGCCGTCACAAACTCCGGCAATGACACGCCGATGTACGACAGCACACCGATAATCAGGTCCACCGGACGGCCACGGCGCACGGCCGCGACGATGCCCAGCGGGATTGCAATCAGCAGCATCAACAGCAACGAGCAACCCGCCAGTAACAGTGAGCGGCCGAGGGCATCCAGCAGCGAGCCGAGCACCGGCTGGCCGTTGCGCATCGACACGCCGAGGTCGCCGTGCAGCACCGCCATCAGCCAATGGCTGAATTGCACCCAGGCGGGTTGGTCCAGGCCGAGCCTGGCGCGCAGGGCAGCCAGGGCTTCGGGCGTGGCGCTTTGGCCCAGCAGCGTCACCGCCGCATCGGCGGGCAACAGTTGGGTAATCGCGAAGACCAACAGCGAAACGATCAGCAAGGTGTACACCACCAACAGCAATCGCTTGGTCAGGTAAGCAGCAGTCACAGGTTCATCCTCGGGTCATCCGCGCTTCGGAGCGCTGTCGTCAAGCCAGGCCTGGTCCAGACGGAAGACTGCGCCGCGTGGGTGCAGTTGGTAGCCCTGAACATAGGTGCGCTGGGCGGCCAGCACGTCGAAGAAGGTCGGGATCAGCGAGGGCACTTGCTCGTGCATCAACTGTTGCGCTTTGGCGTACAGCGCGCTGCGCTTGACCGGGTCGTCGGTGCCACGGGCGGCGGCCACGGCAGCGTCGAATTCAGCGTTGTTCCAGCGGGTTTCGTTCCATGCTGCATCGGAGGTGTAGAGCAGCGAGAACACCGCATCGGCCGAAGGCTGCATGTTGTAGAAACCGACGTAGAAGTTGCCCTTCTTCCACACCTGGTCCAGGTAGGTGCTGTTGGCCATGGTCGCAACGGTTATGTTGAAACCGGCAGGCTTGGCCATTTCGCGCACGGCAATCCCCAGTTGGGTGCGGGTAGACGGTTTGTCCGAGGCCACCAGGGTGATGTCCAGCCCGTTGGGGTAGCCGGCGTCGGCCAGCAGTTTTTTCGCTTGGGTCAGGTTGGCTTGGCGCAGCTCAATGTCGCTGTAGTAGCGGTAGGCGGCATTCAGCGGCGTGTCGTTGCCCGGTGTGCCAAAGCCTTCTGCGACAAAGTCCACCATGGCCGAACGATCGACGCACAACGACAACGCCTGGCGCACGCGCACGTCATTAAAGGGTGGTTGATCGCAACCCATGTTGATGTTCAGGAACTGCCCGGACGCCACGCGCAGGCCCTTGACGCCATTCGCCTCACTGAGGCGGGTGAATTCGGTGGCCTGGGCCGAGAGCATCAGGTCGATGTCGCCGGACATCAGTGCCGAGCCTTCCGAGGCGGGGTCTGGGTAGACGCGGATTTCGACGCGGTCCAGGTGCGGGCGTTGCGGGTCGTAGAAGTGTTCGTTGCGAGTGACTACCACCATGCGTTCCGGCTCGAACGACACCAGCTTGAATGGGCCGGTGCCGATGGCTTCGCGAGACAGCCGCGTCATGTCGCTTTGCAGGATCGCGGCCGGGACGATCTTGGCGTCCGGGTAGGCAAGGCTTACCGGCAAGTCGGCATAGGGGGCGGTGGTGGTCAGCTTGATGTGCAGGTCGTCCAGCGCCTCGACGCTTTTGATCGGGCCGATATTGCGCAGGCCGGGGGAGGCGGTTTTGGGGTCGAGCACGGCTTGCAGGCTGGCGGCGACGTCTTTAGCGGTGCAGGCGCTGCCATCGTGGAATTTCAGGTTGCCGCGCAGGGTGAAGGTCCACTCGGTGAGGTCGGCGTTATGGCTCCAGGACTGCGCCAGGTCGGGCTCGGCTTGCATGTCCTGGCTCAGGCGGGTGAGGCCGTTGTAGAGCAGTTCGCTGAGCAAGTACTCGGGGTTGACCCTGGCCAGCAGCGGGTTGAGCATGCCGACCGCCTGGTCGACGCTGATGCGCAAGGTCCCACCTTTTTGCGCGGCCGCAGCGGCCCACAGGGTGCTGGAAAACGGCAGCATGGCGGCGCCGGTGACGATGGCGGAAGTGGTCAGAAAGCGACGGCGATTCAGCCTGAAGACGGTATTCATGGCAATACTCCACATGGCAATGAGAGAAGCGTGGGGCAGCTACGTAAAAAAAGCCGATGACCAGTCTTGGCGCCAGTCTTCGGGGGGGTATTTTGCTCAGCCAGGCTGGGCGGTGGTGCTCGATTGCGGGGTGAAATCTTCAGCCAGGTAGGCCAGGATCGATTGCGCCAGGGCGACCAGGTCGCTGCGCGTGGTGTATTCGTCGGCGGCATGGATCTGGCTTTCCGGGCGTATCAGCCCGCCCAGCAGGATTTCCTGAATCCCGGCTTGCTGGACCCAGCCCATGTCCGAGCTGCTGGACGAGCCGTAGCACTGGAATTGCTCCTGGGTAAAACCGAAGCCAACTCCCAGCGCCGCCTGCCAGCGTGGCCAGTGCGGCCCGGTGGGGTCGGCGACCGGCGCCAGATGGCCGATCACTTCGTGTTCTACGGACAACGCTTCGGTACCGGCCATGGCCGTGTCGATGCACTGTTGCAGCTCGGCCATCACCGACTCGAACGGTTCCTGGGGCGCGTAGCGGCGATTGATCAATATTTCGAACTGCGCCGGGATGGTCGAGCCCTTGCTGCCGCCGTGAGCTGCGGCCAGGGTCATGCGTGAAATCAGCGGCGCGCCGTGGTAGTGGGGCGGCGCCGGCATCGGCCAACTGCGTTGCTGCACCTGGTGTTTCAGGCTGTTCAGGGCGTTGAGCAGCGGCAGGCTTTGTTCGATAGCGTTAATGGCATCCACCGGTTCGCCGGAATGCGATGAGCGCCCCTTGACGGTAATCTTCAGGTCGATGCTGCCGAAGCAACCCGCCCAGATACGCGGCGCGGCGCCTCCGTTAAAACTGAGGATGTGGCCTTCTACCAGTTGCTGTTCGGCCAGGTAGCGAATGCCGGGGTACAGACCACCTTCTTCATCGGTACACAGCAATAGCGACGGGCAGAAGCGCAGCGGCAGGTTGAAGCGTTGGGCAGCGCGCAGGGCGGCGAGGGTGGCGGCCACGCTGCCTTTCATGTCGGCGGTGCCGCGCCCGATGAGCTTGCCGCCGACTTCAGTCAATTGCAGCGGTGGTTGGGTCCAGCCATCGCCTGGCGGTACGGTGTCGACGTGAAAATACAGGCTGCATACTTCCTGTTCGCCCGGTTGGCGCGCGATCAGGTTGATGCGTTCGCCATGGGCTTCACCGCTGCGGGTCTGCCACAAGGCTTCTGGCACCGTGACGCGGCGGGTCTGCAAACCCAGCGGTGCCACCAGCGTTTCCATGAGGTCGGCAAACGCGCCGTAGCCTGCGCCGGGTGGAAAACAGGTGTCGACTGCGATCATTCGTTGCAGATCATCGATCAGCGAATCATGATCCGCCTCGATCGACTCAAGTGCCTGCGTCAGAGCTGCATGGATGGGCATTTTTGGGTCTCGTTGTATTTCTATATAGTTTATAGTTAAGTATCTCGATATTGCCCGTCAAGGAAAAAATATGACCGATAGCAACGCGCCGTCTGCGCCTGCCAGTTCTTTTTCGCGCCTGAGCGAGCACGACAGCGCGCCATTGTATGAAGTGGTCAAGCGCCATATCTCGGAAGCGATCCTGATCGGGGAGTGGCCCAGCGGCACGGTGATACCCAGCGAAAATGCCCTGGCCAATGATTTTGGCGTGTCCGTAGGGACTGTGCGGCGTGCGCTGGCGGAGTTGGTGTCGGAGGGGATGCTGATGCGCCGGCGCAAGACCGGCACGGTAGTGACGGGCTGGGCGCCGCTGCATAACCTGCGCTACTTCTTTCAGTATTTCCGTTTGCACAATAAGGAAGGCGCACTGCTGAAATCGCGCACCGCCTTGCTCGATTACCAGCTCGGCGAGGCGACTGCGCTGGACGCGCAAAAGCTGTTGATCGAAGAGGGCAGCCCGGTCTATCGCTTGCACCGCTTGCGCAGCATTGAAGGCGTGGCAGCGATGCACGAGCGCTTTACCGTGGTCGCCAGCAAGGTGCCGGACTTCCCTGGCCCCGACGAGTTGCCGGAGCTGCTTTACCGTTACCTGCTTGAGCAGTACGGGCTAAGGGTGGCTGCCGTGCGCGAGCAACTGACTGCGGGGTTGGCCAATGAGGAGGATTGCCGCCTGCTGGAACTGACCGCGCCACACGCGGTGATGATTATCGACGCAGTATCGTTCGATCAGGCTGCAACGCCGGTGATGATGACCCACCAGCGTGTCAGCACTGAGCACTTCATGTATGTTAACGAAATACGCTAAGGAAGCTGCGGCTGCTTGAGCCGCATTGCTGGAGTCGCGCAGCTGAGATTTCGCGAACGGCCATTCTCACCGCTTTGGCGATCACGCTCAGTCAGTCACGCAAGGCCCGCGAACGGGAAAGGCACGTCAAGCGCCTGGAAGGGCGCATGGCGGTAATGCGCACCGTGCAGCAGGCCAAAATAATCCTCATCGAAACCAAGGGCATGTCGGAGACCGACGCCTACAACGCGTTGCGAGATCAAGCCATGGCCAAACGCGAGCCGGTGGAAAAAATCGCTGAAGCGCTGGTCAAGGCCCACGAGTTGCGGGCCTGGTTTCGGCTGGTGCGGGTGCTCTGTTACTGGCGTGTTAAGTTAATTTCTTGAGTTAGTACGCCAGCAGTACAACTCGCTAATGAGAGCCGATTTGGCTATGGGCTGTTTTTTGCCACCACTGAACATCCCTCGGTATCTGCAGACTTCGTCGTCTGCTGAAACAACAACGCCGGCAAATGCCGGCGTTGTTGTTTCAACGCTTATCCTCAGCGAAACGCCGGCACCACGTGCTTGATAAACAGCTCCAGGGACTTTTTCTTCTCTGCGTGGGGCAGGCTGTTGTCACACCAGAAGCTGAACTCGTCCACTCCCAGTTCCTGGTAGTACCGGATGCGCGGGATGATTTCTTCCGGCGTGCCAATCATCGCGGTCTTGTGCAGGCTTTCCAGTTCGAACTCCGGGCGGGCGGCGAATTTTTCTTCCGGGCTCGGCTCGAGGAAGCCGTTGACCGGCACGGTCTTGTTGCCGAACCAGGCATCGAAGGTGCGATAAAACCGGGCGATCGCCTTGGCCCCGACTTTCCAGCCTTCAGGGTCGTCCACCGCATGCACGTGGGTGTGGCGCAGCACCATCAGTTGCGGGCGTGGCACATCCGGGTTGTTGTCCAGCGCGGCCTGGAACTTGTTCTTCAGGTCGAGGACTTCTTCGTCGCCCTTCATCAACGGGGTCACCATGACGTTGCAGCCGTTAGCCACCGCAAAGTTATGCGAGTCTGGGTCGCGCGCGGCAATCCACATCGGCGGGTTGGGCTGCTGGATCGGCTTGGGCACGCTGGTGGAAGTCGGGAACTTCCAGATGTCACCGTCATGGGCGTAGTCGCCTTTCCACAGTGCACGCACCACCGGCACCATCTCGCGCAGGGCTTGGCCACCGCTAGATGCGGGCATGCCGCCGGCCATGCGGTCGAACTCCACCTGGTAGGCGCCACGGGCCAGGCCGACTTCCATGCGCCCGTTACTGATAACGTCGAGCAGCGCGCATTCGCCCGCTACCCGCAACGGGTGCCAGAACGGCGCGATGATGGTACCGGCGCCCAGGTGAATGGTCGTGGTCTTGGCCGCGAGGTAAGCCAGCAGCGGCATCGGGCTGGGCGAGATGGTGTATTCCATGGCGTGGTGTTCGCCAATCCAGACGGTGCTGAAACCACCCGCTTCGGCCATCAGGGTCAGTTCGGTCAAGTCTTCGAACAACTGGCGATGGCTGACACTTTCATCCCAGCGTTCCATGTGCACGAACAGGGAAAATTTCATGACGCTTACCTCGGATCTATTGTGATCGGCCTGTCGACTGCGGCCCTTAAGTGCTCTCGCCAATGTGAAGCGTGCCAGTAATGACGGCTATTCGGCGGATTGATTGTTGGTATACCATAATACGGAATATCCGCAAAACTTTTCTCTCCAACGGTCGCACACTCACCTCACAAGGAAGGCGAGCTAGATGAACATAAAACAAAAATTGATCCTGGCGTTTGCGGTGATCGCCAGCCTACCGGTCATTCTGGTGGCTGTGATGATCATCCTCAACGTGCGCCATGAGGCACGTGACGGCTTTATCGACGGCAGCGAACGTGAGATTCGCCAGGTCGACAACGCGATGCAGCTGTTCTTTGAAGGCATCAGCCAGAATGTCGCGTACCTGGCGGCGCACCCGCAGTTGCAGAGCATTAATGGCGACGTGAAACGCTATCTGGCCAGCGACGCGGCCCAGGTCGCGCCCGGCGAGCGCGACCAGCAGCTGTTCAAGCTGTTCGAGGGCTTGGCCAAAAGCCATGCGGCCTACACCTACTTGTCATTGGGTACCGAAGACGGCGGTTATGTGTTCTGGCCCGGCGACCCCAAGCTTGCCGGTTACGACCCGCGCACCCGGCCCTGGTACAAGACGGCCATGGCGCACCCGGGCACCATGCTGCGCACCGAAGCCTATTACTGGGCTGCCGATGACGTGGTGCTGGTCAGCACCGTGCAAAGCTTCAACGATCGCCAGGGCAAGGCCGGCGGGGTGGTGAACATCGATGTGTCCCTCAAGCAACTGACCGACCTGGTCAAACAGATCAAGTTGGGTGACAGCGGCTACCTGATGTTGATGGAGGCCAATAACACGGTGCTGGTGGACCCGAATGACCCGTCCCACAACTTCAAAAAACTCAGTGAGTTGGGCGAGGGTTACCGGCAGTTGAGCGAGGCCGGCCAAGGTTTGGTGCAGGTCGAGTTGGCCGGGGAACGCTACATGGCGTTTGTTTGGCCGTCGAAGGCGTTGGGCTGGCGGTTCGTTGGGGTAGTGCGCGAAAGCGAGGTGATGGCCGGCGCGGCGCGCCTCACCTGGCTGATCGCGGCGATCGCGCTGGTATGCGCCGTGTTGTTTGCCGTGGTGGGTGCCTGGTTTGCCGGGCTGATCGTCAAGCCGATTCGTGGCGTGGCCAGCGGCCTGGAAGGCATCGCCCAGGGCGAAGGCGACCTGACGGCGCGCCTGCCGGTAAAGGGCCGCGACGAGACGGCGCAACTGGCCGGCTGGTTCAACCAGTTCCTCGAAGCGATCCGTACGCTGATCCAGCGCATCGGCCAGGCCGCCGGGCAGATCCACAGCAGCTCGGGAAGCGCCATGGAGGTCTCGGTGGAAATGGCCGAAGTCGCCTCGCGCCAACGCGAAGCCGTTGACATGGTGTCCACCGCGTTTCATGAAATGGTCGCCACTTCCAATGAAGTCGCGCGTTCCTGCAGCCAGGCCGCCGATTCGGCCGACAACGGCCAGCGCCAGGCGCACACCGGCCAGCAGCAGATCGACGCGGCGGTAAACAGCGTAGGGCGCCTGAGCGAAGAAATCGGCCATTCTGCCCAGTCCATGGAGCAACTGGAAAAAGACAGTAACGACATCCAGTCGATCCTCGGCACCATCCGTTCCATCGCCGAGCAGACCAACCTGCTGGCGCTGAACGCCGCCATCGAAGCAGCGCGTGCCGGTGAACAGGGCCGTGGTTTTGCCGTGGTGGCGGACGAAGTGCGCGCCCTGGCCAAGCGCACCTCGGACTCCACCGGCGAGATCGACGGGCTGCTGGGCAACCTGGCGCGGCGCACTCATCAGATGGGCAAGCAGATGCATGCCAGCCTGGAGGTTTCCCAGGAAACGGTGGTGTCGATCAACGAGGCACGGGCCAGCTTTGGGTTGATTCGCGAGTCGGTGGACGTGATCCGCGACATGAACACGCAAATTGCCACGGCCGCCGAAGAGCAGCACCAGGTGGCTGAAGACATCAATCGGCATATCAGCCAAATTCACGGGGATGCGCAGTTGGTGGCGAGCCTGGCCGATTCCACGCGCCAGGATGCGCAGCAATTGACGGCGTTGTCGCAGACGTTGAATCAGTTGGTCAGCCGTTTTCGTACCTGACAACAGATGGAACTGACACACAGCAATCCAAATGTGGGAGGGGGCTTGCCCCCTCCCACATTGCCCACATTGGATTCAGGTGTTGCTTAGGCCGGCATGGGCAACGCGCCCATCTTGCCGTGGCAATACACCAGTGGCCCGGCGTTCTGCTGGGGCACGATCAGGTTCTTCACCGAACCGACCATGATCGCGTGGTCACCGCCTTCGTATTCACGCCACAACTCGCATTCGATCACCGCCGTGGCATTGGCCAGTATCGGGTTGCCCCGTTCGCTCAAGGTCCATTCGATGCCCTGCGCCTTGTCTTTGCCCTTGCGCGCAAAGGCATAGGCTTCGCTCTGCTGCCCGCCGGACAGCACATGAATGGCAAAGCGTTTGTTCTTGATCAGCACCGGGTAGGAATCGGAGCTGTAGTTGGGGCAAAACAGCACCAGGGCTGGGTCCATGGACAACGAGCTGAAAGCGCTGGCGGTCAGACCGACAATTTGCCCGTCGTCGTCGAGCGTGGTGATCACGGTGACCCCGGACGGGAACGAGCCCATCACTTGTTTGTAGATGGCGGCGTCGATCATGGGACAGTCCTCTTGAGGTGGAGTGGGGACGGCAAAGCGGGTTTTATGATTTTGTAGGTCTGATGGTATACCGTAATACAATCAAATCAAGAGCTTTTTAAAACCGCCGACAAACGTTGGCCTTTGGTCTTATAACCAATAAATACGGGGGTTGAGGCGAGAATAGGTGAAGGGGCATGTGGCACAATTACGGATCAGATGCAGCTTGAGACTACGGATCAGTCTTGTGAAAATGTTGGAATACCATAATATGGTGTTCATCTGAGGGGCGGCCAGAGAGCGCCCCCGGTTTGGCGTCAAACAACTATAAGATCAGACCAACGCGAGTGCATTTCCATGCCCCAAATGTCCCGGCAAGACCCCCTGATCGAGAATCACACGGTCGATTACGTCCCCCTCGCGGAGCGCCATGGAAAGGCCCGCGACCTGTTCACCTTATGGTTCAGCACCAACATTGCACCGCTGCCCATCGTCACCGGCGCCATGGTGGCCCAGGTGTTCCATCTCAACCTGGTGTGGGGGCTGCTGGCGATTGCCCTCGGGCACCTGCTCGGCGGCATCGTGATTGCCCTCGCCTCGGCCCAGGGCCCGCGCATGGGCATCCCGCAGATGGTGCAGAGCCGGGGCCAGTTCGGGCGTTTCGGCGCACTGCTGATCGTGTTTTTCGCGGCGCTGATCTACATCGGCTTTTTTATCTCCAACATCGTGCTGGCCGGTAAGTCCATCGTCGGCATCGTGCCGTCCGTGCCGGTGCCGGCCAGCATCCTGATTGGCGCGCTCAGTGCCACCGCCATCGGCGTGATCGGCTACCGCTTTATCCATACACTGAACCGCATCGGCACCTGGGTGATGGGCAGCGCATTGCTGGCGGGCTTTCTCTACATTTTTGCCCATGACCTGCCGGCAGACTTCCTCACCCGTGGCGGCTTCAACCTGGCCGGCTGGCTGGCGACGGTGTCGTTGGGGGTGATCTGGCAAATCAGCTTTTCGCCCTATACCAGTGACTATTCGCGCTACCTACCGGCGGATATCGGCATCACCCGGCCCTTTGTCGCCACCTACCTGGGCGCCACCCTCGGCACCATTTTGTCGTTCTCCTTTGGCCTGGTTGCCGCCCTGGCAACGCCCGAAGGCACTGAAGCGATGGTCGCGGTCAAGCAGGCCACAGGCACGCTTGGGCCGATCCTGATGGTGCTGTTCCTGCTCAATATCATCAGCCACAACGCCCTGAATCTGTACGGTGCGGTGCTGTCGATCATCACGTCGATCCAGACCTTCGCCAGCCACTGGACGCCCAGCATCAAGGTGCGCGTGATGCTGTCCAGCGTGGTACTCGCCGGTTGCTGTGTGGTGGCGTTGGGCGCGTCGGCGGACTTCATCTCGCAGTTCATCGGCCTGATCCTCGCGCTGCTGGTGGTGCTGGTGCCGTGGGCGTCGATCAACCTGATCGACTTCTACCTCATCAAGCGTGGCGCCTATGACATTGCCTCGATCTTCCAGGCGGACGGCGGGATCTACGGGCGCTTTAACCTGCATGCGATCGTGGCGTATTTCATCGGCATCATCGTGCAACTGCCGTTTGCCAATACGTCGCTGTATGTGGGGCCTTACGCCAACCTGGTGGAAGGCGCAGACCTGTCGTGGCTGGTGGGGTTGGTGGTGACGTGCCCGTTGTATTACTGCCTGGCGACACGTCAACGCACGCAAAAGGTCAGGGCGGCGAGGTTGGGCTATACCGACTGACCCTGGCGAGTGCCGCGCGGTCCAAATGTAGGAGCGAGCAAGCCCGCTCTCACATTTTTGGTCGGGGTCGACTTCAAACCCGCTGCATATTCAGAGCACATTACCCCCGCCAAACTCCTCCAATGCATCCAGCAGTGCACTCATGAAGTATTCCTTCGAGGCGCGATCCCACAGGATATGAAACGCCGGTGCATCCACACTGCCCGAGTGGATGACGATCGCATTGGCCCGCGCCACCGACGTCTGCGCCACTGCCCCCGGCTTGAAGGCCGCAGCGCTGAGGTCGACACCACAGAGCTTCGCCATCACCTGGGCAATCACATCGCCGCTGAACAATACGCAGGCGTGGCTGTCCTGGCGGGGCAGCAGGTAGTTGGCGCGGTGGTCCAGCTCCCAGCGTGCTTCTTCATCGGCGATGCGCTGGCCTTGGTCCAGCGGGCTGCCCAACACCAGGTATTCACTCTGTGACAGGCGCGCTACCCAACTGCCGTCCGCCTGCGCGGTGGCCTGGTTGGGCGCTTCCGGCAGGCTGAAACCGCGCGCGCTCAGGTACTCGGCGCTCTGGCTGCCGCGAAAGCCAACCCTTGGCAGGTCGGTCTGGTCGACCAGGCGGCATGGCGGCGTGAATATCTCGTGTGCTTTCAGACTGGTCATGGCTTAACCCTCCTGGCGTTGGTTGGTAGGGTCGAAAAAGGGCAGTGGCACCACCTCGGCCTGGACGACAATGCCGCCCTCGACGCGAATCGGAATCCGCTGCCCCGGCGTGCTCTGGTCGATACCGGCATAGGCCAGGCCGACTATTTTGCCCAGGGAGCTTGAGTACTCGCAGGAGGTGACATTGCCGCTGATGTCCGGGCCGTTAAGCACCAGGTGGCCTTCCAGCGGTTGCACGCTGCCCTGGGGCAAGGTGAAACCCACCAGTTTGCGTTTCAACGGCTGGGCTTCGAGGATGTCCACCGAGCGGCGGCCGACGAAGAATGGCTTGTTGCGGCTCACCGCCCAGCCCATGTCGATTTCTGCCGGGTGGGTCATGCCGTCGGTGTCCTGGCTGATGATCACGTGGCCTTTTTCCAGGCGCAGCAGGCGTTGGGTTTCGACGCCGAAGGGGCGAATCTCATGGGCTTTGCCCGCTGCCATCAATGTATCCCAGAGCGCCAGGCCATGGCGTGCAGGCACGTGGATTTCATAGCCCAGCTCGCCGACAAAACCCACCCGCAGCAAGCGGGCCTTGATCCCGGCGACGGTGCCCTGGCGTACACCCAGATACGGAAAACCTTCGGCGCTCAGGTCGAGGTCGGTGCACACCTGCTCCAGCACTTTGCGCGAATCCGGCCCGGCGACGTTCACGGCACAAATCGCAGCGGTGACGTTGGCCACATCCACGTCCAGGCGCCATTGTGCATTCCACTTGAGCATTTGCTGGTAGATCCGGTCGACGCCGCTGGTGGTGGCGGTGACGTAGAAGTGGTTGTCGCCAAGCCGCGCGCACACGCCATCGTCGATGACTACGCCGTGCTCATTGGTCATCAGTGCATAGCGGGAACGGCCCACCGGCTGCTTGAGAAACGCGAAGGTGTACATCCGGTTAAGCAATTCGGCGGCGTCCGGGCCGCGTACATCCAGGCCGCCCAGGGTCGATACATCGATCAGGCCGACCTTGTTGCGCACATGCAGGGCTTCGGCCTGCATGCATGCCTCGCGGTCCTGGGGTTTGCCGTAATACGCCGGGCGTTGCCAGATGCCGGCGGGCATCATCTTCGCCCCTGCCTGCAGGTGCCTGGCATGCATCGGTGTTTGACGGTAAGGGTCGAAGGCGCGCCCGGCGACGTGCGCCAGTTTTTCCGCCACAAACGGCGGCCGCGCGGTGGTCACTCCGGTTTCACTGATGTTGCGTTGGGTGGCCCACGCCACCAGCCGCGCTGTGGGCAGTGCCGAGTGGCGGCCCTGGGACGGGCCCATGCCCACGGTGGAGTAGCGTTTGACCAGTTGCACGTCGCGGTAACCGATGCGGGTGGCGTTGACGATATCCGCCACTTGCAGGTCCTCGTCGAAGTCGACGAAATCCTTGCCTTTGGGGTGCGGGAAGATCGGCCAGTTGAAATTCACCTGGGCTTCGCTGCGCAACGGCAACTGAGGGCTGGCGGTACTCAAGCCGAGGGCAAGCACACTGTTGGCCGCGGCATTGGTTGCGTCCACCAATACGTTGTCCAACTGATGCCGACCGTGGACGGAGCCCGCCACGTTCAGGTTGTGCGGCAAACCGCTGAGGCTGAACGCTGCACGCTGGTCGTCGTAAGCCAGCTTGCCGCCGGCCTGGCACAGCAGTTGATAGACCGGCATGTAGCCGGCCGACATGCACAACAGGTCGCAGTCAATCAGTTGCCCACTGTCGCTGACCTGGCCCTGGCCGGTGATCTGGCGTACGTCGACGCCCTTCACGTGGCGCATGCCCTTTTCATGCAAGGCCTCGAACACTGTGCTGTTGGTCAGGCAACGGATGTTGCGCAGGGCCAGCGCGGCTGGCAGCGCTTTGTCGGCGGGGGCCTGGCGCAGGTCGATCACGGCAGCCACCTGCACGCCCTGGTCGTGCAGGTCGAGGGCTGCGAGGTAACCGTCATCGTTGCCGGTCAGCACCACGGCACGTTTGCCGGGCTTGACCGCGTACAGCTTCATCAGGCGTTGCGCGGCACTGGTGAGCATTACGCCCGGCAAGTCGTTATTGCGAAAGATCACCGGCTGGTCGAAGGAGCCGCTGCACACCAGGCACTGGCGCGCGCGCACCTTGTATATCCGCTTGCCCTGGATCACCGGCAGGTAGTTGTCGGTGAACCAGGCGTTGCAGGTGGCCTCGGTGAGCACCTGGATATTGGCGTGTTGCTGCACCGCGCCGAGCAGTTCGCGGCGCAGGGATTCGGCGCGCGTGCCCTCGATATCGAAGCGGGCATAGGCCAGCGAACCGCCCAGGATCGGCTGCTGCTCGATCAGCAATACCTTGGCCCCGGCATTCGCGGCGGTGAGGGCCGCCTGCAAACCGGCGGGGCCGGCGCCGATCACCGCAAGGTCGGTAAACAGGTAGGCCTTGTCGTAGTACTCGGGCTGGAACTTCAGGTCGAGCACACCCAGGCCGGCTTTTTTGCGGATGATCGGTTCCCATACCTTCCACATGCCCTTGGGCTTGTAGAACGAGCGGTAGTAGAACCCCACCGGCATGAATTTGGAGAACTTGCCCAGGTAGGCATCGCGGTCGTTGTCCAGCGAGCCGTTGACGTTCTGCGCGCTCACCTGCAAGCCGCCAGACAAGGGGTGGGCGTCGGCCAGCACGTTCGGCTCCTGGGGCAACTGCACCAGGCTGTTGGCGTCCTGGCCGGCCATGGTCAACGGGCCGCGCGGGCGGTGGTATTTGAACGAGCGGGAGATCAGGAAGCGCCCGTTGGCCAACAGCGCGCTGGCGATGCTGTCGCCTTGCAAGCCCTGGTAGCGTTGGCCGTCGAAGCTGAAGTCGAGCAACTGATCGCGCTGGATCAGCAAGCCCATGGGGGCGGGTAGGCGGTTCATCCGGCGATCTCCTGGGCGGTGTTGAAGTCGACGCGAGTACTGAACAGTTCCTTGGGGTCGAAGGTGCGCTGGATCTCATCGGTGACGGTGTGGCGCTCGGCGAGGAACCAATAGCTCGATGGCGTGTGCATCCACCATTCGCGCACTACGCCGGCAAGGTTGTCGGTGTTGAACACGTAGTCGGCCCATTCGGCATCGCTGCAGTTCACCGGGTCGGGCATGGGCTTGAACTCGCCGCCGTAGGTGAACTCGCTGATATTGCGCGGCCCGTTGAGCGGGCAAATCATGATTTTCATAGTCTGCTCTGCGCTTAGTGACTGGCCGCCGTGGCGCCCATTTCGTTGACTTGCTGGAAGGTCGAGAAACGCTCCAGGCCAAAGGGCTTGATCAGCTGCGGCACCTTGCCGCCGCTGGCCACCAGCTCGGCCATGGTCTTGCCGCAGATGGGCGTGGCCTTGAACCCCCAGGTGCCCCAGCCGGCGTCGAGGTAATAATTTTTCACTGGCGACAGGCCCATGATCGGGCTGTAGTCGGGCGTCATGTCGGTGATCCCGGCCCATTGGCGCATCAACTTGGCGTTGGCCAGGAACGGGAACATCTCGATGGCGTGGGCCAGCAGGCTTTCCTTCAGGTCCAGGGTCGAGCGCGTGTTGAACAATGGGTAAGGGTCGGAACCGCCACCAAATACCACTTCGCCCCGGCTGGTTTGCTGCACGTAGCAGTGCAGGGCCGAGGAACTCACCAGCGGGTCGAGAAACGGTTTGAACGGCTGGGTCACCATCGCCTGCAGCGGGAAGGTCTGGATCGGCGAGCGGATGCCGGCCTTGGCCATCAGCAGCGAACTGTGCCCGGCAATCGCCTGCACCGCGCAACCACACTTGATCGTGCCGCGATTGGTCTTGACCGCCGTGATCGCGCCGTTTTCGATGATCAGGTCCTGCACTTCGGTCAGTTGGTGGATCTCCACGCCGCGCTTGGCTGCTTGCTTGGCGTAACCCCAGGCCACGGCGTCATGGCGCGCGGTGGCGCCGTCGATGTGCCAGAGCCCGGCGATCACCGGCAAGTGGCCGGGGTCGAGGTTGAGGCTGGGCACCAGTTCACGGATCTGTTGGCGGTCGATCATCTCGGTACGCCCGCCAAAGTGCTTGTTGACCTCGGCGCGCTGGCGGAACGAACGCACGGTGGCATCGGTATGCGCGAGGGTCAGCTGACCGCGCTCGGAGTACATGATGTTGAAGTCGAATTCGTTGGACAGCGACTGGAACATCTTCACCGATTCGGCGTAGAAACGTACGCCCTCGCTGGTCAGGTAATTGGAGCGAATCACCGCGGTATTGCGCGCCGTATTGCCGCCGCCCAGGTACGATTTTTCCAGCACGGCAATGTTGGTGATGCCGTGGTACTTGGCCAGGTAGTAAGCGGTGGCGAGGCCATGGCCGCCGGCACCGATGATCACCACGTCGTAGCTGGCCTTGAGTTCCTTGGGCGGTGGCAGATCCACGTCCACCGGGTATTCCGAGCTCAGTCCGTATTTCAATAGATTGAATGGCATACGGCCTCCGATTGGCTGCGTAGGGCGTGGTGTTGCGCGAGGGCTGCGGTCACGGTGTTTTTCATCAGGAAGGCGATGGTCATCGGGCCCACGCCGCCGGGCACCGGGGTGATGGCCGCGACATGGGGCAGGGCGCTGTCGAAATCGACATCGCCCACCAGGCGGCTGCGGCCTTCGTCGTCAATGCGGTTGATCCCGACGTCGATCACCACCGCGCCGGGCTTGAGCCAGCCGGCATCGATCAAGCGCGGGCGGCCTACAGCGGCGATCACGATGTCGGCCTGTCGGCACAACGCTTGTGCATCCTGGCTGCGCGAATGCAGTACCGTTACCGAACAGTCCGCCTTGAGCAGCAGGGCGGCCATGGGTTTGCCGACGATGTTCGAGCGGCCGACGACCACCGCATGTTTACCGCGCAAATCGCCCAGGGTTTGCTCCAGCAAATACAGGCAACCGCTGGGGGTGCAGGGCGTCAACACCGAGCGGCCCTGACTGAGCCCGCCGACGTTCTGGCTGTGAAAACCGTCCACGTCCTTGTCTGGCGCGATGGCTTCCAGGGCGCGTAATTCGTCCATTTGCGCCGGCAGCGGCAGTTGCAGGAGGATCCCGTTGATCGCCGGGTTGGCGTTCAACTCGCCGATCAGGATCAGCAACTGTTCGGTGCTGGTGTCGCTGGGCAACCGGTGCTCGAGGGAGCGAATGCCCACCTCTTCGGCACGCAGGATCTTGTTGCGCACGTAGACCTGGCTGGCCGGGTCAGCGCCCACCAGGATCACCGCCAGGGCCGGTTCAATGTCGTGCTCGCGCAGGCGCGCCACATCTTCGCGCACTTGCAGCAGCACCCGGGCGGCAGCGGCTTTGCCGTCGATCAGTTTATGGGCGCTCACCGGAACACCACCGTTCTGTCCTGGTTGAGGAATACGCGGTGTTCCAGGTGGTACTTGACCGCCTTGGACAGGGCCACGGTTTCGGTGTCGCGGCCGATGGCGACCAGGTCGTCGGGTTTGTACACGTGGTCTACGCGCTGTACTTCCTGTTCGATGATCGGGCCTTCATCGAGGTCGCTGGTGACGTAGTGCGCCGTGGCGCCGATCAGCTTCACCCCGCGCTGATAGGCCTGGTGGTAGGGTTTTGCGCCTTTGAAGCCGGGCAGGAATGAGTGGTGAATGTTGATCGCTCGCCCCGACAGTTGCCGGCACAGGTCGTCGGACAGGATTTGCATGTAGCGCGCCAACACCACCAGTTCGGTGCGGGTGTCGTCGACGATTTTCATCAGTTCGGCTTCCTGGGCGGCTTTGTTGTCCTTGGCCACGGGCAGGTAGATAAAGCGGATGCCCTCGCGCTCGGCCATGGGCCGCAGGTCGAGGTGGTTGGAGACGATGGCGGTGATGGTCATGTCCATCTCGCCCTTGTGGTAGCGGTAGAGCAGGTCGGTGAGGCAGTGGTCGAATTTGCTGACCATCAGCATTACGCGCATGGGTTCGCGGGTGTCGTGCAGTTCCCATTGCATGTCGAATGCTTTGGCGATGTCGGTGAAACCGGCCTTGATCTGTTCGAGGTCGCCGGGGTGGCCGTCATTGAAGCGGAACACCGCGCGCATGAAGAAGCGGCCGCTGAAGTCGTCGTCGAATTGCGCCATCTCCCCGATGTAGCAAGCGTTGTCTGCCAGGTAGGTGGTCACGGCTGCGACGATGCCGGACACCGCAGGGCAGGTGACCTTGATGATGAAGTGGTTTTTTTCGTGTTGCATGACACGTCCTCGGGATGATGGCGGCAGTTCATCGCATAGCGAAAAATGTCTGAGGACAGCTGGCTCGTTCCTTGAGCGCGTTTTCTTGTGGGGAATAAAATATTCCTGAAGTGGCTTTATAGGGGAATGGGGGCGGGGCGTCTAGGGGTTTGGGAAAGTTTTTTAACTGAGGGGAAAGTTTTTGCCGGGGCTTTTGGTGGGTATATCCGTTATTCAGGTAACGGCGGCTTATGGTTTAGCTCTTACAGCGACTCACTTTGGAAAAGCCCCAAAGCAAGCAAAGGGCTCTGCCCCGCCTGTCGGCACCTCGCTGTGGCTCGGTGTGCCCTCGGGCTGAATGGGGCAGTCAGATCGAGATCAAAAGCCAGAGCACAGCGGCCTACCGGCCGGCTTGAGTGTTAAAAGCAACAGCAGAGCTGCTTTTCTGTAGGAGCCGGCTTGCCGGCGAAGAACCTGAGAACCCAATCACTCTTTATCGTTGCCATAGTTCATGATCGACAACAACCGGATCGGCACCTGCACCAACTCCTCGGGCCCATGAGGAATCTCCCCCTCAAACGTCAAGCTATCCCCGGCCTCCATCCGATACAGCTGATTCCCATGCCGATAAATCAGCTCTCCCTCAAGCAAATGCAAAAACTCAGTCCCAGGGTGGGCAAACGTCGGAAACTCTTCACTCGCATCGTCCATGCTGACCATGTATGCCTCGAAGCTCTTCTTGGGCCCCCGCGTATGGTTGAGCAGGTGATAGGTGTGCCCCTTCTCGGTCCCGCGACGCACCACTTCCATCCCCTGGTCAGCCTTGACCAGCAAGGCACTGCCATCCTGCTGGTCATACTCACTGAACAACTTCGATAACGGCAGCCCAAGCACATCACACAGGCGGCTCAAGGTATCGAGGCTGGTGGACACCTGGGCGTTCTCGATCTTGCTCAACATCCCCTGGCTGATATCGGCAATTTTCGCCACATCGGACAACTTCAGGTCCTGCGCCTGGCGCTGGCGTTTGATCTGCAGCCCCAGGTATTGCTCCAGCTTCAGGCGAGGCGCTGTTTCAGTGGACATGTTCGTCGGCTCCTGCACGGTTTCCGCTCAGTAATATTATTTTCGCACTGGGAAAGTGCATGGCATGGCTCTCGAAGGCCATCCCGCAACACGTATTCCTGCGGGGAAAAGGATTTTCCCATATATACAGCACAAAAGCGCTGTTCCGAGCTCATCAAAGCGTCATTCGCGAATCTGGCAAGGGTATTGCATTCCTACAAGGAAACTAACTTTCTTTTTAGGAATAAAAAGACAGCCTAGGCCCACCCACACTGTTTTGCCTTTCGCGAGGAGTCACACGCAATGTTGCCAGCAGAAACCCAGCGCATTATCGACAAGCACGGGATCAAGTACGTGCTTGCGCAGTTTGTGGATATACACGGTGCGGCCAAGACCAAGTCGGTGCCGATCTGCGGGCTCAAGACGGTGGCCGAAGAGGGCGCAGGTTTTGCCGGCTTTGCCATCAGCGGCATGGGCATGGAGCCGCACGGGCCAGACTTCATGGCTCGCGGCGACCTGTCGACCCTGACCCCGGTGCCATGGCAACCGGGTTACGGGCGAGTGGTGTGTGTCGGTCATGTCGACGGCAAGCCCCATCCCTACGACAGCCGCTACGTACTGCAACAGCAGGTGCAGCGCCTGCAAGACAAGGGCTGGACCCTCAACACCGGCCTGGAACCCGAGTTCAACCTGATGCGCCGGGACGAGCAGGGCAAGCTGCAATTGGTCGACCCCAGCGACAACCTGGACAAGCCTTGCTACGACTACAAGGGGTTGTCGCGCTCGCGGGTGTTCCTTGAGCGGCTGACCGAAGCCTTGCAGGCGGTGGATTTCGAGGTCTACCAAATCGACCACGAAGACGCCAACGGTCAGTTCGAGATCAACTACACCTACAGCGACGCCCTGACCTCGGCCGACCGTTTTACCTTCTTCCGCATGGCCGCCGGCGAGATCGCCAATGACCTGGGCATGATCTGTTCCTTCATGCCCAAGCCCGACCCGAAACGCGCCGGCAATGGCATGCACTTTCACTTGTCCATCAGCAGCGCCGAGAACAAGAACCTGTTCTTTGATGCCAGCGATCCCAGTGGCATGGGGCTGTCGAAGATGGCTTATCACTTCGCCGCCGGGCTGCTCGCCCATGGCCCGGCCCTGTGTGCGTTCGCTGCGCCAACGGTCAACTCCTACAAGCGCCTGGTGGTGGGCAATTCGTTGTCTGGCGCCACCTGGGCCCCAGCGTTTATTGCCTTTGGCGCCAACAACCGTTCGGCCATGGTGCGCGTGCCTTACGGCCGCCTCGAGTTCCGCCTGCCGGACGCCGGCTGCAACCCTTACCTGGTCAGCGCCGCGATCATCGCGGCCGGGCTGGATGGCATTGATCGCCAGCTGGAAATCGACCACGTCTGCAACGAAAACCTCTACAGCCTGAGCCTTGAGCAGATCGCCGCGCGCGGCATCAAGACCCTGCCGCAATCCCTCAAGGAAGCCTGCGACGCGCTGGAAGCCGACCCGCTGTTCGTCGAGGTGCTGGGCCCGCAGATCGTGGGTGAGTTCATCAAGCTCAAGCGCATGGAGTGGGTGGAATACAGCCGCCATGTGAGCGACTGGGAAATCCAGCGCTATACCGAATTTTTCTGACACCGTGTGACGGAGACTTGTTATGTGTGGAATCGTAGGCCTGTACCTGAAAAATCCGCAGTTGGAATCCCAGCTCGGCAAGTTGTTTGAACCCATGTTGCAGGCCATGACCGACCGTGGCCCGGACAGTGCCGGGTTCGCCATCTACGGCGATGAAGTGGCCGACGGCTGGGTCAAGCTGACCCTGCAAGCGACCACCGAAGTGTTTGACTGGAAGACCCTGATGGGGGAACTGGAAGGGCGCCTGGGCTGCTCCCTGGATTGGTTTCAGAACGCCAGCGCGGCCGTGTTGAAGATCCATGCCCAAGAGGCGCCGGTGCGCCTGGCCCTGGCTGAACTGGCGCCGAGCGTACGCATCATGAGCGCCGGGCAGAGTATCGAGATCCTCAAGGGCATGGGTTTGCCCCAGGAAATTTCCCGGCGCTTTGGCCTGGCGAGCATGCAGGGCAGCCACATCATCGGCCACACGCGCATGGCCACTGAAAGTGCGGTGACCATGGAAGGCAGCCACCCGTTTTCCACCGGCGCCGACCTGTGCCTGGTGCACAACGGTTCGCTGTCCAACCACTTCCGCCTGCGCCAGGAACTCAAGCGCGAAGGCATCCATTTTGAAACCGACAACGACACCGAAGTCGCCGCCGGCTACCTGACCTGGCGCCTGCAACAGGGCGATTCGCTCAAGGAAGCGCTGGACCACTCCCTGGAAGACCTCGACGGGTTCTTCACCTTTGCCATCGGCACGCGTAACGGGTTTGCGGTGATCCGCGACCCGATCGCCTGCAAGCCGGCGATTCTCGCCGAGACCGACGACTACGTCGCCATGGCCTCCGAGTACCAGGCGCTGTCGAGCCTGCCGGGGATTGAAAACGCCAGGATCTGGGAGCCCGCACCGGCCACCTTGTACATCTGGGAACGCGAGTCAGCTTAAGGAGCGCACACATGAAAACCATCGATCTTTCCACTGCCAGCGTGCGTGACCTCAACCAGGCGCTGCATGCGCAGGCTATCGACAGTGAATGGCGAGTCACCCATTCCAACGGCAAACACAACCTCGCGGTGGGCGTGAACCAGGCGGTGTCCATCGATATCGAGGGCCACGCCGGCTACTACTGCGCGGGCATGAACCAACAGGCGTCGATCACCGTGCACGGCAATGTCGGGGTGGGCTGTGCCGAGAACATGATGTCGGGCTCGGTGCGCGTCAAGGGCAGCGCGTCCCAGGCTGCCGGGGCCACGGCTCATGGCGGGTTGCTGGTGATTGAAGGCGACGCAGGCGCACGTTGCGGGATTTCCATGAAGGGCGTCGACATTGTTGTCGGCGGCAGCATCGGCCATATGAGCTGCTTCATGGGCCAGGCCGGGCGCCTGGTGGTGTGCGGCGATGCCGGCGATGCACTGGGGGATTCGCTGTATGAGACCCACATCTACGTCAAAGGCACGGTGGAGTCACTGGGCTCTGACTGCATTGAAAAAGAGATGCGCAGCGAGCACCTGCAAGAGCTTCAAGCGCTGCTCGACCGCGCCGGATTTGTGCATCAGGCGGCGGACTTCAAGCGTTACGGCTCGGCCCGCCAGCTCTACAACTTTAAAGTCGATAACGCCTCCGCGTACTGATCCAGGAGCTACGCCATGACAGAACAAACCCCTCCGGTACTGCGCGAGTCGGCCACCTTCGACCGCCTGACCATCCAGGAAATCCAGCGTGCCGCCGAAACCGGCATCTACGACATTCGCGGCGGCGGCACCAAGCGCAAGCTGCCGCACTTCGATGACTTGTTGCTGCTGGGCGCCAGCGTGTCGCGCTACCCGCTGGAAGGCTACCGCGAGAAGTGCGGTACCGACGTGATCCTCGGCAACCGCTTTGCCAAAAAGCCGATTCACCTGAAGATCCCGGTGACCATCGCCGGCATGAGTTTCGGCGCGTTGTCGGCCAACGCCAAGGAAGCCCTGGGCCGTGGCGCGACCATCGCCGGCACCAGCACCACCACCGGTGACGGCGGCATGACCCCGGAAGAGCGCGGCCAGTCCCAACACCTGGTGTATCAGTACCTGCCGTCGCGCTACGGCATGAACCCCGACGACCTGCGCAAGGCCGACGCCATCGAGATCGTCCTGGGCCAGGGTGCCAAGCCCGGCGGTGGCGGCATGCTGCTTGGCATGAAAGTCACCGAGCGCGTGGCCGGCATGCGCACCTTGCCGATTGGCGTGGACCAGCGCAGCGCCTGCCGCCACCCCGACTGGACCGGCCCGGATGACCTGGCGATCAAGATTGCCGAGCTGCGGGAAATCACCGATTGGGAAAAACCCATCTACGTGAAAATCGGCGCGAGCCGGCCGTATTACGACGTGAAGCTGGCGGTCAAGGCCGGTGCCGATGTGATCGTCCTCGACGGTATGCAGGGCGGCACTGCAGCCACCCAGGAAGTGTTTATCGAGCACGTCGGCATTCCGATTTTGTCGGCGATCCCGCAAGCGATACAGGCTTTGCAGGAAATGGGCATGCACCGCAAAGTCCAGCTGATCGTATCGGGCGGGATTCGTAACGGTGCCGACGTGGCCAAGGCCATGGCCATGGGCGCGGATGCAGTCGCCATCGGCACGGCGGCGTTGATCGCCCTGGGCGATAACCACCCACGGCTGGACGCAGAACTGAAAAAGATCGGCTCGGCCGCCGGTTTCTATGACGACTGGCAGAACGGTCGCGACCCGGCCGGCATCACCACCCAGGACCCGGAACTGTCCAAGCGTCTGGACCCGGTGGAAGGCGGCCGTCGGTTGGCCAACTACCTGCGGGTGATGGTGCTGGAAGCCCAGACCATGGCCCGTGCGTGTGGCAAGTCGCACCTGCACAACCTCGACCCCGAGGACCTGGTGGCGCTGACGGTGGAGTCGGCCGCCATGGCCCGCGTGCCGCTGGCGGGGACCAGTTGGGTACCGGGTTCGGGTTACTGAAATACCCCGTGTAGGAGCCGGCTTGCCGGCGATGGCGGCCTTGAAATCGCCATCGCCGGCAAGCCGGCTCCTACACGGGTTTTGTGTGTGTCAGACCTTCGAAGAGACCTCAATGGTCCGTTGCTTTGCCACTTGCTCACTGCCAGAAACTTCCCCTCTCTTTTGCAGGAGCTTTGAACATGGTCAATCGTCTTCTTGGCAAATCGCTTTTCGGTTTATTGGCGGCCAGTGCTTTCGCACCGCTGGCACAAGCCGCCGATACACCCGTGTTGAACACTGGCAGCACCGCCTGGATGATCACCGCCGCGGTGCTGGTGTTGTTCATGTGTTTGCCGGGGCTCGCACTGTTCTATGGCGGCCTGGTACGTGCGAAAAACATGCTCTCGCTGTTCACCCAGTGCTTTGGCGTCGCCGGCCTGGTGGGCGTGTTGTGGGTGATTTACGGCTACAGCATGGTGGTCGACACCACCGGCATGGTCGAGGGGCAGGTGACTTTCAACAGTTTTGTCGGCGGGTTGAGCCGGGTCTTCCTGGCAGGCATGACCCCCGAGAGTCTGGTGGGGGATATTCCGGAAGGCGTGTTCGTGACCTTCCAGATGACCTTCGCCATCATCACCCCGGCGCTGATCGCCGGGGCCTTTGCCGAGCGCATGAAGTTCTCGGCGGCGCTGCTGTTCATGGCCGTGTGGTTTACCCTGGTCTATGCCCCGGTGGCGCACATGGTGTGGGGCGGTTCGGGAGCCTTGATGCATAACTGGGGCGTGCTCGATTTTGCCGGTGGCACCGCGGTGCACATCAACGCCGGTGTGGCTGCGCTGGCCGCGTGCCTGATCCTGGGTAAACGCAAGGGCTACCAGAACACTCCGATGCCGGCCCACAACTTGAGCCTGACCATGGCTGGCGCCGCGATGCTCTGGGTGGGCTGGTTCGGTTTCAATATCGGCTCCGGTGGCGGGCTCAATGGGTTGTCCGGGATTGTGATGCTCAACACCCAATTGGGCGCGTGTGCCGGGATTCTCGGCTGGATGTTCACCGAGTGGTTCAAGGTCGGCAAGCCGAGTGCCCTGGGCCTTGCGAGCGGTGCCTTGGCGGGCCTGGTGGGGATCACGCCGGCGTGTGCCTATGTGGGCGTTGGTGGTGCCCTGGCCATCGGCCTGCTGTGCGGGGTGTTCTGCTACTTGAGCGTGACGGTGTTGAAGCGTCGCTTCGGTTATGACGACAGCCTCGACGTGTTCGGCTTGCACGGCATCGGCGGGATGATCGGCGCGGTGCTGACCGGCGTGTTCTGCGTGCCGTCCATGGGCGGCCTGGTGGAAGGCGTGACCATGGGCGGCCAGGTTGTCGCCCAGATCAAGGGCGTGCTGCTGACCACGGTTTATTGTTTTGTGGTCAGCTGGATCATTCTCAAGGTGGTCAATGCCCTGGTCGGCCTGCGCGCCCACGAGTCGGTGGAAGAGATGGGGCTCGACCTCGCCGAGCATAACGAGCGGGCCTACAACCACTGACATCCGGCTGACTTAACACCGCTCAAAAATGTGGAAGCGGGCTTGCTCGCGAATCGGTATGTCAGTTAGCGGAATATTCACTGACCCACCGCATTCGCGAGCAAGCCCGCTTTCACATGGGTTTTGCGGTGTAGTTCAGCTTACCGCCAGCTCAAGGGGCTGGGCGGCCCGCTGCAACTGGGCGGCCACCAGGGTGTTCTTCAGCAGGTAGGCAATCGTCATCGGCCCCACACCTCCCGGCACTGGGGTAATTGCACTGGCCACGGTGCGTGCGCTCGCATAATCCACATCGCCCACCAACCGTGTGCCGGTCTCGGTCGTGATGCGGTTAATCCCCACATCAATCACCACCGCGCCAGGCTTGAGCCAGCTGGCGTCGATCAGTTGTGGCCGGCCCACGGCGGCCACCACGATGTCTGCCAGGCGGCACAGCGCCGGTGCATCGACACTGCGCGAGTGCACCACGCTCACCGAGCAGTTGGCCTGCAACAACAAGGTCGCCATGGGTTTGCCGACAATGTTCGAGCGGCCAACCACCACCGCATGCAAACCACTCAAGTCGCCGCAGGTTTCGTGCAACAGGCGCATGCAACCTGTCGGGGTGCAGGGTGTCAGCACCTCCAGGCCTTGCACTAGCCCGCCGACGTTTTCGCGGTGAAAGCCGTCCACGTCCTTGATCGGGTCGATGGCGTGAATCACCGAGGCTTCGTTGATATGGCCCGGCAGGGGCAATTGCACCAGGATGCCGTTTACCGAAGGGTCGGTGTTCAGCCGGGCAATCAGCTCCAGCACTTGCACCTGGCTGGCGTCGTTTGGCAGCCGGTATTCAAGGGAGCGGATTCCGACCTCCTTGGCCCGCAGCAGTTTGTTGCGCACGTAGACATGGCTGGCCGGGTCTTCACCTACCAGCAACACTGCAAGAGCCGGGTAGATCTGCTGTGCGGCCAGTATCAGGACTTCTTCGCGAACTTCGTCGAGAACCTGGGCCGAGATGGCCTTGCCGTCGATATCGCGGGCAAGTACCGGGAGAGTGCTGGTCAAAAACGTCACCGTTGTCTGAAGAAGTAAAGGCGCTGAGGGATCACTCCCTCAGCGATGAGTTCAGGCTACCAGTTGATGGCAGCCATACACCACCAGCACACCGGCGATCAGCGTGGCGTACGGCAACCAGCCGGCACGCTTTTGCCCATCGTTGGCCTGGATATACAAGTCGTTGAGCATTGCGGCGGGGAAGCGGCCCTTGTCTTGCACATAGTGGCGGTAGCAGAACACCGGCAGGATCAGCAGGGCCAGCAACAGGCCCGTCACCAGGGTGCCCGCGCCCCAGATGTCGGCGCCCAGGCCCATGCACGCCAGGTTGACGAAACTCAGCACGCCGCCGGCGGCCAGCAGTGCGGTAGGTGCCTTGTACGGGCGCACCCAGTCGGGGCGGTCCAGGCGGTGGATCCAACCGGCATTCAGGTTAAGGAAGTTGAAAATGATGTAGCTCACGTTGGAGGCCGCGAGCACGAACACATAGTCAGACATCAGCAACAACAGCAGGTTGAACGACAGGTCGGTCCACATCGCTGCCGTGGGCGCACCGTGTTCGTTGGTGCGTCCCAGGTATTTCGGCAGCCAGCCATCCACCGACGCCTGGTACAGGGTGCGCGAGGAGCCGGACATCGAGGTCATGATCGCCAGCAGCGTCGCCAGTACCAGCATGATCAGCACGATATTGGCGACCACCTTGCCGCCGCCGATACTGTCGGCCATGGCCTGGCCAACGCCCATGCCGCTGTAGATCGCCGGTGACAACAGCCCGCTGTATACCGCCGGCGTGACGATGGCGCCGCTGGCGTCGAGCACCGCCGGGGTCACCAGTTGGCCAAGCCCCAGGCTGCCTTGAAACGCCAGCGGCACCAGGGTGAATACCAGGATGCACAACAGGCCGGCGTAGAAAATCGCCTTGAACGTGTCGCGCTTGGGGTCCTTGAATTCCCGGGTGTAGCACACCGCCGTTTCAAAGCCGTAGGTGGACCAGGCGGCCATGAACAGCCCGCCGGCCATCAGCGTCCAACCGGAAATATCCCATGGGCCATCGATGACTTGCCCAGCCGCATCATGGGCCAGGGGGTACAGCGGCAGGAAGTTGGCCTGGGCTGCATCCCCGGTGAGCAACGGCACCACGCCGACCAGCAACAGGGGAATCAGCGAGGTGACGCCCAGCACCAGGGTCAGGCGTGCCGAACGCAGGATACCGCCGTGCTGCACGGCAAACACCGTCAGCAGAATCAGCAGGCCAATGCCGAAGGTTGCGTTGATCCGCAGCGACAGCCCGCTCTTGACCCAGCCCAGGTCCAGCAGGGTCAGTTGCCAGGTGTTGATCAGTGCATCGGCAGGGAACAGCGCAGTCAGGATATAGCCCGCTGCCAGCCCCGAACCGATGGACAACACCGGCGACCAGGCCAGCCAGTTGCACCACACCGAAACCGGTGCAATCAGCTTGCTGTAGCGCACCCAGGCCACCGCGCCGTACACCGAGGCACCCCCGGATTTATGAGGGAACAACCCGGCGATCTCGGCGTAGGTGAATGCCTGGATAAACCCGAACAGGATCGACACGATCCACACGACCCACGCCGGTTTGCCGACCGTCGCGGCAATCGCGCCAATAGAGAACAACACCAGGGCGGGCACGCCGCTGGCGACCCAGAACGCCCCGCGCCAATCGATCTTGCGGTGCAGGCTGCCCGCCGGGCTGGCGGCCTGCGGTACGGCCTCGAACGTAGTCGCTTCCATCTTTGTATTCCCATGTTGAAGAGCGGTTAAGTGGGGCAGTCAAAGTAGGGTGGCGCACTCAGGTATCGGGACGATCAACTGCGTACCCGGCTTTTGTCCGGGTCGTAGAAAATCGCTGCGCTGACCGTGGCGCTGATGCGCTTCTGCAGGCCATCGACTTTGCCTATCTCAAGTACCGTACCGGGCTCGGCGCAGGCCACGTCCACCCGGCATAACGCAATGTTGCTGGCCAGCAGCGGTGAGCGGCAGGCGCTGGTAATCACCCCCACCTGAGCCCGGCCGTGGTACACCGGGTCGCCATGGTGCGCGGCCTCGTTGCCGCTTAATTGCAGGCCGACCAGCTTGTGGGTGGGGTGTGCACTGCGCCGCAACAGAGCGTCGCGGCCGATGAAATCATCGGTTTTGCTTTTCAGCGGTACGCTGAACCCGATGCCCGCCTCAAACGGGTCGGTCTGGTCGTTGAACTCGTAGCCGGCAAAAATCAGCCCGGCTTCGATGCGCAGCATGTCCAGTGCTTCCAGGCCCAGGGGCACCAGGCCCAAGGGTTGGCCGAGTTGCCAGATGCGGTCCCACACCCGTTCTGCGTCGTCGGGTTGGCACCACACCTCGTAACCCAGCTCGCCGGTGTAGCCGGTACGCGAAATCATCAATGGGCAGCCATCGAAACCGTCCAGCCGCCCGACCAGGAAGCGGAACCAGCCGAGGGCTTCCAGGCCCGGTTGGGTGGGTGGGGTCCAGACCATCTGCTTAAGCAACTCGCGGCTCATCGGGCCTTGCACTGCCAGGTTGTGAATCTGCTCGCTGGCGGACTTGACCCACACCTTCATGCCCAGTAGCTGCGCTTGCTCGCGCAACCAGACCCCGGCGTAGTCCTCACCGCAGATCCAGCGGAAATTATCCGGGCCCAGGCGCAGCAAGGTACCGTCATCGAGCATGCCGCCGTGGGGGTGGCACATGGCGCAATAGACCACCTGGCCCACCGCCAGGCGCCGCACGTCGCGGGTCAGGCAGTGCTGCAACAGGCTCTCGGCGTCGGGGCCGATGATTTCGAATTTGCGCAGGGCGGTGAGGTCCATCACCGCTACCCGTTCGCGGCAACCGAGGTATTCCTCGATGGCTCCGTAGCCGTCGTAGCGTAATGGCAGCCACCAGTTGCGGTAGTCGGTGAAGCTGCCTGTGAGGCGGCTGGTGCGTGAGTGGAACCCAGACTCACGGGTCAGGATCGGGTCGGCATCGGCCGTGGTTCGAGTGCTCATGGCGATGGAAAAACGCTCCTTCTCGCTGTAGATACGGACATGGATATCCGTCGGGTTCCAGCCATTGGCCGGGTCGATGTCATCCGGGCACGAGGTACTGCCACACAACAGATCGGTCATAGCGCGCAGCAGCACATAATCGCCGGGCCGTGACCAGGGCTCATCCAGGGTCATCTGCTGGTGCGCATCGATCCGGGTGTTGAAGAAGAAATTGATCGCCGGCCAACCATTGCGGGCCTGCACACCATGGGGCGCGAGCACCTGGCTGAGGTTGTCGCTGCAGTTGTCGTGCCCGAAATAGCCATGGTTTTCGTAATAGCGTGCGGCGCAGGCCAGGGCGAAGGAATCGTGGCGGCCGACGGTGTCTTGCACCACCTCCAGCATCGGCTGCATGTTCCGGTCGAAAAACTTCGAGAACAGCCCGGGTGCCGGGTAGGCGCTGGCGTTCAGCGTGCGGGTCACCGTTTGGTCCAGGTCCAGTTCCACGCCGCGGTCCAGGGCGCGACGGTCGAGGGCGACGAAATCCGAGCACTGGCGCCCGGCAACATCCAGCACCTGCACATATTGCCCTTTGGCGACGGTGTAGCTGTGGGCGGTGCCGGCGCGCAGGGTGAATTCGTCCAGCACATCACCCAACGGCTCGGGCAGCACGGGCACCAGCAGGGGCGAAGGGTTGGCCCGTGTCACCACAAGGCGCAGTTCGCTGGGCCTATATTGCCGGTCAACGGCGGTGGGCCCGGCGGGGGCGGCAACGATCACCAGCAACCGCTCATGGGCCACAAAATGGCGGCTGTGGCCGGGCGGGTTGTCGTCGTCCCACAGCGAGGCGGCAGGCGGCAATTGCAGCGGGTCGATGCCACGGCGGTTGAGCGCCTGGCCGACACGCCCGGATACGCCGCCGGCCGTCGAGCCGTGCAAGCCCCAACTGGCCAAGGCACTGCGCCCGCAGGCGTCGAGGGCCAGCAGTTGGCAGGTTTGCCGGCCTTCGATGTCGATCACTTGCAGGCCGTCGCCGGGCTGCAAGTCCACCAGGGTCATACCGCCGGCGGCCACGCGGTAACGTTCCAGGTTCGGTGCGCGGGCGAACAGCCCGGGTTCTCGGGGATGTGAAACACGAGGTGCGTTCATCATCAGCCAACCGACTTGATGGGCGTCGCGGGCTCGCCCAGGTACGCCGCCATCGAGTCATCCAGCGCCTGCAACCACGGTGTGTGGTGGGCTGGCGATTGGGTGCCGGTCATCAATGAGCGATAGGATTTGTCGCGATAGCCCATGATGTTTTGCGCCTTGTCATGCTTCCAGTGCAGAAAGGTTTCGTTGACGGCGGCGATGTCGAAGTTCGGGTAGTCGGTGGCATCCACCAGGTGCTGGATATACGCCCCCTGGTACTCGAACATCTGCTGGTTGGTCTCCAGGGTCTGTTCCCGTGCGTGCCATTGCTGGCTGTCGGCGGCTTGCTCGGCCTGGCTCGGCAGCGCGATACGCCCCAGGATCACGTCGCGGGCATACCAGGCCTGGGCATCGAACATGTTGAAGGAGTACCACTGGTCCTGCATGCCGAGGTAGATCAGGCGTGGGTTGGGCTCCCAGAACACGCCCTTGTAGAGGTTCATCGGCCACAGGCGGTTGTCGGTCTTCAGGCTCAGTTCGTCGGGCAGGAACGGAAAGTGATGCTTGTAGCCGGTGCACAGGATCACCGCGTCGATGTGCTTGCTGCTGCCATCCACAAAGTAGGCGCGGTTGTTTTCCAGGCGCTTGAGCAGCGGTTTTTCTTCCCAGTTATCGGGCCAGGCATAGCCCATGGGCGCGGTGCGGTAGCAACTGGTGATGCTGCGTGCGCCGTACTTGTAGCACTGCGAGCCGATGTCCTCGGCCGAATAGCTGCTGCCGACAATCAACAGGTCTTTGTCCTTGAACTCCAGCGCCTCGCGAAAATCATGCGCATGCAGAATGCGCCCGGCGAACTGTTCGAAGCCGTCGAAGTACGGCACCTTGGGCGTGGAGAAGTGGCCACACGCGTTGATCACGTAGTCGAATTCTTCACAGGTCAGCGTGTCGCTGTTGTAGTCGTGGGCCTGCAGGGTAAAGCGCTGGGTCTGTTCATCGAAGGTGACTTGGCGCACCACATTGTTGAAGCGGATGTAGTCGCGTACGCCGGCTTTTTCCACCCGGCCCTTGATGTAGTCCCACAACACCTCGCGCGGCGGGTAGGAACCAATGGCCCGGCCGAAATGCTCTTCAAAGGTGTAGTCGGCGAACTCCAGGCATTCCTTGGGGCCGTTGGACCACAGGTAGCGGTACATGCTGCCGTGCACCGGTTCGCCGTTTTCGTCCAGGCCGGTGCGCCAGGTGTAGTTCCACATGCCGCCCCAGTCCTGCTGTTTCTCAAAGCACACCAGTTCGGGAATGGCGGTGCCCTGGTCGCGGGCCGACTGGAACGCACGAAGTTGTGCCAGGCCGCACGGGCCGGCGCCAATGATTGCTACACGTAGAGTCATGAGCGTGCTCCTGAAGGGTTTCAGCGAAAGATCACTGTCTTGTCCTGATTGATGAATACCCGGTGTTCCAGGTGGTATTTCAGGGCTTTGGAAAGGGCGACGGTCTCGGTGTCGCGGCCAATCGCAACCAGCGAGTCGGGCAGGTGGGTGTGGTCGACGCGCTGGATTTCCTGCTCGATGATTGGCCCTTCATCGAGGTCGCTGGTGACGTAGTGGGCGGTGGCGCCGATCAGCTTTACGCCACGGTCGTAGGCCTGGTGATAAGGCTTGGCGCCCTTGAACCCGGGCAGGAACGAGTGATGGATATTGATCGCCCGCCCCGACAGCTGCTGGCACAGGCCGTCGGACAGAATCTGCATGTAGCGGGCGAGCACCACCAGGTCGGTCTGGGTGTCTTCGACGATGCGCATCAGCTCGGCTTCCTGGTTGGCCTTGCTGTCTTTGGTGATGGGCAGGTAGATGAAGCGGATGCCTTCGCGCTCGGCCATGGCCCGCAGGTCGAGGTGGTTGGAAACCACGGCGGTGATGTGCATGTCCATCTCGCCCTTGCGGTGGCGATAGAGCAGGTCGGTGAGGCAATGGTCGAACTTGCTGACCATCAGCAGTACCCGGGTGGGCTGGCGCGAGCTGAATAACTGCCACTGCATGTCGAAGCCGCCGGCAAGGTCGCCCAGGCCTTCGCGCAGCGCGCCGATATCACCGCTGACCAAGGTGTTGAAACGGAACACTGCGCGCATGAAAAACTGCCCGGTGAACTCATCGTCAAATTGTGCCAGCTCGCTGATGTAGCACTGTTGGCGGGCCAGGCAGGCGCTGATTGCTGCGACGATACCGGACGCCGCCGGGCAGGTGATCTTGAGAATGTAATGTTCGCTGGAGGCGTCCATCGGTGGCTCCTGAAATGAAATGAAGGAAGGTTCAGCCCTTGGCCGTGCGTTTGGCTTTTTCCGGGTCGTCAAAGGGCAGGGCGTGAGTGGCGGCGGTGCCTTCGAGGCTGCCGCGCACCTGCAGCGCAATGCCGGGTTGCGAGCAGGCGACGCTCATGCGTGCGATGGCCATCGAGCGTTTGCTGAGGCGCGAATACATGCCGCAAGTGACCACGCCGACTTGCTGGCCGCCGTGCCACAGGGTGTCGCCGGCCTCGGCAGGGCGTACGCCGTCGAGCAGCACCCCGGTGATCTTGAAACGCTCCTGGCCGCGCAGGCGCAGGTGTTCTTCCGCGCCACGAAACGCTTGCTTGCCAGGGGAGACGGTGAAGTCCAGGCCCATTTCCCAGAGGGTGTCGCCGGCTTTCTGGTCGGCGAAGGGGTACATCTGCGAGTTGTCGTAGGGGAAAAACATCAGCGAGCTTTCCACCCGCAGCCAGTCCAGGGCGGTGAACGCACACGGGATAATGCCCAGGCTCGCGCCCTGTTCCAGGATGGCGTCCCACAGCGCTGGCGCATCGGCCGCCTTGCAGAAAATCTCGTAGCCGCGTTCGCCGGTGTAACCCGTGCGGGAGATCATCACCGGGCGGTCGAAGAGGCGGGTTTGCAGGTGATGGAAATACGCTAACTGGCGGATGCCGGGCACGTGCTCGGCAAGAAAATCCACTGCCAGCGGGCCTTGCAGCGACAGGTCGTGCAGGTCGTCATCGAACAGCACCGCCACTTGCCGGCCCTGGGCAGAACGCACCAGCATTTCATGCCCCGTGCCGGCGCCATGCACCACCATGAATGCGTTGGGCCCGGTGCGGTAGACGATGCAGTCATCGACAAATTTGCCGTCCTCATCGAGCATCGAGGCGTACACCGATTTGCCGGGGTAGAGCTTGGCGATATCGCGGGTGGTCGCCCACTGCAACAGGCTCTCGGCGTGGGGCCCTACGTAGTGGACTTTTTTCAGCCCCGACACGTCCATCAACCCGGCGCGGGTGCGGATCGCCTGATGGTGGTCGGCCAGTTCGCTGGTGTAGGTCCAGGCGGTGCCCATGCCGTTCCAGTCTTCGAGGTTCGAGCCGAGGGCGCGGTGCCGCTCGGCCAATGCAGAAATACGCCATGAGTGGGTCATGTAAGGATCCTTTTGCTGGGAAATGAAGGTCAGGCGTGCGGGTCGAATTGGCTCAGCCACTCCACCAGCGTGTGTCGGTAGCGGGTCATGCCCTTGTAGTCGGCGATGGGCTCGGGCAGGTCGCGCAGCACGCGGTGCAGGCGGCAGCCCCAGCCGGGTTGGGTCACCAGTTCCTGCATGCTGATCAGGTAAGTGCGGATGCTGAACATCACCGCGTTGCTGCGGGGCAGGCGCGCCATCACTTGCAGCTCGACCCGCAGGTGCACCTGTTGCCCGACGTTTTGGGCGGTGATCTGGCCTCGGTCCGCGCCCCATTCATGAAAGGTCTCGGGGGATGAGTCCAGGCGCGGGTTGATGGTCAGGGTCCAGTTCAGGCGCCGCACGGGCTGGCCGGCCTGCAGGTTGAGCAGGTACTTCAGCGCACGCTCGAACACGCCCAGTTGATGGGCCATGGGCACCGGTGCATGCCACTGCTTGAAGCTCATGCCGGCGTCGAAGGCCAGTGACCAGTCGGCCGGGCCGGTGATCAGGCCTGCGTCCATGTACAGGTCGCCGTCGCGCTGGTCGAGCAGCGCGAAGTCTCCTTGCACCTGGCGCCCGATGAATTCCAGCGGCTCACAGGGCAGGCTGGTGGCATCGCCAAATACAAAGTGCTGGTTGATCTCCAGCAGGCGGTTGCGCCAATGCCAACGGTCGCCATCACGCGCCAGGCTGAACCACTGCGGGTAGTCGGCGGCCAGGTGCTCCATGAGCATCTGCAACGCATCCCAGGCGGCCACTTGCATGTGTGGCAACACCAGGTAGCGACGCGGGTCCTTGTCCAGCACCAGCGCGCGCTCGGCCATTTCCGAGCGGTAGTGCTCGTCGATGTCAAAGCCATGCTCATAGATCGAGCCGGGGTCGCGCGAGGTGGCCGGCTCGATATTCACCGAGTACAGGTAACTGTCTTCGATAAACGGAAAGGGAAAGCGACGAATTGCCGTCGGGCTGTTGTGAAAGCTGAAGTCATCCCGATAGCTCAACACGGGGCTCGTTTGAAGAGGCATGGTCAACAACTCCTAAAGGTCCAGCGAAACGCATGGGCCGTTGCCGCGAGAGACGCAGGGCATCAGAAAATCGGCCTGTTCGGCCGGGGTGAGGAAGCTGTCGCGGTGTTCGATGGCGCCGCCCATGTGGCGCGTCATGCACTGGCCGCACACCCCGCCGCGGCACAGGTTGGGCACCTGCAGGCCGGCGGTTTCCAGGGCTTCGAGCAGGCTCTGTTCAGCCTCGACCCGCAGGCGCCGGTCACTGCGCAACAGGTGCAGGTCGAACGGTTGGCCCTGTTGGGCGCCCTTGAATGCTTCCGAATGCACACGTTTGGGCGGCCAACCGAGGCGCGCGGCCTGGTGCTCGACGGCGTCGAGCAGGGACTGCGGGCCGCAGGTGTAGACGTGGCTGCCCAGCGGTCGGTTGCCAAGGATTCGGCTCAGGTCCGGGCGGCTGGCGTAGGTATGCAGGCGGGCGCCGAGGCGCTGTTGCAACTCGTCCAGGTAGGCGTCGCTCAGGCCGGGGCGGAACAGGTAATGCAATTCGAACTCGGCCTGCTGGTGTTCGAGGGCTGCGATGTAGGCCATGAACGGCGTGATACCGATGCCGGCGGCGATCAGGATGTGCCGGCGGGCCGTGGCGTGCGGTGCAAACAGATTGGCCGGTGGCGAGATCTGCAAGGTGTCGCCGACCTGCACTTGCCGATGCAGGTACTGCGAACCGCCACGGGAAGTGTCTTGCAGGCGCACGGCGATACGATAATGCCGGTTGTGCGCCGGGTCGCTGGTCAGTGAATAGGCGTTGCGCACCTTGCCTTCGGCCAGCGGCAAATGCACCTGCACATGGCTGCCGGGCGAGAAGCCGGGCAGGGCGCCGTCGCACGCCACCAGGGTGAACTCGCGCACCACCGGCGTGAGCATTCTCGCCGCGCTGACCCGCACGTTGAGGGACGCGCTCATGGCTGAAACCCCGCATAAGGCTTGTCGGGGTTGTTGCACACGCCCAGGTAAGCCCCCAGCCGCCTGGAAAAATGCCTGCGTACTTCCAGCCCGACATGGCAACCGATGCAATTCAGCAAGGGTTCCGGCCCGCCTGCCTGGATCAGCCCACAGTGGGCGCAATACACCAGGCGCTCGCCGGGCAGCGAGCAGGTCAGGTTGATCTCATCGTCTTCAAGGCCCGCGGCGCGTGCGTCGCCGTGGATGCGCCACACGAACGCTTCATCGCCCAGCAGGTACAGCCGACACCCCACGGTTGCGCTGGCCAGCACCTGCTGCAAGCGCCGGGCGAAGTCTGGCTGGTCGCCGATCAGCACCAAAGGTTGGTCCAGTGCCGCGACAACTTCGATGCCGACGGTTGCCGATTGCATCACCACGATGGGGCGGTTGTGGGGGTGGTTCATGCGGGCTCTCCAAGGTGCGTTTTGTTTCCTGTTGGGAGAGATACTTTCCTATGGGGAAAATCTTCTCAATCTGGAAAAAGGGCTATGCCTTTGGAGATAAGCCTTGCGCGACGACCGTGCGGGGCATGGAAGTTGCTGGTCTTAACGTAACGTTGAGCATCCGGGCGGGGAGTTATCGAGAGTGCGAACACGACAGCAATGGTGGCCGCTCTGGTTGGGGCCTGTGCGCCCCGAACAGGCACGTAGCGTGCGCAGGCTGCTGGCCGGGTTGCCTTTGGGCCAGGCGCACGCTGACGGTGCCTTGTCGGGTTTCGTGGACCGTTTCGACGCATTGTTGCCCGCCGGCAAGCTCACCCTGATCTTTGGTGGCGAAGACCTGGGGCCGGCCCGGCGCGGGTTGATCGAAGGCTGCCAGGACGTGGCGCGCTGCCCTTGGCGTGACGCCACCGCAGCCGACACGCCCGAGGCTTGTGGCCCATGCCGGCACCGGGGCGTGCATCGCCTGGTATGCGCCTTGCCGGAGGGGCACAAGGGCGTGTTGCTGCTCGACACCCCCCGCCGGGCCGGCGCCAGTTGGCGCCAGCTCATGGAGGAGGCCGCGCAGGCAGTCGGTGTCACCGTACGCCTGCGCAGCCACACTCTTGAGCAACAGCGCAAACAAGCGACGTCCCGGCACGGTGCGCTGGCCCGTGAGCTGCACGATTCGGTGGCGCAGCAGTTGGGTTACCTGTCGTTCCAGGCCCACGGGCTGCACTCGCAACTGGGCGAACCGGCGCAAGCCAGCGCCGGCCTGCAGGACCTGTGCGCGGGCTTGAGCCAACTGCAGCGCCAGGTGCGCGAACTGATCACCAGCGCCCGCCTGACCATGGACGGGCGCTCGCTGCGCCAGGCGCTGGCCGACTCCGTCGCGGAGTTCTCGCGGCGTTGCATCATCGTGTTCGAACTGGATAACCGCCTGGCCGACGACGCCCTGAGCCCGGAAACCGAGTTGCAGATTCTGCAGATTATTCGTGAGGCCCTGGCCAACGCAGTGCGTCATTCCCACGCGCGGCACGTGCGTATTGAACTGCGCCAGACCCAGGATGGCGATGCATCGGTGTCGGTGGAGGATGACGGCATTGGCCTGAGCCAGGCCTGCGGCGAAGACAACCACTTCGGCCTGGCGATTATTCGCGAGCGCGCCGCCAGCATCGGCGCGCGGCTGACCATTGAAGCGATCCGCCCGCACGGGGTGCGCGTGCACCTGGGCCTGAATCGCAACCAAGACCTGCCACAGGGGAGTCTCGATGGACTGCACGACCTTATTACTGATCGATGATCACCCACTGTTTCGCAAGGGCCTGGCGCAGTTATTCGATGCCAGCGATGACTTCGAAGTGGTGGGGCAAGCGGCCAGTGGCCGTGAAGGCATCAACCTGGCCGTGAGCCTGACGCCGCAGCAGGTCCTGCTGGATTTGCACATGCCGGGCCTCAGCGGTTTGCAGGTACTGGATGAACTGCGCCAATTGCGTCTCGATTGCCAGGTGGTGGTGCTGACCGCCTCGATGGACCGCGCCGAATTGCTCAGTGCCTTGCGCCTCGGCGCCAGTGGTTATGTGCTCAAGGAAACCGAGCCCGATGCGTTGTTGGCCTACATGCGCAATTGCCACAAAGGTGCGATTGTGCTGGATGCGGCCTTGATTGCGCTGCTGGCTGACCAGGCCGCACCGGCGCAACACTGCGAGGCTGCGGGCAGTGGCAACCTCACTGAGCGCGAAGGCCAGACCCTGGCATTGATCGCCGCCGGCATGAGCAACAAGCAGATCGGCCGGGAACTGGGGATCAGCGATGGCACGGTAAAAATCTATGTGCGCAGCCTGTTGCAAAAACTCGGCCTGCACTCGCGGCTGGAGCTGGCGGCCCGGGTGCACAGCGGTGCATTGATGAAACACGAGGAGCGCCATTAGATGAGGGAAAGCCCCGAAGCCTTTGAGCAGGCCCCGCCGGCGCACCTGATGGATCGCTTTCCGGCCGCCCTGCTCGAATTGCGCGACAACGGCCAGATCGCGCACTTCAACCTGGCCTGGGCCGAGCTGATGGGGCAGCCGGGTACGGAGCGCAACCTGATGGATTACGTGCACCAGGAAGACCGCCCGTTGTGGCGCCAGGCCTTGAACGAACTGCGCCGGCGCCCCGACACCTCATTCAACCAGCGCCTGCGTTTTGTGCATCCCTGTGGCGAGTTACGCTGGTTCGAGGTCAGCCTCAAGCGCGGCGCGCAAGGGTTCTACCTGGTGGCGGGTGATGTGACGGCGCACAAGCGCCGCGAGATTGCCTTGCAGGCCAGCCAGCGCAGCAGCATGAGTTTGCTCGACAGCATGCCGGGGCTGGTCTATCGGGGGCGCAACAACCGCGACTGGACCATGGAATTCGTGAGTGCCGGGTGCCTGCAATTGACCGGTTACCCTGCCGAGCGGCTGGTGGACAACCATGAGTTCACCTACAACAGCCTGATCCTGGCGCAGTACGCCGATTACGTCTGGCGCGAGGTGCAATATGCGTTGTCGCGGCACGAGCCGTTCGAACTCAATTACCAGATTCGCTGCGCCGATCAGTCGATCAAGCAGGTGTGGGAGAAAGGCGTGGGGATTTATGCCGATACCCGCGAGGTGCTGGGAATCGAGGGGGCGATTTTCGAACGTAAAACCTTGTGATGAGCGGGCTTGCCCCGCGTTGGGCTGCCCAAGCAGCCCCATCAATCTGTGGTGAACCCGACGGGGGACACGCCCCCTCACCACAACCAGCCCGTTCCCACAAAGGCTGACTCAGTGTGCCCCGGCAGCCTTGTTCAAATCACTTTGCGCCCACTGCGTATACACACACGCATCCGCCGTGGCCCAGCGCACCCGCACCGGGTCGCCGGCCCTGAGCGGCATGCCCGCGGCAGACAAGGCCTTGACCGTCATCGAGGTGCCGCCCAGGGTTTTCACCGCGCAGGTCTGGCTTTCCCCGAGGAACAGCACTTCGCCCACGATCGCTGATACTTCATTCCAGCCCGCCGCCAGCGGCTGCCCGGCGGCCTGTTCGACGCTCAACGCCAGGGCTTTTTCCGGGCGCACCATCAGTAGCACGTCCTGATCGGTACGCAGCCCGGCGGTCAGACGGATCGACACGGGATGGCCTTCGAACATGCCGACCGCGTTGCCCTGGACCTTGAGCTTGAGGAAGTTGGAGTTGCCCAAAAACGAGGCGACAAACGCATTCGGTGGGTTCTGGTACAGGTCGAAGCCGCTGCCCAGGCCGACGATCTTGCCGTGGCTGAAAATCGCGATGCGCTGGGACAGGCGCATGGCTTCTTCCTGGTCGTGGGTCACGTAGACAATGGTGATGCCCAGGCGCCGGTGCAACTGGCGCAGTTCGTCCTGCAAGTCTTCACGCAGTTTCTTGTCCAGGGCGCCGAGGGGTTCGTCCATCAGCAGGATGCGTGGTTCATACACCAGCGCCCGGGCGATGGCGACACGCTGCTGTTGGCCGCCGGAGAGTTGCGAAGGGCGGCGATGAGCAAACTCTTCCAGCTGCACCAGCTTGAGCATGGCGTCCACGCGCTTCTCGCGCTCGGCGCTCGCCAGTTTGCGAATCGCCAGGGGGAAGGCGATGTTGTCGCGCACCGACAAGTGCGGGAACAGCGAGTAGCGCTGGAACACCATGCCGATGTCGCGCTTGTGCGGCGGTACATTGACCAGCGATTGGTTGCCCACCAGGATCTCGCCGCTGCTCGGCGTTTCAAAACCGGCGAGCATCGACAGCGTGGTGCTTTTGCCCGAGCCGCTGGAGCCGAGGAAGGTGAGGAATTCGCCGTCCTTGATGTCCAGCGAGATGTTGTCCACGGCGGCAAATTCGCCGTAGTACTTGTTCAGGCTGCGCAGGCTTACCAGGGGTTGCTCGTTGCCTTGCGCGGACTCTTTGATTACTGCACTCATGTTCTTCTCCTGGGCTCAGGGCCGGGTTTCGGTGCGCCGGCGAACGGCGGCGGCAATCACCATGACCAGCACCGAGAGGCCGATCAGCAACGTCGAAGCGACGGCGATCACAGGCGTCAGGTCCTGGCGCAGGGTGGTCCACATTTTTACGGGAAGGGTTTGCAGGGTCGGGCTGGCCATCATCACGCTGAGCACCACTTCGTCCCACGAGACCAGAAAGGCGAACAGCGCGCCGGCCACCATCCCTGGGCGAATCGCCGGGAAGGTCACCTTGAACACCGCCTGCAAGCGCGACGCGCCGCAGATCACCGCAGCGTCTTCAATTGATTGATCGAACAGCTTCAGCGAGTTGATGATCGAGATGATGGTGAACGGCAGCGCGACGATCACATGGCTGACCACAAAGGCGAACATCGTGCCGGTGTAGCCGAGTTTGAGGAACAGCGCGTACACCGCTACCGCAATGATCACCAGCGGCACAATCATCGGCAGGGTGAACAGCCCGTAGAGTAACTCGCGGCCGGGGAACCGCCCGCGCACCAGGGCAAATGCGGTGGGCAGGCCCAGCGCCACGGCAAACACCGTGGTCAGCACCGCGACCTTGAGGCTGGCCACGGCGGCGTTCATCCAGTCGGGGTTGGAGAAGAACTGGCCGTACCATTTCAGCGTCCAGCCGGGCGGCGGGAAGACCAGCCATTGGGACGAACCAAACGAGAGCAGCACGATGAATACGATCGGCAGCAGCAGGAACAGCCCAATCACACCGGTGGTGGTATACAGGCCCAGGCGCATCCTGCGGCTCATGGCATTGGGAGTCAGGAGCATGACGGCTTACCTCGCGTTGCTGGCGCCAACCGGGGATTCCGGCTGAAGCTTCAGGTAGAAGTAGAACAGCACCAGCGTGATGAAGATCAGCAACGCGGCCCCGGCACTGGCCAGGCCCCAATTGAGGAACGACTGCACCTGCTGAATGATGAACTCAGGCAGCATCATGTTTTGCGCACCACCGAGCAGCGCCGGGGTGACGTAGTAACCGAGGGACATCACAAACACCATCAAGCCGCCGGAAAACAGCCCCGGCCGGCACAGCGGCAGGAACACCCGGAAGAAGTTGATCCAGGGGCTGGCGCCGCAAATTGAGCCGGCCTGCAGGATCATCGGGTCGATGGCCTGCATGGTCGCCTGCAACGGCAGCACGATAAACGGAATCATGATGTAGCTCATGCCGATTACCACGCCGGTCAGGTTGTGCACCATTTCCAGGGGTTGATCGATGATGCCCATCGCCATCAGCGCCTTGTTGATCACGCCGGAGGCCTGCAACAGCACCAGCCAGGAGTACGTGCGGGCGAGCAGGCTGGTCCACATCGACAACAGCACAATGCTCAGGATCCAGCGTCCCCAGCCGCGTGGCACCAGGGTAATGGCCCACGCCAGCGGAAAGCCCAGCAACAAGCTGAACAGGGTCACCAGGCCCGCCACCGAAAAGGTGTTGAGCAACACCCGGGCGTAGGCCGAGTTGGCGAACAGCTGTTGGTAATTGCCAAGCCCCGGCACCGGCTCCAGCACGCCGCGCAGCAGCAGGCCGATCAGCGGCGCCAGAAAGAACAGACCAAGGAACAGCAAGGCCGGGATCAGGTTGCTTGAACCGCGCCAGCGCTGCGCCAGGGACGGCGAAACGGCTTTACCGCCAGCCTTGCCGGCAGCGCCAACGGCGCTCCCGGAGGGCGTGGTTGCCGTCATTTTCATTTGACTAGCCATTCATTCCACCGTGTCGCAATGGCCGGGCCGTTCTTGGCCCAGTAGGCGAAATCGAGGGTGATCTGGTCCTTGGCATACGCCGTCGGCAGGTTGGGCGCCAGGACTGAATCCAGGCGCTGCACGCTGTCGATCTTCACCGGTGCATAGGCGGTCAGGTTGGAGAAGTCTGCCTGGCCCTTGGCGCTGCTGGCGCTGGCCAGGAACTTCATGGCCGCCGCCTTGTTTTTCGAGCCCTTGGGTACAACCAGAATGTCGGCCATCACCAGGTTCTGCTTCCAGCTTACGCCCACTGGTGCGCCGTCTTCCTGCAGCGCGTGAATGCGTCCGTTCCAGAACTGGCCCATGCTGACTTCGCCGGAGGCCAGCAGCTGTTGCGACTGTGCACCGCCACCCCACCAGACGATGTCTTTCTTGATGGTGTCGAGTTTCTTGAAAGCGCGGCCCAGGTCCAGCGGGTACAGCTTGTCGGCGGGTACACCGTCGGCCAGCAGGGCCAACTCAAGCACGCCCGGGCTCGGCCATTTGTAGAGGGCGCGTTTGCCTGGGAAGGTCTTGGTGTCGAACAGGGCGGTCCAGTCCTGGGGTTTGCCGGCGCCGAGCTTGCTCTCGTTATAGCCCAGCACGAAGGAGAAGAAGAACGAACCCACGCCGTGGTCAGACACGAAGCGCGGGTCGATCTTGTCGCGCTGGATCACCGAGAAATCGAGGGGTTCGAGCAAGCCTTCGGCGGCGGCACGCAAGGCGAAGTCGGCCTCCACATCCACCACGTCCCACTGCACGTTACCGCTTTCGACCATGGCCTTGAGTTTGCCGTAGTCGGTGGGGCCATCCTGGACCACGGTGATGCCGCTGGCCTTGCTGAACGGGTCGGCCCAGGCCTGCTTCTGCGCATCCTGGGTGCTACCGCCCCAGCTCACGAAATTGACGCTTTCGGCTGCCAGGGCCACGTGGGAGGCCGTGGCCAATAAACCCGCGAACAGCACCGCGGTTGCACGTTTGTTCAACACCATTTTCACGCCCTCATTTGTTTTGTTATTGAGCGGGCTTGGTAATGCCCGCCTATCGGGAGCAGTAGGTCCAGCGGGGCCTCTAATCGGGCCCCAAAGGGCGACCGTGCCAAGGGCTGTTATTCGTGCTTTCCCTGGCGGGCGCACTTGGCAGGAACGTTCGGTCTATGGAATGTCATATTATGGTATTCCAAACTTTGTGCAAGCATTTTGCCTTACCGGTTATCCGTCATTCGGTGAAAGGAATGCTCTCGACCACCTCAAGGTCGTAGCCGGTCAAACCGGCGTATTTCAGGGGCGGGCCGAGGTGGCGTAGTTTGCCGACGCCGAGGTCCTGCAAGATCTGCGCCCCGGTACCGACTTCGGAATAGATGCGTGATTGCGAGCGGTTGAATTGCCGGGGCGCCTGGGTCAGTTGCGGCACACGCTCCAGCAGTGCCTGGGATGACTCATGATTGGCCAGCACCACCACCACGCCGCAGCCTTCGGTGGCCACCCGCTGCAAGGCGGCCCACAACGTCCAGTTGGACGGGCCGCTGTATTCAGCGCCGACCAGGTCGCGCAGCGGGTCGATCACATGCACCCGCACCAGGGCGGGTTCGTCGCGGCGCAACTGGCCCATGACCATCGCCATGTGCACGCCGCCTTCGATGCGGTCTTCGAAGGTGATCAGGCGAAACGTGCCATGCACCGTCGGCAGGTCGCGTTCGCCAATGCGCACCACGGTGCGTTCGGTGCTCAAGCGGTAGTGAATCAGATCGGCGATGGTGCCGATCTTGATCCCGTGCCTGCGGGCGAATACTTCCAGGTCGGGACGGCGGGCCATGGTGCCGTCATCGTTCATCACTTCGACGATCACCGAGGCCGGCGTATGCCCGGCCAGGCGCGCCAGGTCGCAGCCGGCTTCGGTGTGGCCGGCGCGGGTCAGTACACCGCCGTCCTTGGCGCGCAGCGGGAAGATATGGCCCGGTTGCACAATGTCTGCAGGGCCGGCATTAATGTCGACGGCGGCCGCCACGGTGCACGCGCGGTCAGCAGCAGAAATACCGGTGGTGACGCCGACGGCCGCTTCGATGGACACGGTAAATGCGGTACTGAACACGCTGCTATTGCTCGGCACCATCTGTTCCAGGGCGAGGCGCTGGCAATGTTCATCGGTGAGTGTCAGGCAAATCAGGCCACGGGCTTCACGGGCCATGAAGCTGATAGCCTCGGCGGTGCAGCAGTCGGCAGGCAGCAACAGGTCGCCTTCGTTTTCCCGATCTTCGTCGTCCACCAAGAGCACCATCTTGCCCTGGCGGTAGTCTTCGATGATTTCTGCAATGCTGTTGAACGACATGTAGGGTGCTCGAATTGTTGGTTGTATGTATTATGGTATACCATAAAATCTAATCAAGAGGATGTCACGATGAAGGCGTACTGGATTGCCCATGTGAATGTGGCGGATGCAGAGCAATACACGCAGTACACCCAGCGCGCACCGGCGGCGTTTGCGAAGTTTGGCGGGCGTTTTCTGGCCAGGGGCGGGCGCAGCGCCGCGATGGAAGGCGGGCCTGCGACGCAGCGCAATGTGGTGATCGAGTTCGACAGCTACGACCAGGCGGTGGCGTGCTATGAGTCTGAGGAGTACCAGCAGGCGAGGGCGCACCGAGAAGGCGTGGCTCAGGCGCAGATCATTATTGTGGAAGGCTTGGCACCCTAGGTTTATCAGGTGTAAAGCGATTCAAATGTGGGGCTTGCTGTGGTGAGCGGGCTTGCTGTGGTGAGGGGGCATGCTGTGGTGAGCGGGCTTGCTGTGGTGAGCGGGCTTGCCCCGCGCTGGGCTGCGAAGCAGCCCCATTAATCTGTAGTGAACCCGAAGGGCTACAAGCCCCCCCACCACAGCCAGCCCCCCATTTTGAACCGAGTCCGGTCTGAACATCAGCGGATAAAGTGAATCCTGCCGCTGTCGTCGTTGCCGATGTAGATGCCGTAGACACCGGCCTGGCGTTCCTCGATATAACGTTCGAGGATCTGCCGAATCGCCGGGTAGTAGATGCTGTCCCAGGGAATATCCTCGGGCGCGAAGAATTTGTAGTCCAGGGTTTCCGGGCCGAACTGGCCGGTAATCTCCAATGCGACGGCGCGAAAGATGATGTACACCTCGCTGATCTTCGGCACGCTGAAGATCGAGTAGGGCGACACGATCTCTGCACGCACGCCGCTTTCTTCCCAGACCTCCCGCAGTGCCGCCTGCTCCGTGGTTTCGCCACCTTCCATAAAGCCGGCCGGCAGCGTCCAGGTGCCAGGGCGTGGCGGGATCGCCCGTTGGCACAGCAGGTACTTGCCGTCCTGCTCGATGATGCAGCCAGCGATGATCTTCGGATTAACGTAGTGGATGTAGCCGCAGCCGCGGCACATCAGGCGCTCATGCGTATCGCCCGGCGGCAGTTGGTGACCTAAATCACTGCCACCGCATTTCGGGCAAAAGCCTGGGCTGAACACGGTCAGTGACCTATGCGCGGTTCTTTAAGCGCGATAGGCAGGATGATCTCGGGAATCTTGCCGGTCTCTTCCTGCTTGCGCTTGAGGTAATCCAGGGCAACGGCGGCGGCGGCGCGCACATGGTCGACGCAGGCCTGGTGGGCCGCCAGCGGGTCGCCGCTCTTGATCGCCTGCACCATGCGTTCCATTTCCTGGTTGCTGGTACCGCGACGGTTTTCCTGGGACACCGACGTGGCGCGCAGGTAGCTGATGCGCGCCTGCAACTGACGCAGCTGGGTGGCGGCGACATGGTTGCCAGACCCTACCAGCAGGACGTCGTAGAAACCCTGCACCGAGTCGATGACTTGTTGCAGTTCACCGTCCTTGAGGGCCTTGCGGTTTTCCTCCAGGGCTTTTTCCAGGGCCTTGATGTCCTTGGCCTTGGCACGCAGGGTGAACAACTGCACGATCAAGCCTTCAAGCACGCAGCGCAGTTCGTAAATATCGACGGCATCGGCCAGGGTAATGATCGCCACCTGCGGGCCCTTGGCATCGGCGAATTCCACCAGGCCTTCCGACTCCAGGTGACGCAAGGCTTCGCGCACCGAGGTGCGGCTGACGCCGAGGCGGTCGCACAGGTCGCGCTCCACCAGGCGGTCACCCGGCAACAGCTGGAAGTTCATGATGGCGCTGCGCAGTTTCTCCAGCACGATTTCGCGCAGGGTAACAGGGTTGTGATTGACCTTGAAGCTGTCGTCGAGTGGCAGGCGTTTCATGGGGTCTGCTCTGAATGGGGCGGTTAACTGGAGGCCTCGGCACCGGCTTTGGCAAAGGCTTGAGGGGCCAGCCGGGGCCGATTGAGGGCCAAAATCTTCGGCAAGTTTATCACGCTGCGTTCTTTAAGCGACAAACCCTCACCGCCCCCGGCGTCTGCTCACGCCAGTGTTGGTAGCGGGCCCAGCTTGCCCTTGTGGTAGATCATCGGCGTCACCGGTTGCTCGGGGAGGATCAGGTTCTTTACTGCGCCTACGATGATCGCGTGGTCGCCGCCGTCGTATTCGCGCCACAGCTCGCACTCGATAATCGCCGTGGCGTTGGCCAGCAGTGGGTTGCCCAAGTCGCTCAGGTGCCACTCGATGCCCTTGGCCTTTTCCTTGCCTTTGCTGGCAAACGCATAGGCTTCAGCCGTCTGGTCGGCAGACAGCAGGTGAATCGCAAAGCGCTTGCTGTCGCGCAGGATAGGGTAGGTGTCTGACGCATAGTTGGGGCAGAACAGCACCAGCGCCGGGTCAATCGACAGCGCGCTGAACGCACTGGCGGTGATACCGACGATGCCGCCCTCCGGGTCCAGGGTGGTCACCACCGTGACGCCGGAAGGAAACGAGCTCATGACGTCTTTGTAAATGCCGGGTTCGATCATGGTTGGGGTCTCTTAGCGCATCACGAAAGGGTCAGGCATCGGGGCCTGGGAAAGGTTGATCCACACCGTCTTCAACTCGGTGTAGGCCAGCACCGAATCGATGCCGCTTTCGCGTCCATAGCCACTGTTCTTGAAGCCGCCGATGGGCGCCATGGCCGATACGGCGCGGTAGGTGTTGACCCAGATGATGCCCGAGCGCACGTCCCGCGCCAGCCGGTGGGCGCGGCCCAGGTCGCGGGTCCAGATGCCGGCGGCCAGGCCGAACTGCGAGTCGTTGGCGATGGCCAGGGCCTGGGCTTCGTCCTTGAAGCGGATGACCGACGCCACCGGGCCAAACACTTCTTCTTGCATGATCTTCATCGAATTGCTGTCGCATTCGAACAGTGTCGGCTCATAGAACCAGCCGTCGCCGAGGTTCTGCGGGCGCTTGCCGCCGGTGCGCAGGCGCGCGCCTTCGGCGATGGCATCGGCCACCAGGCCTTCGACCACGGCCAGTTGCTGCGCGGTGGCCATGGGGCCCATTTCGCTGGCGTCGTCCTGTGGGTTGCCGATGCGAATGCGTTGGGCACGCTCCACCAGGCGCTCGACGAATTCGTCATAGATTTCATCCTGCACCAGTAAGCGCGAGCCAGAGACGCAGCTCTGCCCGGAGGCGGCATAAATGCCGGCAATGGCGCCGTTGATGGCGCTGTCGAGGTCGGCGTCGGCAAAGATGATATTCGGGGATTTGCCGCCCAGTTCAAGGGACAGCTTGGCGAAGTTTTCGGCGCTGCTGCGCACCACATGCCGTGCCGTAGCGGCGCCGCCGGTGAAGGCGATCTTGCGCACCAGCGGGTGGCGGGTCAGGGCCGCGCCGGTGCTGGGACCGTATCCGGTGACCACGTTGACCACACCCGGCGGAATGCCGGCTTGCAGCGCCAGGCGCGCCAGTTCAAGAATGGTCGCCGAGGCGTGCTCCGATGGTTTGATCACGATGGTATTGCCCGCCGCCAGGGCCGGCGCGAGTTTGATCGCGGTCAGGTACAGCGGGCTGTTCCACGGAATAATCGCGGCGACCACGCCCATGGCTTCATGCACGGTGTAGGCAAACAGGTCGGGCTTGTCCAGCGGCAGGGTGCCGCCTTCGAGCTTGTCGGCAAGGCCTGCGGTGTAGTGGAAAAATTCCGGCAGGTAACTGACCTGGCCGCGGGTTTCACGGATCAGCTTGCCGTTGTCACGGCTTTCGAGCTGCGCCAGTTGCTCCTTGTTCTCGGCGATCAGGTCGCCGAGACGGCGCAACAGCTTGCCCCGTGCGGTGGCGGTGAGGCCGCGCCAGGCCGGGCTTTCGAAGGCGCTTTGCGCGGCGTTCACGGCGCGCTCCACGTCGGCTTCGTCAGCATCGGGCAACTGCGCCCAGGGTTCGGCCAGCGCCGGGTTCAGGCTGTCGAAGGTCTTGCCGGACAGGGCGTCAACCCATTCGCCGCCGATGCACATCTGGAAGCGTTCAAGTGTCATGCCACGATCCCCTTTATCGGGTGTTGTTGGGAGTGTGCCGTTTCGAGGAAGCCCAGCAAGAGCTGGTTGACCAGGCGCGGCGATTCGACTGGCATCATATGCCGTTGCTCCGGCAAAACGGCCACGGTCGCGCCGGGAATACGCTCTGCCAGTTGCCGGGCCATTTGCGGTGTCGAGCCGGGGTCCAGCTCCCCGGTGGCGACCAGCGTCGGCGCCTGGATGCTGCCCAGGTCGTCGGCGCGGTACATGTCCTGGGTCGCGAACAGTTCATAGGTGGTCAGGTAACCCTGAGGGTCGTTGCCCGCCAGGGTCTGGCGCAACGCAGCAATCTGCGCCGGGTTGGCGGCCTGGTATTCACGGCTGAACCAGCGCGACAGGGCGGCTTCGGCGTTCGCGTCGGGCCCGTGTTCAGCAGCCTGGGCGGTACGTGCGATCACCCCGGCGCGCTGCTCGGGGCTGCGATTGAACACACTGTTAAGCACCACCAGGCTTTGCAGGCGCTGCGGGTAATGCAGGGCAAAGGCACGAGCCACCAGGCCGCCCATGGAAAACCCGATCACCGTCGCCAGGGGCAATTGCAGGTGGTCGAGCAGTTCCAGCAGTTGGTCGGCATAGCCCAGCAGCGGCGTACCGCTCTGCGGGCGGGGGCTGGCGCCATGCCCGAGCATGTCATAGGCAATGACGCGGTACCGGGTGGCGAGGCCGACCACCTGGCCGCCCCACATTTCTTTATTCAGGCCCACGCCGTGGATCAAAACCACAGGCTGGCCTTGGCCGGTCGCCAGGTAACTGGTGCCAGCCGGGGTACGTTCAGCGGTGAGCCGAATCATGGAGCGCTCCTGCATGCCTTTTTATTTGAGTGCCGGTCTTGCTTACTGGGCTTTTTCAGCCGCCAGCTCTTCCAGGTCGATGTAGCGATTGCCGATGCGCGGGTGTAGGCGGCCACCGTCGGCGCAGCCCAGGACCACGACGATTTCGTCGGCGCGGGGCGCGTCTTCAATCTTCATTTCCAGGGTGATGTAGTGCGAGCGCAGGCCTTCGTCGTCCTTGTGCATCATCGGCACCTGTATCGACGTGCCCGGGCCGCCGCGCTTGTTGGTGAAGCTCAGGTAGCTCTTGGCCTTGACTGCTTCGCGATAGTGGTTGCCGAAGCGCAGGGTATGGATGATCGCCGAGGCGTGCTCGATCTCACCGTCAGCACCGACTACGGCGGCCTTGCCGTAGGCCTGGATCTTGTCGGCGCCGCCGATAATCCCCACCAGGCGCTCCACCATCAGTGCGCCGAGATCGGAGCAGTTGGCACGGATTTCCGGTTTCAGGTCTTCTACGAAACCACGGCCCAGCCATGGGTTTTTCAGCACGACGGCGAGGCCGACCATCTTCACCGGCGTATCCGAGGCCTTGCCGCCTTCGATAAGGGTTTCTTCTACATAGCTGACGATTTTGCGGATTTCGAAACTCATGAACGGCTCCATTTGAGGCGGGTGATTTGCGTATGATGGTATACCATAATACGAGAAGCGCAATAGAGTGATGTTCATTGCTCTGCGGGTCAGCTGACAAATGGCTGGTAATCGGCCCGCCCACGGGGTCAAATCCCGCTTCAGTCACCTTCTTCGAGGCCCCCATGCAGTCTGAATCCGCCCCGTTGCCACTGCGCATCCTCATCGGCTTTTCTCCGCGCAGCGCCTCCGACGACTTGCTGCGCAGCATGGCGCCCGCATTTACCGCAGCGCTGGGCCGTGAAATCCGGATAGAGCTGATGCCCGGTGAACTCGGCGCCATCGCTGCCCGCGCATTGATCGCCAGCCCCGCAGACGGCAATACGCTCCTGGTTGCGACCTTCGGCACCCATGCCATCAACCCCAACCTGCGCTCCGACCTGGGCTATGACCCTCTACGGGACTTCGCGCCGGTGTGCCTGGCTACCCGTTCACCGCTGGTACTCGGCACGCGTTTGTCCCTGGGTGTCAACAACGTGCAGGCGCTGATTGAATTGGCCGCGCGGCAGACGTTGACTTACGGCAGTTCGGGTACCGGCAGCGCGCCGTACCTGGCCGGGTTGCTGTTCGAAAAACTGACCGGGGTAAAACTGCTGCACCGGGCTTATCCGGATACGCGTGATCTGTATGTAGCGCTGGGGGAGGGTAGTTTGGACTTGAGCTTCAACAACGTGGCCACCATGCTGGCGCCGGTGCGCGCGGGGCAACTGCGTGCACTGGCGGTTACCACGCCAGTGCGATGTACCGCATTGCCCCATGTGCCAACGCTGGAGGAAGCAGGGTTGAGCGGTTATGCGCTGAATAACTGGCTGGGCTTTGTTGCCCCGGCCGGCACTTCAACCCAAGCCATAGCGTGGCTCAACCAAGCGATAGCCGAGGCGTTGAAGGCGCCCGAGACCCAGGCGCTGCTCAGGGAAAACGGGATTGATGAAGTGAGCGGCACCGCGCAGCAGTTTGCCCGTCACCTGGACGATGAATTGACGCGCTGGGCGTGGTTGCGCGGCTAGCGTTTCTGCGCACGCCCCAAGCCTCAACGGCTGCCAGTTGTTCTACTTCATCGAGCAGCCGGGCGAGCATCGTGTAAGTGGCTATTTTCAGGGCGGCTGGGTACACATCGTTGGTCGACTGCAAGGCCTGAACGTGATGTATAAGTTTCTCAATCGTCATCAACCATCTTTTTGGGGCGTGATACGCTAGCCATACTTTTGAATTGGCACTGGTCGTTCCCGCGTATACGGCGACAGTGAGGAGTGAACATGTCGAAAATTTCCCACCATGATCTACGGCGCTCGTTTCGCGAGTTGCTCGCCTCCCAAAACTGCTTTCACACCGCCTCGGTGTTCGACCCGATGTCGGCCCGGATCGCTTCGGACTTGGGCTTCGAAGTCGGTATCCTGGGTGGCTCGGTGGCTTCGCTGCAGGTACTGGCTGCACCGGACTTCGCGCTGATTACCTTGAGTGAATTCGTCGAGCAGGCCACTCGCATCGGCCGGGTGGCGCAGCTTCCGGTGATCGCCGACGCCGACCACGGCTACGGCAATGCGCTGAACGTGATGCGCACCGTCCAGGAACTGGAGCGCGCAGGCGTTTCGGCGCTGACCATTGAAGATACCTTGCTGCCCGCGCAGTTCGGGCGCAAATCCACCGACCTGATCAGCACCGAAGAGGGCGTGGGCAAGGTCAAGGCAGCCCTGGAGGCCCGAGTCGACCCGCAGCTTTCGATCATCGCGCGGACCAACGCCGCGGTGTTGCCGGTGGAAGACGTTATCCACCGCACCAAGGCGTATCAGGAAGCCGGCGCAGACGGAATCTGCATGGTGGGTATTCGTGACTTCGACCACCTTGAACAAATCGCTGAAGGCTTGACGGTTCCGCTGATGCTGGTGACCTATGCCAACCCGAACCTCAATGACAATGCACGCCTGGCCAAGCTGGGGGTGCGGATTGTGGTGGCCGGCCACGGAGCCTACTTTGCCTCGATCAAGGCGACCTACGACAGCCTTCGCGATCAGCGCAACCTCACGCGCAGCACGTCAAACCTGACGGCCAGCGAGTTGACCCATACCTATACGTTCCCCGACACCTACGTGAATTGGGCCAAAGAGTTCATGGACGTTCAAGAGTAAGCAAAGGGCGCATGCGCGGTGCTTGACTCATCGCGCCCAAGCGCCTGTATCCTGTCTAAGCTAATTCCATAAAATTATTTATTTTATTCTTTATAGATCAATATCATCTAACTGAGTTGACCCTTGAAGCGGCGGGACCCGCGCCGCTCAAGTCTTATCCGCTCAGGAATCTATAAAAAATGAAGACGCTTAAACTGGCCCGCAATCTCCTCTCGGCCGTAGGCCTCGCTGTCCTTTCCCTAAGTGCTCAATCCGCTGACCTGACCATCGGCTATATCAACGGCATCGACCCGATCAAACGCGCGATTGCCGATGGCGAATATGAACAGGGCATTGGCCAGAAAATCGATTGGCGTAAATTCGATGCGGGCCCGGCCGTGCTGGCCGCCATGGCTTCCGGGGATGTGCAGATCGGCAACCTCGGTTCAAGCCCGCTGGCCGCGGCGGCTTCGCGAAACATGCCGCTGGTGGCATTTATCGTCAGCGCACAGATCCGCAGCTCCGAAGCGCTGGTGGTGCGCGACGGCAGCGGGATCAAGACCCCTGAAGACCTGATCGGCAAGACCATCGCCGTCCCCTTTGTGTCCACCTCCCACTACAGCTTGCTGGGCGCGCTGAAGCACTGGAACCTGGACCCGCGCAAGGTCAACATCGTCAACCTGACCCCTGCACAAATCACCGCCGCCTGGGCCCGTGGCGACATCGACGGGGCGTTTACCTGGTCACCTGCCCTGGGTGAAATCCGCAAGACCGGCAAGATCCTCACGGACGCTGCCGAGGTGTCCAACTGGGGCGCCCCGACCTTTGAAGTGTGGGTCGCGCGTAAGGATTTCGCCGAAAAGAACCCGAAGGTCGTGGCCGACTTTGCCAAGGTCAGCCTGGCAGCGATTGCCGATTACGCGGCGCATAAAAAGGACTGGACCGCAGATTCTGCTCCGGTGAAGAGCATCGCCCGACTCACAGGCGCCAATGCTGCAGACATTCCCGAGTTGCTCGAAGGCTCTTCGTTCCCGACAGCCGCCGAACAAAAAAGCGCCGAATACCTCGCTGGCGGCACCGCCAAGGAAATCGGCAAGACCGCCGAGTTTCTGAAAGAGCAGGGGAAAATCGAAAAAGTCCTGCCTGACTATTCAGCCTTTGTCAGCGACAAGTTCATCGGGGAGTAGTCATGGGCCTGACGCTTCATCCACTTGGCCCTACCATCGGCGCCGAGGTTGAGGGGCTGGACATGTCCCTGCCTCTGACTGATCAACAGCACAAGTGCCGGCGTTCGGCGGCGATACATTGTGGGCCAATGGCGTAGCTGCGTTCGACGCGTTATCGGCCCCCATCCGGCACCTGCTCGACGGCCTGACCGCTACCCATGAGTTGACCAAATCATTTCCCACCGAGCGCTTTGGCAGTACACCTGAAGCACTGGAGCGCTACGAAAAAGCCAGGAAGGATCATCCGCCGCTGCCACACCCGGTGGTCAGGACACATCCCGCCACGGGCCGCAAGGCGCTGTTTGTGAATGAAGGTTTTACCACGCGAATCAATGAGCTTGAGGCCGCGGAAAGTGACGCGTTGCTGCGCTTGTTGTTCAGCCATGTGAGCCGTCCGGAATTCACCGTGCGTTGGCGATGGCAGGCGAATGATGTAGCGTTCTGGGATAACCGCATTACCCAGCATTACGCGATTGATGATTACCGACCAGAAAGGCGGGTGATGCACCGTGCGACGATTTTGGGTGATGTGCCTTTTTGATGGAGGATCAGTCGATGGACCTGCCCCTGGTGATCAACCCGGACGACTACCTGGAAACTGAGTTTGGCAGGGAGTTCACGCCTGAGCGCAACCGACAGGCATGGCAGCTTGCCTATGCGCGCTTGAGGCACGAGCTGTCACGCGCGGGGCAGGGCGCACATCTGTACGTGGTCATGGGCGTGCAAGGTGCCGGCAAGTCTCGCTGGGTCTCGGAAAACCTTGATCGGCTGGGGCGCGGCGCGATCGTCTTTGATGCGGCCTTGCCGGCGCGGCGTCATCGGGAGGAGCTGCTGTCCATCGCCAGGGAATATGCAATCCCGGTGAGCGGGATCCTGGTGAGTGCACCGCTGGCGTTGGCGTTGGCGCGAAACGCCCAACGCAATGCTGACAAGAGAGTGCCGGAGGACGCGCTGAAAAGCGTGTTCAGCCTGCTTGAGCCACCGAGTGAAGACGAAGGATTTGTACGGGTACAAATCATTGAACAACACTCGAGTCTACCCACATCCCTGTAAACAGCCTGCATCAGGTCTTGGTGAGTTTCGTTCCAGTAGCCGGCTTGCCTCAACGTTCCTTCACGTACCAACCGGCTTTTTCAAGCCGGTTCAGTGAGCGGTCAGTCCTCGCGCTTCACCACCAGCGTCAAGATGTCATAACTGGCCACCAACTCACCCAACTGGTTGGTTACCTCCACATCCCACGCCACCACGCCTTGCGGAATGCCCTGCGGGCTCTTCTTGCCCTGGTCGATCTTGCGCTTGCAGGTCAGCCGCGCCTGGATGGTGTCACCAATGCCTACCGGGTTGATAAACCGCAGGGTATCGAGCCCGTAGTTCGCCAACACCGGCCCCGGTGCCGGGGATACGAACAGCCCTGCCGCCGCCGACAGCACGAAGTAACCATGGGCGATGCGTTTGCCGAATTGCGACTCCTTGGCGGCGATGTCGTCGAAGTGCATGTAGAAGTGGTCGCCCGACAGGCAGCCGAAGTTCACCAGGTCGGCCTCGGTGACGGTGCGGCGGTGGGTCAGCAGTGATTCGCCAATCTGCAAATCCTGGAAGAACCGGCGGAACGGATGCACTTCGGTCTCGATCACCTTGGCACCGCGCACGTATTCGCCGGTGACGGCCGCCAGCATGGTGGGCGAACCTTGGACCGCTGCACGTTGCAGGTAGTGTTTCACCGCACGCAAGCCGCCGAGTTCTTCGCCGCCACCGGCACGGCCCGGGCCGCCGTGTTTGAGTTGTGGCAGGGGCGAGCCGTGCCCGGTGGACTCGGCGGCAGACTCGCGGTCGAGCACCAGCAGGCGGCCGTGCCACGCGGCGGCCACCGGAATGGCTTTGGCCGCAATCTGCGGGTCTTTGGTGATCAGACTCGCAACCAGGCTGCCTTTTCCGCGTGCGGCCAGGGCCAGGGCTTCGTCCAGGTCATCGTAGGCCATCAAGGTGCTGACCGGCCCGAAGGCTTCGATGTCATGCGCGCCGCCTTCAGCATGCGGGTCACGCGCTTGCAGCAAGGTCGGCGCGAAGAACGCGCCCTGGCTGACGTTTTCACCGCGCGGTTCAAACCCGTCACGGGCGCCGAACAGCATATCGCTGCTCTGCAACAGGCTTTCCAGGCGTTCGGCCACGTCTTTGTGCTGGTCGTGGGAGGCCAGTGCACCCATGCGCACGCCTTCCACCGACGGGTCGCCAACCACGACTTTTTCCAGGCGCTCGCGCAGGCGGGTGGCGACGGCATCGATGTGCTTGGCCGGCACGATAGCGCGGCGAATGGCGGTGCATTTCTGCCCGGCCTTGGTGGTCATTTCCCGGGCGACTTCCTTGATGAACAGTTCGAACTCTTCGTCATCCGGGCTCACGTCCGGGGCGAGGATCGCGCAGTTCAGCGAGTCGGCCTCGGCGTTGAAGGGCACCGAATTGCGGATCAGGTTCGGGTTGACCCGCAGCTTGGCGGCGGTGTCGGCGGAACCGGTGAAGGTCACCACGTCCTGGCCTTGCAGACGGTCGAGCAGGTCGCCGGTGCTGCCGATCACCAGTTGCAGGCTGCCCGGTGGCAGCAGGCCGGATTCGTCCATCAGGCGCACCACCGCCTCGGTCAGGTAGCTGGTGGCGCTGGCGGGCTTGACGATGCAGGGCATGCCGGCCAGGAAGCTTGGGGCGAATTTTTCGAGCATGCCCCAGATCGGGAAGTTGAACGCGTTGATGTGCACCACCACGCCGCCACGGGGCACCAGGATATGCGTGCCGGCGAAGCTGCCCAGTTTACCCAGCGGCATTGCCGGGCCTTCGTGGACGATATTGCCCGACGGCAACTCCCGCGAGCCGAGGCTGGCGTAAGTGAACAGCGTACTGTTGCCGCCCTCGATATCGATCCAGCTGTCGGCGCGGGTCGCGCCGCTGTGGTGGGAGAGGGCGTAGAGCTGCTCTTTGCGCTCGCTGAGGTACAGCGCGATAGCCTTCAGGCGCTGGGCCCGTTGCTGGAAGTCCAGCGCCATCAGCCCGCTGACGCCCTGGCGACGCCCGTGTTCGATGGCTTCGGCGAAGTCCGGGCGCTCTTCATGAGTGCGCGCCAGCTCATGGCCGTCGATGGCGCTGCGCAGCACTTGGGCGCCGTGTTGGCCGATCCAGCGGCCAGCGATAAAACTTTGCAGGGTAGGGGCGTGAGGCATCACGATTCCTCCGGGTTGGAAAATGAGAGTTAGTGTTTGCTGGCGCCTGCGGCACCAATGCCGGTCATGGAGCGAATGAACTGGGCCAGGTAACGCCCGCGTTCAATCGCAGCGCGGGGCGAGCGGTCGGTGACGGAAAAGACCCAGGCGCTGAAAAAAGCCAGGCTCATAGAGAACAGGGCCGGGTTGGAGTAGGGGAACAGTGCCTTGTCGTAATGCAGCACGTTGACCCACACCGCCGGGCTCAGTACCAGCAACACGATGGCCGACACCAGGCCCGCCAGGCTGCCGGTCACCGCGCCACGGGTGGTCAGGCCCTTCCAGTACATCGAGAGGAACAGCACCGGAAAATTCACCGACGCGGCGATCGCCAAAACCAGGCCGGACAGGAAGGCAATGTTCTGCGACTCAAACAGCAGGCCGAGGATGATCGCCAATACGCCGATGCACAGCGTGGCGATGCGCGACACGCTGATCTCCTGCTGCTCGCTGGCCTGGCCCTTGCGGATCACACACGCATACAGGTCATGGGACACTGCCGACGCGCCAGACAACGCAAGCCCGGCCACCACGGCCAGGATGGTCGCGAACGCTACCGCCGAAATGAACCCGAGGAACAGGTTGCCGCCCACGGCCTGGGCCAGGTGCACGGCGATCATGTTGCCGCCGCCGATGATCGCGCCGTTGGCATCACGGAAGCTTGGGTCGGTGCCCACCATGACAATAGCGCCAAAGCCGACAATGATCAGCAGCAGGTAGAAGTAACCAATGAAACCGGTGGCGTAGAACACGCTCTTGCGCGCTTCCTTGGCGTCGCTGACGGTGAAGAAACGCATCAGGATATGCGGCAGCCCGGCGGTGCCGAACATCATGCCCAGCCCCAGGGAAATCGCATCAATCGGGTTGGACAACAAACCGCCCGGCGCCATGATCGCGTTGCCCTTGGCATGCACGGCGGTGGCCCCGGCGAACATCGCCTCGGTGCTGAAGCCAAAATGCTTGAGCACCATGAACGCCATGAAGGTGGTGCCGAACAGCAGCATCACCGCCTTGATGATCTGCACCCACGTGGTGGCGAGCATGCCGCCGAAGGTCACGTAGAACACCATCAACACGCCCACCAGCATCACCGCATACAGGTAGTCGATGCCGAACAGCAGCTCGATCAGCTTGCCCGCGCCGACCATCTGCGCCACCAGGTACATCAAGGCCACGGTCAGGGTGCCGAAGGCCGAGGTCAGGCGCACCGGGGTTTGTTCCAGACGATAGGACACCACGTCGGCAAACGTGTACTTGCCCAGGTTGCGCAGGCGTTCGGCGATCAGGAACAGGATGATCGGCCAGCCGGCCAATACGCCGAGGGCGTACAACAGGCCGTCATAACCGTTGAGGAACATCATCGCCGAGATGCCGAGGAAGGACGCTGCGGAAATCATGTCGCCGGCAATCGCCAGTCCATTCTGGAAGCCGGTCATGCCGCCGCCGGCGGTGTAAAAATCACTGGCGGAACGGGTGCGCAGGGCGGCCCAGCGCGTCACACCGAGGGTAAACAGCACGAACACCAGGAACATGCCGATCGCATTCCAGTTCAGCGGCCGGGACGCGCCGTCTGCGGCCACCGCAAGGTCCGTAGCCAACGCCAGGGGCAATAGAAACCACGCCATAAGCCGGCTCATGGCGCGCACTCCAGCTTCAGCTTGTCGTTCAGCGGGTCGATCACGTGGTTGGCGCGGTACACATAAAAGCCGGTGAGCGCGAACGCCAACAGCACAATCACCACCCCCACCAGCATGCCCACCGTGGTCACGCCGCCGCTTAACGACTGCCCGAGGGTGGCCGGGGAGAACGCCACCAGCAGCACAAACCCGAAATAGATCACCAGCATGATCAGCGACAGCGGCCAGTACAGGTTCTGTTTACGGCGTACCAACTGGATGAAATCGGGATGTCGACGGATGCGTTCGATATCGTCGGGGGTCATGGTGGTGTGCTCCTTTTTATTGTTGTTGTTGTGGTTAAACCTGCGCCCTGCAGGAGCGAGCTTGCTCGCGAAAAACCTGAGGGCGCCGCGTTGATTCAGGCTACCCGCGTCATCGTTAACGACCTTCGCGAGCAAGCTCGCTCCTAAAGGGTGCGGTGTGTCCTTAAAGCTGATCGAAATCCAATACCACCTTGTCGCTGACCGGGAACGCCTGGCACGAAAGCACATAGCCGGCGGCCACTTCGTAGTCTTCCAGGGCGTGGTTGCTGTCCATCTCCACTTCGCCCTCGATCACCTTGCATTTGCAGGTGGAGCACACGCCGGCCTTGCACGAATACGGCAGTTCGGCGCCCTGGGCGTTGCCGGCATCGAGGATGCTCTGGCTGTTGCGTGGCAGGTCGAAGGCCAGGGCGCGGCCATCGCTGATCACGGTGATCTGGCTGACCGCCGCATCCACTTGGCGCGCCGCTTCGCGGGCCTCGCGTTTATGCTGGCTGCCGGCGGCGGCGAACAGTTCGAAATGGATGCGCTCGGGCGCCATGCCCTTGGCCTTGAGGCTGTCGCGCACGGTTTCGGTCATCTCCTGCGGGCCGCAGATAAAGGCCGCATCGAGGGTTTTTACGTCGAGCCAGCGGGAGAACAGTTGTTCGCATTTGTCGGCGTTGATGCGGCCGTTGTAGAGGTCGACGTCCTGCTGTTCACGGCTGAACACGAAGATCAGGTTCAGGCGCTGCAGGTAGCGATTCTTCAGGTCTTCGAGCTGTTCGCGAAACAGCGCACCGGAGCTGGAGCGGTTGCCATACAACAGGGTCACGCGGCTGTGGGGCTCGGTTTGCAGGGTGGTCTTGATGATCGACAGGATCGGCGTGATGCCGCTGCCGGCTGCTACCGCCAGGTAATGGCCGTGGCGAGCAGGATCAAGCTCCACATGAAAGTGCCCGGCGGGCGACATCACTTCCAGGCTGTGGCCGGCCTTGAGCTGCTCATTGGCAAACGCCGAAAACCGCCCGCCGGCCACGCGCTTGATGGCGATGCGCAGTTCACCGTCATTGACCCCGGTGCAGATCGAATACGAGCGGCGCACTTCTTCACCATCCAGTTGGGTGCGCATCACCAGGTGCTGGCCCTGGGTGAAGTGAAAGCTGTCTTGCAGGTGCTGCGGAATCTCGAAGGCGATGGACACCGCGTCACGGGTCTCGTTGCGCACATCCTTGATGGTCAGGCTGTGAAATTTGCTCATTGTTGTTCTCCAACCAAGCGGGCCACTGGCCCCTCAGATGCACTTGAAATAGTCGAACGGTTCCAGGCAATCGCGGCAGCGGTGCAGCGCCTTGCAGGCGGTGGAGCCGAATTCGCTGAGTACTTCGGTGTGAGTGCTGGCACATTGCGGGCAGGCGATCACCGGGCTTTCGCCGAGCAGGCTGCGCTTGCTGCTACTGCCTTGGGGCGGCGCGATGCCGTAGGCCCGCAAGCGTTCGCGGCCGTCGTGGGTGATCCAGTCGGTGGTCCAGGCCGGAGTCAGCTTGCGTTCCAGTTGCGGCGCGCGAAAACCCGCCAGCTCCAGGGCGTCGCGAATATCGCCCTCGATCACTTCGGTGGCCGGGCAGCCAGAGTAGGTAGGCGTGACCACCACATGCAGATGGCCGGCCTGCCAGTCCAGATCACGCACAATGCCCAGATCGACCACGCTCACCACCGGCACTTCCGGGTCCATGACCTGCGCCAGGGTGGCCCACGCGGCGGCCAGGTCGGTGGGTTGCGCCGGGCGTGCGCCCTGGTCGCTGGCGATCAGCTCACCAGGTTGCATCGGGGTACGCTCGTGGTAGGAATTGCATTTCTGCTAACAGAATCCCCAAGTGCTCGCTGTGCAGGCCGCGTCGGGCGTCCAGGTAGAAATAGTTCGCAGCGGGCGGCACAGGCAGGGTGGCGCTGCTGAAAATCTCGCTGACGTTGGTTTGCCATGCAGCGGCGACTTGCGCGGCGTCCGGTGTGATACCGGCTGCATGCAGGCGCTGTTCACTGTCGTCGGCACTGGTCAGTTCCACGGTAAAACGCCACAGCTCGGGGATCGCCGCGAGCATGCGCTGATGGCTTTGCTCAGTGCCGTCCCCCAGGCGCTCCACCCACTCGCTGGAGCGGCGCAGGTGATAGGTAACTTCCTTGACTGCCTTGGCAGCGATGCCGGCGATGCGTTCGTCACTGGACTGGGCCAGGCCACTCAGCACCGGCAAGTGCCAGGCGTCATACAGGAATTGCTTGAGGATAGTCACCGCGTAGTCGCCGTTGGGTTGTTCTACCAGCAGCAGATTGCGATAGGCCCGTTCATCCCGGCGGAAGGCCAGGTGATCGGCGTCACGCCCGTCATCCAGCAGCTCGGCGGCGTATTCCAGCCAGTTGCGCGCCTGGCCTACCAGGTCGAGGCCGACGTTCATCAGCGCCAGTTCTTCTTCCAAGGCCGGCGCATGGCCGCACCATTGGCACAGGCGCTGGCCCTGGATCAGGGCACTGTCGCCGAGGCGCAGCAGGTATTCGATCAGATCGGTTTGAGTGTTCATGGTCGACCTCACATGTGCCCGACTTCAGCCGGCAGCTCGTAAAAGCTGGCGTGGCGGTAGACCTTGTCATCGGCCGGGTCGAACAGCGGGTCTTTCTCGTCCGGCGACGAAGCCGTGATCAGTGCCGAAGGCACCACCCACAAACTCACGCCTTCGCTGCGCCGGGTGTACAGCTCCCGGGCGTTCTCGATGGCCATGGTGGTGTCGGCGGCATGCACGCTGCCCACATGCTTGTGATTCAGGCCGTGCTTGCTGCGCACGAAGACTTCAAACAGGGTCCATTCAGACATAACGGTGACTCCACATCAGGTGGCCGATCAGGCGGCGTTCTTGTTCTGTTTTTTACGGGCGTGGGCGACGGCGGCTTCGCGCACCCAGGCACCGTCTTCAATGGCTTTGCGGCGGGTGGCGACGCGTTCCTGGTTGCACGGGCCGTTGCCCTTGAGCACTTCGTAGAACTCGCTCCACTGGATCTCGCCGAAATCGTAATGGCCGCGTTCGGCGTTCCACTTCAGGTCCGGGTCGGGGCAGGTGCAGCCCAGCAGTTCCAGTTGCGGGATGGTCTGGTCGATGAAGCGCTGGCGCAGTTCGTCGTTGCTTTGGCGCTTGATCTTCCAGGCCATGGACTGGGCGCTGTTGGGGGAGTGTTCGTCGCTGGGGCCGAACATCATCAGCGACGGCCACCACAGGCGGTTGATTGCGTCCTGGACCATGTCTTTTTGCGCCTGGGTACCCTGGCGCATCATGGTCAGCAGCAGTTCGTAGCCTTGGCGCTGGTGGAAGCTTTCTTCCTTGCAGATGCGCACCATGGCCCGGGAGTAGGGGCCGTAGGAGGTACGTTGCAGTACCACTTGGTTGACGATGGCGGCGCCGTCGACCAGCCAGCCCACGGCGCCCATGTCGGCCCAGTTCAGGGTTGGGTAGTTGAAGATGCTGGAGTATTTGGCTTTGCCGCTGTGGAGTTTGGCGATTTCTTCGTCGCGGTCGGCGCCCAGGGTTTCCATGGCGCTGTAGAGGTACAGGCCGTGGCCGGCTTCGTCCTGGATTTTGGCCATCAGTTGCAGTTTGCGTTTGAGGCTGGGGGCGCGGGTGACCCAGTTGCCTTCGGGCAGCATGCCGACGATTTCGGAGTGGGCGTGTTGGGAGATTTGGCGGATCAGGGTTTGACGGTAGGCGTCAGGCATCCAGTTCTTGGCTTCGATTTTGATTTCGGCGTCGATTTTTTCCTGGAAGGCGCGTTCCTGGTCGGACATCTCGGAGAGGTCCTTGATGCGCTTTACTCCGGTTTCTACAAGCTGTGCGTACATGGGGGGTCTCCCGCCTTGTGTTTTGTCGTAGGCATGGGACTTTATAAGCGATACGAAAATTAATATCAAACACAAAATTACGTGTCGGTATCGTTTCTTGTATCGCTTTGGGTTGAGTGTATATCCGTTGCTGCGGTAACGGCTTCTTATGGTTCCGCTCTTACAGCCACCCCTTTCAAGGTCTTGGTTTAAAATCCCCCAACCGATTCAGTCAGGACGACGAGACTATGTGGGAAAAGGTTTTAGAG